>NZ_JAEMUX010000167.1 GCF_016598475.1 Streptomyces adelaidensis
TCGGTGTTACTCCCCGCCGATCGGGCAGGCCCTGGCCCATTCGTGGAGATCGCCCACAGCCACGCAGCCAGGCCCTGAGCGTCGCCCAGCCCGATCACTGCCGGCCTGTCTCACGACACGCTCGTGCTGCCGAGGAGGGCGTCGGCGTACCGGAGCTCACCGAGGCCGCGCAGAACCACAGCCAGGACATGGCCGACCACCAGACGCTGTCGCACACCGGCTCCGACGGCTCGTCCTTCGTGGACCGGTACGCACGCGTCGACTACTCGTGGAGCAGCCGGACGCCTTCCGGGTACTCCTCCGCGCCGCCCTGGTTCAGGCACGACGTCTGGGGGCTCCGCAAGGTCGAGTCTCCCGCCGACGCGAACACCAATTGCAGCCCGCCGGACGTGCGGTCCGCGGACAGGGCGACGGCGAAGAACTCGTCGCTGTAGCGGGAGATGCCGAGGTGGGGCACGGTCGCGGTGCCCAGTTCGACGTCCGAGTAGTCGTCTTGGAAGGAGTATCGGAGGACATATCCGTCCGAGACGAGCAGCGGGAAGGTGAGCATCCCGTCGAAGGCGCCGGGTCGGTCCGTCTCGGACCAGGGCCCGCTGCCCTGTCCCGCCAGCGACACGCCCGTCACGACGAGGAGGCTCGCCGCCAGCACCAGGGCGACGGTGAGAGCGAGCCGTTGGGCGAGCAACTGCTCTGGCGAGGCGTAGACCACACTGCCGACGAACTGCCCCGTGGAGGTCAGCCCGACCTGTCCCACCGGCCGCGCGACCCCGAAGTCGACCAGGCGTGGTCCGGTCTCGGCGAGGATGATGTTGGACGGCTTCACATAGCGGGGCACGATGCCGGCGGTGTGGAGCGCCGCCGGCGCCTCCACCAGGGTGGCTGCCAGGACCCGCACGCTGCCGTCGGGCAGCCGGCCGCGCCCGGCCGGTACGTCAGCCAGGTTCGGACCGTGGACGAGTTCCGTCGCCAGCCAGGGCGTGTCCGCCTCGGCGTCGAAGTCGACGAGTTGCGCGGTGTGCACGCTGAGGACCGCGCGGGCGATCTCGATCTCACGGGCGAAGCGCTCGCGGTAACCGGGTTCCGCCGAGAGCTCGGCCCGGATCGTCTTCAACGCCACGAGCAGACCGCCGTCGGTGCGGCGGGCGAGGTACACGCTGCCCATGCCGCCGGAGCCCAGACGGGCCATCAGCTCGAACGGCCCGACGCGCCCGGGATCCGTACCATGCCGAAGCGGCTCCACCACGATGCACCATCATCCGTCCGTCGACGTCCCAGAGACAGCCACGCCGTCTGCCGGGAGCCATGACCGAAGGTCGGAGCGGGGCCACAGACGCAGCAAGGCCGGGAGACCCGCGCCGCCCGTGCCGAACCGGCTCCGATCACCGTGAGCCGAGGGGTGACATTCTGACGAGCCGCGACCAACCGCCACAGGGCGCAGCGCAAATGGCGCGCGGACGTATCGGCTGGGATGACAGCGCGCCCCTTGCCGGGGGCGCCGGTGCCGTCGTCCGGACCGCAGCGCTCCAATGGTTCAGACCGGCCGACGGCGAAAATGGGAAAGGGGCGTCCAGGCACGGGAAAGGCAAAGGGCGCAACCGTTGTCGCTGCCGGACCGCTCTACGTGAACATGCACACGATCATGTACGGCGCCGGAGTGATCAGTCGGCAGCTGCTCCGGTTCGCGTGGTCGCAGGCGCGGTGCTGCGCCTTCGCGGTCGCGCTGTTGGGTGGGATGGCGGTCTCGAAACTGCTCCCGGCGCTGCCGGTGGCGCGCTATGACCTGCTGCTGGCGTACGGGGTGCTGCTCACCGGCGTGGGCTTTGTGCTGGGGTGGGAGACCAGGCGGGAGGTGGCGGTCGTGGCCGTCTGCCATGTCCTGGGGCTCGCCTTCGAGCTGGTGAAGGTGCGGGTGGGGTCATGGACCTATCCCGAGCCGGGGCTGGCCAAGTTCGCCGGTGTGCCGCTGTACGGAGGGTTCATGTACGCCGCTGTCGGCAGCTACGTCTGCCGGTCCTGGCGGCTGCTCGACCTGACCCTGACCGGTTACCGGGCCCGCGTCACCGCCCTCCTGGCCGTCGGCCTGTACGTCAACTTCCTGTCTCATCACTGGCTCCCGGACCTGCGCCTGCTGCTCGGCGGTCTGCTGCTGGCCGTGACCACGGGGACATGGGCGCACTACACGATCGGTGAACGCCGGCATCGGATGCCGCTGGCGCTGTCCTTCGCCCTGATCGGCTTCTTCCTGTGGCTGGCCGAGAACATCGCCACGTATCTCGGAGCGTGGCGGTACCCGTATCAGCTTCATGGCTGGGAGCCGGTGTCGGTGTCCAAGTGGGTTTCCTGGGCCTTGCTGATCAGCGTCACGTTCGTCATTGGCGGAGCCGGGCGGGGCACCCCCAGGTCACGTACCCGACCGCAGCGGGCACAGGATGTCGGGTGCGGCAGAGTGACTCCTTCCTAACGTGGGTGATCGAAAGGGAAGGAGACCGGGGTGCTGGAGCGGCTGAACGAGGCCATGGAGCACATCGAGCGCCGGCTCGATCAGCGGATCGAGATGGCCGACCTGGCACGGATCGCGGTGACGTCGGAGTATCACCTGCGGCGGCTGTTCTCCGCGCTGGCGGGGATGCCGCTGTCGGAGTACGTCCGGCGCCGGCGGTTGACGGTCGCGGGCGCCGAGGTGCTGGCGGGCGAGCGGACGCTGCTGGAGATCGCGGTGCGTTACGGCTACGGCTCGGGGGAGGCGTTCGCGCGGGCGTTCCGCGCGATGCACGGCGTCGGCCCCGGGGAGGCCCGGCGGACCGGTGCGAGTCTGCGCTCCCAGCCCCGGATGTCCTTCCGACTCGTCGTCGAAGGGAGCAGCAGTATGCGATACCGGGTCGTGGAGAAGGAGGAGTTCCGGGTGGTCGGGCGGAAGGCCCGGGTGCCGCTCGTGCACGAGGGGATGAATCCGGCGATCGCCGACTTCATCCGGAGCATCGGCCAGGAGACACTGCGGCAGATCGAGAACCTGTCCGACCAGGAACCGGAGGGGATCGTCTCGATCAGTGACAATCTCGACGACGGTCGGGCCGAAGGGACCGAACTCGACTACTTCCACGGCGCGGTGACCCGCGCCGCCGTACCCGACGGCATGGACGAACTCACCGTGCCGGCCGGGACCTGGGCCGTCTTCGAGAACTCCGGGCCGTTCCCGCAGGCACTCCAGTACCTGTGGCGGGACGTGTTCACCCAGTGGTTCCCGTCCAATCCGTATCGGAGCCGTCCGGGCCCCGAGATCCTGCGGACCCGCCTGTCCGAGGACGCGGCGCGGGCGGACGCGGAACTGTGGATCCCCGTGGAGCGGACCCCGCTCTGAGTGGTGGCGGCGCGCGGTGGCCGATGGCCGCCGCGCGCCTGCCGCCTGCCTTCGTGTCCTCTCGGGGCTCCGCCCCGGACGCCGCGCCTTGACGGGGGAGGCGGCGCGAGACTTTCGGGTGCGGGTACGGGTGCGTCGTGGCTTGTCGCGCAGTTCCCCGCGCCCCTCAAGAGCGGGGGGCGAGGCCACAGTTGTCGGTTCGGGCGTCCTCCGCCATCCGACACGGGGAAGTGTGGCCTCAGGCGAAGCTCATCGATAAGGGGGCCGTTGTCATTGCGCCCGGCGCCCGGCGCCCGGCGCCTGCCGCATGTCTGCCGTATGTCCGAGTCCGCCGGTAGCTTGAACGGACGTCGACCTGAGGTGGGGGCATGAGGGCGATCGTCATGGGGGCGGGTATCGGGGGGCTGGCCGCGACGCTGAGTCTGCGGCGCGCCGGGTGGGAGGTGACACTCGTCGAGCAGACCCCGCGGTTCACCGAGATCGGCGCGGGGATCCAGCTCGCGCCGAACGCCACGCGTGTGCTGCGTCGGCTGGGCCTGCTCGACGAGGTCGCCGCACAGTCCACCCGGCCGTCCCGGCTGAGCTTTCGTACCTGGTCGGACGGGGCCGAGATCTGCCATTACCCGCTGGGGCGCGAGGCCGAGGACGCGTTCGGGGCGCCGTACCTTCAGGCCCACCGGGCCGATCTGCACCAGGCGCTGGCCGCCGCGGTGCCGCCCGAGTCGGTGCGGCTCGACACTTCGGTCGTGGGCATCGGGCAGGACGACAAGTCCGCCAGGGTGACGACGGCCGCCGGCGAGCGACTGGAGGCCGACCTGGTCGTGGCGGCGGACGGTGTGCGGTCTGCCGCACGTCAGTGGCTGTTCGGCGCGGACAAGGCCCTGTACTCGGGGACCGCCGCCTACCGGGCGCTGCTGCCGGCCGCCGAGGTGGCCGACCTGGACCTGCCGGACTTCGCCCTCTGGCTCGGACCCGGACGGCACTTCGTGCACTACTGGGTGCGTCGTGGGGATCTGCTCAATGTCGTGGGCGCCGTCGGGACGGAGGCGGCCCAGGAGTCATGGACGGCGCGGGCCGAGCCGGCGGAGGCACTGCGCGCGTACGACGGTTGGGAACCCCGGGTGCTCACCATCCTCGAACGGGCGGGGTCGATGCTCCGCTACGGTATCCACACGCGGGCCCCGCTCGCACGGTGGAACACCGGCCGGGTGACCCTGCTCGGAGACAGCGCCCACGCCATGGTGCCGTTCCAGGCCCAGGGCGCGGCACAGGCGCTCGTCGACGCGGCCGTGCTCGGCGACACCCTCGCGGGCGTGGCACCGGCCGACGTACCCGACGCGCTCGACCGGTATGTGCGCCGACGGCTGGCCACCGCCACGAGGGTCCAGGCCGGCTCCGCGCGGGCGGGCGAGGACTATCACCTGCCGGACGGGCCCGAGGCCCGGGCACGCGACGCCCGTATGGCGGCCGACGCGGCGGGCGACGGGTTCGGCGCCCATGCGGCCGCGTGGCCGGTCGATCCCCTCGACGAGCGGACGCCGTAGGACGAGTTCGGGCCTCGCGTCCGCCAATGGGCGGGCGCGAGGCCGAGTGACACGGCGTCGGTCAGATCGCCGCCGCCGCGCTGTGCAGGTTCTTGGCCGCCAGCGCCAACCCCTCCGTCTGGGAGTAGGCCGCGTCCTCGTGCTCGATGTTGACGGCCATGTCGGGGTCGATCTCGGCGAGGGCGCGCAGGAACTCGGTCCAGAAGGCGACGTCGTTGCCGATGCCGACCGCGACGAACTTCCACGCCGGGTTCTCGGGCCAGGAGTTGCACCAGAAGCCGTACCCGGTGGGCACCTTGCCGTCCGCGTCGGCGGGTACACGGGTGAACGACGTGTCCAGTACGCCGCGGATGTCGGCGCCCGGGCAGAGCGTGGCGTCCTTCGCGGCGGCGTGGAAGACCAGCGGGCCCAGCCACTTGATGGAGGCGATGACGTCCATGCCCTGCCACATCAGGTGGGAGGGGTCCATCTCCGCGCCGACGTTCCTCGCGCCGGTCTCCTCGACCAGCCGCTTCAGGGTGACGGGGGAGAAGACGAGGTTGTGCGGGTGCATCTCGATGGCGACCCGGACGTCGTTCTCGCGGGCGAGCGCGTCGATCTCCTTCCAGACCTCGACGGCCACGCCCCACTGGTAGTCCAGGACGTCCATGTAGACGCCGTCCCACGGGTTGACGACCCAGGAGGGGTACTTGGCGTCGGGGTCGGAGCCCGGCGTACCGGACATGGTGACCACGTGCTTCACACCCAGCAGACCGGCCAGACGGATCGTACGGCGCAGATCGTCCGCGTGCTTCGGGCCGACGCCCGGGAGCGGGTTGAGCGGGTTGCCGTTGCAGTTGAGGCCGGTGAGTTCCATGCCGCGGCCGGCGAACGTCGCGAGGTACTCCTCGCGGGCGGTCGCCGAGGACAGCAGCAGGTCGACCGGGCAGTGCGGCGAGGGGATGAAGCCGCCGGTGTCGACCTCGACCGAGGTCAGACCGTTCTCCTTGAGGATGTCGAGGGCCTCGGGGAGGGTCCGGTCGTGCAGACAGGCGGTGTAGGCGCCGAGCTTGAGGGCCATGGGTCTCTTCCTTCTCTACAGGGCTCCAGGCGACGGGCGGGACCGTGACTGCGGAGCCACCGGTCCGGGAGGACTCGACGACGGCCTTGATGATCTCCACTACTCGGCGGGCCGGTGCTGGTCGAACGCGGCCCGGCCGCCGAGGCCCAGGACGTCGAAGAACAGCCCGTTGGGCAGGCCGAAGCCGGTGCGCGTCACCGAGAACGTGCCCACGAGCCCGGACTCGAAGCGGGCCGTGAAGGACGCGGTGTCCTCGTTCTCGACCTCGCCGAACTCGTCGGAGACGGGCGTGGCGTTGTGCCCGACGACCGCGCCCAGCGGCAGCGGACGCTTGGGGATCTGCGTCGACAGCGAGGCACCGGAGACCGAGGCGATCGGCCCGGCGACGTACTCGGCGGCGTCGATGATGTGCGAGCCGATGTCCCCGAGCGCGCCGGAGCCGGGACCGCCCTTGAACCGCCAGCTCAGCGGACCGTTGGGGTCGGTCGCGTAGTCGCACCAGTACCGGCCGCTGAACAGCGTGAGGTCACCCAGCTCGCCCCGCTGGACGTGCCGGCGGATCGCGGAGATACCGGGGGAGCGGCGGAAGGTGTAGCCGACGGACGTCACGACCTCGGCGGTACGCTCCAGCTCCTGGGGCGGGTGGGCAGGCCCGAGGACATCGCCTGGTGCGCGGTCCATCTGGCGTCGGACGAGTCCGCGTGGGTCACCGGCGGCAACTTCCCCGTGGAG
>NZ_JAEMUX010000168.1 GCF_016598475.1 Streptomyces adelaidensis
GCACTCTGGCCGCACATGACCACCCCACGATTGTTCCAGGCAGCCTGAACGCCATTGTCACCCTCCGACAGAGCAGCCGCCATGGTGCTGCTCGGCATCGGAAGCGTGCCCGTCAGCGGCGAAACGTCTCTCGGAAGAGGATGGCGCGGCTGGCGTGCGAACGCACCACGTTGACGACAGGGCCCGGTCCGCTGGGGCAGGTCGAGGGCGACGGAGACTGGGTGGACGCGCTTCCCGAGCATGGTCGATCATGCAGGGCGACCTCATCGCGGACACGGCCACCACCGAACTCAAGTGACACGCTCAGCCAGCCCGCCTGTCGCGGACACCCTCGGTCGGCCGCGCGGGCCAGAGTGTCGCCTCGGCCCCCGACACCCTGGCCCGCGCGGGACTCACCCGCCGCTCACCGAAGCCTCGTCCACGCCACCGAACACGTGCCGCACCAGTTCCCCGTCCTTCTTCGGCACCGCGAGATCGTACGTCCCCGCATCAGTGACGAGTTCGTACCGCTCGAACTTCGGCGCCAGCCACACCTTCCCGCCCACCGGCCTCAGCCGGAACGGCCCCTGAAGGGTCGCGCTCCGGTCTCCTCGCGCGTCTTTCCAGAGCGGCGGTTCACCGGCGGCGAGCCGCAGGTAGCCCTGCCTGAGCCGCGCGACTGCTTGCCCTTGCCGACCGAGACCTCGACCGCGCCGCCGATGCTCTTCGTGAACCCGACGACCCGCAACGGCTGCCCACCATCGAAGTCGGCGATGTCCTGCGCGGGAGTACGACGCCGGATCCACGTCCAGCGCAGCAACACGTCCAGCATGATCTCGGTGCCGGCGGAACGGCGTTCCGTGCGTGAGTCTGTCACTTCGCTGTCCCCATTGATCAGTACCGCGTCGACGAGTTCCCACAGCGGCAGGGCCCTCAGTCGTCACGGGTGAAGTCCGGGACACCCGCGACCGAAGCCGGATCGTCGATCGACCACGTTGCAACGCCCTCCGGAGCACGCACCCGAGAAACGCTGATGCCGTGCAGACACGCGCCGCACCAGAACAGCACATAGCCGACCCGGCTGCTGTCGTTGACGATGTACCGAACCTCGAGACAGTCCCGACCGCAGACCGGACACGGGCCGCCGGCCACCTCGTCATGGCCCTCGGCTACGCCCGCCAACGCCTTCAGCCACGCCTCACGATCAGCCATCAGCCGAGCCTCCCGTTGAAGTAGTTCCAGAACTGGTCCTCCGAGGCGTAGGCAGCCCGCTCCCAGGCGCCTTCCTGCTCCAGCGTCGACGCCGAACGTACACACCGATCTGCATGACGTGCATCCGCTCGTGGCCGATGGTCCGGACGAGATCCTCCATGGAGGAGAAGGCGTCGGGATACAGCGTGATGGTCCCGTTCGGTGCCGTGTGGCCGTACAGACCACGCCCAATCAGGTCTGTGTCTCGGTTGATCTTGACACTCACGCCGGCCGGGCCGAAGCCGGCGTCCGAAGCCGCCTGGCTGACGACGCGCTTCTGCATCGGGACCTGCAACTCGGAGAAGGCTCCCGTGTTCGAGGTACGACGGGCCAGCCCACGTGAGGCGCTCCCGGAACTCGCGCCGCCCTTGGGCGCGGCCTCCTGGGCCCGCTCGCCGCCAGCAGCCGCACCGGAGCCGGCGGTCTCCTCGGCCGCGGAGTCCGCGGCACACTTCCGCGCTATTGGTAGGGGCCGATGACCGGCAGGCCCGGCTTAAAACCTTGCCTCGGCCAGGCCTGGGCGTAGTGGGGGTGGCGGGCGGGGAATTCGTTCCAGATGACGGTGGTTCTTGGGCTGGGCGAGCGCGGAGCGAGGACGTAAAGCCGGTGATAGCGGAACCCGGATTCCGCCAGCACCGCACCCCTCGCGCGCGGCGGCCACCTCTTCCGGCCCCGCAGAGGCGGCAACACGATGAGCGACCGCTGCCATGGTGTCACCCGCCCCTGGGCGGCCGGCGAAACGCACCTCAAGCCCGGAAGTACAACAGCCTCCCAGGTTCGGTACGACCGCAGATGGTCATCCAAGCGTTGCGAAATATGCACGGCCGTGTTGCGCTCGCCGCACCACGCCGTGAAAGTGGCCGCCTGAGACCCGCAGCACACTCTCCACATCTGCGCAGGACTCCCCGCTGACAGAAGCGGTGAAGGCGTCAGCCCCGGAGAGAGGGGCTTGGCCAGTCCGGTCGGACCAACAGAAGGAATCATCGTGATCGAGAAGGAAACCGCGTTTTACAGCGAGGGCAGCCGCCTCAAGGCCACGATCTACTACCCGGACAACCTGCCGGAAGGCGAGCAGTATCCGGCGATTGTCGTCAACTCCGGCTACCAGGGGTTCAACGAGTTCTACCCGAAGCTGTTCGCTCAGCGGATGACCGAGCACGGGTTCGTCTGCCTGGGCTTCGACTACCGCGGCATGGCGGACAGCGAGGGGGAGAAGGGGAGGGTCCTGATCGAAGAGCAGGCCCAGGATGTGCGCAACGCGGTGACGTTCATCAGCTCACAGGATGACATCGACCCGCGCCGGGTCGGTCTCGTCGGCTGGGGCATGGGCGCCGCGAACGTCATTCTCGCCGCCGAGAAGGCGGGCGACATCGCGGGCGTCGCTGCCCTGAACGGGTTCTACGACGGGGAGCGCTGGCTCAAGTCCATCCACACCTACGACGAGTTCCTGAAGATCGTCGACGAAGTGCACGAAGACCGGGTCAACCGAGTCCTTCGGGGCGAGTCCGAACTCGCGGACACCTTCGCCCACTACCCACTCGACCCGGCCACCGGTGACTACGTCGAGAAGGAGCTGTCGCAGGTCCACGGGTTCGGGCACCCGACCCGGCTACAGTTCACGGAGTCCATTCTGGACCTGAAGGTGGAGAATGTGGTGGCGAATCTCGCGCCGACACCTCTGTTCATCGCCCACGGCGAGCAGAATTCGCTGCATCCCTATGAAGAGGCCAGGTCCCTGTACGCGGTCGCCGCTTCGCCCAAGACCCTCTATACGATCTCCGGGCGCCACAACGACTTCATGTACGGCGACCACCCGGAGTTCCTGCTGCTGTGCGACCGTCTGCATGAGTTCTTCGACGAGGCATTCAGTGCCTTTGGCGCTCCCGCCCGGAGTATCTCGGCCTGACAGTCGGCCGGCCTGCCACACGGTGCCCGCTTGGACCGGCTTGGACCCGCTCGGACGCCGGACGTGGCCCGAAGGGGCGGTGCAGAAAATGCAACGTCGTGTTGCACGTACCGCCTTCCCTCATCTAGCTATTCATACCGCTACCCAAGGATTCGGTATGGTTCTTGAGCAAAAGCAGACCCTTGTGACGCGAAGCGGTGCTTCGCGAGTGATGGCGATCCTGGACGCGCTCGCCTCCGCAGATCCGGCCGTGTTCCCGGACGGGCTGAGCGTGGCCGATGTCGCCAGGATGCTGGGGCGTGAGAAGTCCGTCGTGTCCCGGCAGCTCAAGAGCCTGCTCGAGACAGGCATGGTTGCCAGACGTTCGTCGGGGCGGTACGAGCTGAGCTGGCGGCTCTTCGCACTGGCGGTCCGGGCGGGAGACCAGCGGCTGACCAAACTCGCGGCCCCGTTGTTGCTCAGGTTGACCGAGACCGTTCGGGAGCGCACCTATCTGAGCGTTCTCAGCGACGGTGAGGTGCTCACCGTTCTGTCGGAAGGCTCCCGGCGGTCGATCGAAGCCGCGAACTGGGTGGGACGCACGGTCCCGGTACACCGGAGTTCCAGTGGCATGGCTCTGCTGATGGACTACGAGGACAAGTACATCCTCGAAATGGTCCGGCGCGGTGAGAACGGGGTTTCGGAACGTGAGGCACGTGAGTTCCTCGCACAGGTGCACGAGGCTCGGCGGCGGGGATACTCGGTCGCGAACCGCATCTTCGACCCGGAGCTCCTGGGCATCGGGGCACCGGTTCGGGATTTCACCGGCCGGATCCACGCCGCAGTGAACATCTCCGGTCCAGCGTTCAGGATCGAGCCGCACATCCAGGCATTCGGCGGGCACCTGCTTTCGGCGGTGAAGGCCCTGCAGGCATCCCTCTGCTCCGACACACGCCCCGGCGCCGATCCGAGCGATCTCTGACGGCCGCCGAAAGCTACCGACCACCATCCGTTCGAGCCCTGGAGAACCGGAGAACACCATGCGACATCTCACTCGTCCTCTTCCCGAATCCGCCCTCGCCGCCCCACAGCAGCCGACCCTCCATTCGGTCGCGAGCTGTGCCCGCAGAGGGTCGGCCACCCCATGAGCCTCGTCTCCTACATGGAGGACAACGCCGGTAATCTGCTGTTCCTGGCCGAGCAGCACATCGAACTCGTCCTGATCAGCGTCGCGTTCTCCGCGGTCATCGGGATCGGACTCGCCCTGCTCACCCAGTCCGCCCCCGGCGTGCGTCAGGCACTGCTCTCCCTCACGGGATCCCTGCTGACCATCCCGTCGTTCGCCCTGTTCGCCCTCATGATCCCCGTCCTCGGACTCGGTGTCGCCCCGACGGTCGCCGCCCTCACCGTCTACGGGATCTTCCCGATTCTGCGCAACACGGTCACCGGCATCGAAGAGGTCGACCCGGCCGTCGTCGAGGCAGCACGCGGCCTCGGGATGGGCTCGGGGCAGCGGATGCGCACCGTCGTTCTGCCTCTGGCCTGGCCGGTGATCCTCAACGGGATCCGAACGGCAACGATCATGCTGGTCGCGACGGCGGCCATCGGAGCCATCGTGCGTGGCCCCGGTCTGGGGCAGCTGATCTTCCGTGGGCTGGAGCGCATCGGAGGAGCCAACGCGCTGGAGGAAGCCCTCTCGGGAGTGATCGGGGTGGTGCTCGTCGCTCTGGTTCTCGACCTGCTGTTCATCGTGATTGCCAAGATCACTGCTCTGCGAGGATTGAATGTCTGACAGCCCCAGCCCCGACGCCATGATCTTTCTGGACGAGGTCTCCAAACAGTACTCGGGCCAGGACGCAGCGGCGGTCTCCGAGCTTTCGCTGGAGATCAAGCGAGGAGAGTTCGTCGTCCTGGTCGGCCCGTCCGGATGCGGGAAGACCACGACTCTGCGGATGATCAACCGCCTCGTCGAGCCGACGCACGGGCGGATCTTCATCGACGGCAAGGACGTCACCCACGCGGACGTGGACGACCTGCGGCGCGGCATCGGCTACGTCATCCAGCAGATCGGCCTGCTGCCCCACCTGACCATCGCGGACAATATCGCCCTCGTGCCCAAGATGCTCGGGATGAAGAAGTCCGGGCGCCGTCAGCGGGCGAAGGAGCTGCTGGAGATGGTCGGACTCGATCCGTCCACCTACGCCGACAGATACCCCAGGCAGCTCTCCGGCGGCCAGCAGCAGAGGGTCGGCGTCGCCCGTGCCCTCGCCGCGGATCCGCCGGTGATGCTGATGGACGAACCGTTCGGCGCCGTTGACCCCATCGCGCGGGAGAAGCTCCAGATGGAGTTCCTGCGGCTCCAGGAACGTATCCGCAAGACGATCGTGATGGTCACGCACGACATCGACGAGGCGCTTCGCCTGGGCGACCGCATCGCCATCTTCGGCCCCGGCTCCCGCCTGGCCCAGTTCGACACTCCCCTGGAGATTCTCAGCAACCCCGCCGACGACTTCGTCCGCGACTTCGTCGGATCCGGCGCCCCGGTCCGGCGGCTGTCGCTCCTGAAGGTCTCGGACGTCATCGCCGCCCTTCCGCCCGAGACGCCGGGCGGTGCGAACGCCGTCGCGATCGACGCTGGTGAAAGCGTCCACCGGGCGCTCGAACTGGTCCTGGGTTCGCGCGCAGAGGGCATAGAAGTCAGCGTTCCCGGCGAGGGCAGCCGCTACCTCGGCCTCCAGACCCTGCTCACGGCGGCCGCGCAGCCGGCGAAGGTTCTCTCATGAGCACCGGGGCCGTCGAAGGAGTCACCCGCTCCGGCGGGCGCCGCTCCAGGACCTGGGTTCTGCCGCTGGTCGTCCTCGCCATGCTGGGAGCCCTCTGGGCCTACGTCGGCTCCCTGCGACTGGACTCCATCGAGACCCGCAGCCTGACCTCCGACGTCGTCCTCACCGCCCTGTGGGAGCACGTCCAGCTCGTCGCCGCATCGACGCTGCTGACCATCGCCATCGGCGTCCCCCTCGGCGTACTGCTGACCAGGCCCGGCATCAGCAGGGCGGGGGTGGTCGTGCTCGCGGCCGCCAACGCCAGCCAGGCGGTGCCGTCCATCGGCGTACTGGTGATCCTGGCCATGGTCTTCGGCGTGGGCTTCTGGATGGCCGTTGTGGCGCTGGTGCTGTACGCCCTCCTTCCCGTGCTGCGCAACACCATGGTCGGGATCCGTCAGGTCGCCCCCGCGCTGATCGACGCAGGGCGCGGTATGGGGATGAACTCCCGAGCGGTGCTCTTCACCATCGAGCTCCCCCTGGCGGTACCGGTGATGCTGGCAGGCATCCGGGTGGCGCTGATCCTGAACGTCGGCGTCGCCACCCTGGCCGCCTTCACCAACGCCGGGGGACTCGGCTCCGTCATCTCCTCCGGCATCTCCCTCGACAGGACGCCGGTGCTCGTGGTCGGCAGCGCCCTCACGATGGCTCTGGCCCTGACCGTGGACTGGCTGGCCGGCCTGGCCGAGCGGGTCCTGCGCCCG
>NZ_JAEMUX010000169.1 GCF_016598475.1 Streptomyces adelaidensis
GCCTAGTACTCCAGCTGTAGATCGTGATCTTCATGTCTGGGATGCGGCCTGTCGCCGATAATGGCTGGTGCGGGACCGGGCTTGATGGCGGCGTCGCCAGTCGGACCAGCTGAGCCGGTGGGCTGCGTCGTGGACCGGCCGGACGACGAGCGTGATGAACAGGCGCTGGATCTCGTTGCAGGACAGCGGGAGCAGGTCGGCAGGTCCGGGACGGCGGGCGTGTTCGTCGGCGCGGACGACGGCGAGGAAGGCGTGGGCGAGCATGGCGAGGGTGACCCAGCGGGCCCAGGAGGGGTAGCGGCGGACCTGGTGCTCATCCAGCCCGGCCAGCCCCTTCTCACTCTGGAAGGTTTCCTCCACCCGCCATCTGGATCCGGCGACCCGCACCAGCTCGGTCAGCGGCACCGGCCGGGGTGAGAGGCACGATCGTTAGTCTTCACACACCGATGATCAGCGGTGGCCGCGGCCTTCCCGCAGCCGGTCCCCCGGCAAGATCGCGTGCACCAGGTCGCGCTGGTACCAGGTGCCTGGCTTACCGCCAAGGTGGGCCGGGTCGGCGGGGCCGAGGGGGACGAACCCGGCTTTGGTCAGCACCTTTTGGGACGCGGCATTCTGGCGAACGGTGGCCGCTCGCAGTGTGCGCAACCGGTACTGGGCCGCCGCCAGTTGGCACAGCTCCCGGACGGTTGCGGTCGCCACGCCTCGGCCGACGGCGTGCTGCGCGACCCGGTAGCCGACCTCCGCAGCGTGGTCTTCGATGTCGACCAGGTTGAACCTGCCGAGTACCGAGCCGTCCTCGGCGACGAGCACGTGGAAGGCGCAGATGCCGGCCTCCTGCTCAGCCAGCAAAGCGTTGTACCGGCCGGTGAACTGGTCGAAGAAGTCGTCACCGCGGTCGGGGACCGAGGCAGCGAAGTAGGCGCGGTTCTCCAGCTCGAAGGCTAGGACCGCCGGGGCATGGCCGGCATGCAGCCGCTGCAACTCGGGCATTGCCCGACTCTACCCAGATGGTGCGCCGAGGCCACCTGGTTTCCTCCAGCGTCAGACAGTCCCGAGCAAGGCACATAACGATCTACGGCTGGAGTACTAGCCGTTGCACCCACCGCGGCGGGGCAACGCCGGTGAGGAAGCCTGATCCTGGAGGGGCGTACTGCATTCGCGCTGCTGCCCGGAATACTCGGTCCATGCCGCTCATCCGTGACATCGCCCAGGCCGACTACTTGGTGGTAGCGGAGCTGCTGCACTCGAACGATCTGGAAGGCGACAGGTTCTACGACCCCGAGGGCTTGGACGTCATCGTGGCCGAGCTCCACGGATCCATCGTCGGGGTCGCCGAGTTCCGGCTTCACTGCGACTTCGGGCACGACGAAGGCCGGGAGGCCCATCCTGGCGAGCAGACGTTCGTCTTGACCATGGCCGTCGCCGATACTAATCGTCGCACTGGGGTCGGCCGAGCACTTATCACCGAGATAGCCCGCCGGGGCCAGGGAGTCGGCGACACGTTCCTGGCCCTGGTCCCCCAGGACGGCGACGATGCAGCCCGCCGACAGGCTTTCTTCCATGCCTGCGGGCTCACGCTCTACGGATACGACAGACCAGGTGCAGCATGGGGCTGCCCGGTCTCACATATCCTCGCTAGGGGTGCTCGGGTCCTTCCTCACGCGCCGAGGCCGACGTAAGAGACATAGGTGTAGGCGCCCCAGTCGGAGTCGAGTTCGCTGATGATGTCGTCCCAGATCTCTTCGAGTTTGCCTTCGTCGCCGGCTTCCATGGCGTCGACCGCGTCGTCCCAGATGTAGCGCACCGCGGGCAGGGTGCGGTGCGCCTGCTCGCCTTCGAGGTTGGGCCGGCGGGCGTGCTCGTCGACCAGGGACTGGTCGACGGGGTGGATCTCGACCGCGGTGCCCTTCCTCTTGTTGTTGAGGTGCTGCTTGAAGGCCCCGGGATTGTCCAGGATGCGCCGGGTGCGCAGGGCCCAGTACGCGGTGTCGACCAGTTCGAGGTTCATGGCGCTGGGCTTCTGCTTGCCGGCGAACCAGTTCTTCAGGGCACGGGACTTGACGGTGATCCCGGCCTGCCGCAGGGCCTCGACGCCGGCGTCGCTGTGGAGGTACTTCAGGCGTGCCTTGAGGCCGCGGGGGGTGGTGACGGGGGACTTGATGCCGCCGTCGATGATCTGGCGTTCCAGGGCCTCTTCCAGGGCGCGGCCGAGCGCGATGCCGCCGCGGACGTTTTCGAGGGAGCGGTTCGCGCCGTAGGTGCCGAAATTCTTCCAGCCACTGTCGTCGTACGGCATCGGTTAATTCCCCCCGAGGGTGTAAAGGCGCTTCACCTTCATCTG
The DNA here is from genome assembly GCF_016598475.1 of Streptomyces adelaidensis. Taxonomy (GTDB): domain Bacteria; phylum Actinomycetota; class Actinomycetes; order Streptomycetales; family Streptomycetaceae; genus Streptomyces; species Streptomyces adelaidensis. Next base: position 2,342 of record NZ_JAEMUX010000169.1, read on the forward strand.
GGTGGGCTTGCGGCCCTCTTCCCAGACTGTTTTCCAGTCGCCTCCGGCGACGTGGAGTTCGTCGACGCCGGAGGCCTGGACCAGGATAAGGTCCCCCTGATGGGCTTTCCATCCTTTCAGCCAGAGGCTTGCAAAGGCCTGAGAGCGGATGGTGTGGACCCACTCGGGTCGGCGGAGTTCGCGGTTCTTTCCTGATTCGCCGATCGTGGAGGTGAACCGGGAGTACATGGCCTTGACGTATTCCTCGGTGGCCGAGTCCTCGTTTTCGATCGCGGTCTGACGGGCCTGCTGCAGGACGCGGCGGAATTTCTCCAGGAGGGCTTCGGAGGCGCCGGAGGTCCACGATTCCAGGATCCGGGGCGCCTCGCTCAGTTTGAGTTCATGGCAGCGGATCAGGAGGCGGACGGTGGCCTCGTCCAGGAGGTAGGGGCCGGGCTCCTTGCGGTTGCCGATCGGGTTGGGCAGGTGGGCGTGGGGCCATACGAAGTGGTCGACGCGGTGGATCCCGGCGCGCCGACGGTCGTAGCCCCCGTTGGGGTCGTGCTTGAGTGCGCCGATGGGCAGGTGCGTCTTGAATGCCGACAGGTAGGCCGCGTTGGTGTCCAGGCCGACCACGTCCAGCGGGTGGTGCTCCCCCTTCTTGATGGCCTCGTAGAGGGGGGCGTTACGCCATTTATGGCGGCCTTCCCAGATTCCGTCGGCCTCGCCCTGTCCGGGTTTCGAGAGGAAATCCAGAGCGGGCGGATAAACGGTGTGGACGTAACTTGCTCCGACCCGGGTGAGTTTGAACAGGGCCATGGAGTCCGGCACGGCTTTCTTCTGCAGCATCTTGACCGCGGCCTCGATGTCGCCGTGCGTCTCGTCGAGGGCCTGGTCGACCGCGGCGCTGATCTTGTTGAGGAAGTAGGTGTAGTTCCGGCCGCCGGTACCGGGAGCGTCCTCGGGCGGCGGCGTGTCGTCGCTGAAAGAGGCCGACGGCGCCTCCATGACCACCCCCTCGAGCACCCTCCGGACCGGATCGGCCGCCTGGGCGCCCTCGGCGGCACCGGAGAGCTCGGCGGGCTCGGCGGCGGGAGTGGGGCCTGCCTCCGGCGTGCCGGTGGCGGGGACCGGCTGCGGCGCCGCCGACGTTGCCGGTGCCGGGGCGGTGGCGCTGGTGGGGGTATCGCGGCGAGCGGCAGTGAACGCGGCCAGCGCGGCGCCGAGGCGCTCCCCTTCCTGTGTGGTCGGCACCGGTGGGCGGCGGGCGGCGAGGCCGTCCAGGGCCTGGCGCAGCCCGGGCAGTTCACCCTCTCGGGCGGGCGCGGCGGAGGCCTCGCGCAGCGCGGCGAGCGCGCCCGCCAGGCGGGCGGGCAGGCCGTGGCGGGCACCGGAGGTGAACGGCAGCGCGGCGTCGAGGAGTTCGGCCTCCACCGCCGCGAACCCCATCCCCACGGCCACCGGGACGGCCGGCGATGGACCGGGCTGCAGGGCGACGCCCGCAGCGGCCTCGGCGACCGGGTCGGCAGTGGCCTTCTCGCCCTTGCCGTCGCCGAACGCGTGCGCGGCCTTCGGGTCCTGCGGGCGAGCTGGCGCGTCGGTGAAGCGGGCGCACGCGACATCGGCGCGCAGCGCCACGGTCGTCAGCTCGCCGAAGTCGCGTTCGGCCACCGTCACCTGGGCGCCGTTGCCGGTGCGGGTCAGGGTCAGGGTGACGTGCGCGGCGTCCAACGCGGCCAAGGCGTCGGCATCGGCGGTATCGAGCACGGCCACCACCGGCACGTTCCAGGTGCGGGCCAGGTGTGCCAGCGCCCGGGCCGCCTCGGGCAGCGCGGGGCCGGACAGCGGGATGAACGGATCGGCCGCGTGCTGGAAGCGGTCGACGACGACCAAGGCCAGGCCCTCGACGTAGGGGGCGGTCTCCGCGATCAACTCAGCGGTCAGGCCGGTGCCGTCGTCGACGTGCAGATCGGCAGCGGCCAGCCGAGCCTGGACCTGGGCCGCGGCCTGTTGCTCGTCCGGAGTGAGGGCGCCGGTGCGCAGCCGCCGGTAGTCGAGCCCGGCCTCGGCCGCGATCACCCGCATCGCCACATCCGTCCGCGACAGCCCAGACGCCGCGTACAGCACGGGGAGCTGGTGGGTGAGGGCGGTATGCCGGGCGGCGTGCACGGCCAGGAGCGAGCCGCCGACGTGCGGCTCGGCCGCCACCACCGTCAACACCCCCACCGGCAGACTCCCCAGCACGGCATCCAGAGCCCGTAGACCGAACCCGAACCGCGGCGCAGCCGACGGCGCGACAGCCTCCGTCAGCGCTCGCCCGGCGACCTCCCCCAAACCGTGCAACCGACGAGGCCCCGGCGACATCGCCGCCCCGGACACTGCAGCCGTCGTACGGACCGCAGCCTGGCCGTCCTGGCCGGTGTCCTGATCAGCGGCAGCCTCGTCCTCCTGGTCGGCCGCGCGCGGGCCGGCGCCCTGCTGACCCCCACCGCCAGCAGCCAAGGGCGCCGTAGGGGTGGGCCCGGCAGGGACCGGGCCGGCGCCGGTGTCCTCCCCAGCAGTTGGCGCAGTACCTGAGGCCGCCTCGGACGGCACCGGCACCTTGGAAACGTCCGGGACGGCGGCCTCAGGGCGGCTCAGCCCGTCGATGTCCCGCGGGTAGCGCATCGGCCGGAGCCCCGTCGGCCGGGGCACGGACCCCTCCGTCTCCCCGCTGGCATCCGGCACGGTCCGCACGTCCACGACCCCGCCCGAGGACTCAACGAGGGCCTCCGGCACAGCGGGGCTCTGGCCAGATGCGGACCGTACGGCGGGCTCGACCTGGGCAGTATCGGCGGCCACCGCGCCCAGAGCCGGGGCCGCCGGACCGGCCGCGCGTACGGCGGCCAGCGGGCCCTGTACGGCCTCAGGGGCAGCCGGGGAAGGCCTCGGACCGACGGCGGGTGCGGCCGGCCCCTCACACGCTCTGGGCGTGGCAGGCGACAACGGCGCGGCATCCGCCGGGGCGGCGGGGACGGGGGCGGGCGCGTCGTCGGGTACCGCAACCAGGGTGTCACCGGGCGGCACTAGCGAGGCCTCCACCAGGACCGCGAGCGGCGTCGTACGGTCAAGAAGCACCTGCGGCACACCCCGCCGCACCGGCGAATCCCCCGCCGCCGCCGCCAGATCACCCAGTTTCGGGCGCGCCGCCGTGCGCGCCCACGACGGCCATCCCGAAAGCCGGGCCCGCGACGCCGTATCCAGCCGGGACACCGGAACCAGCGCGGCGCGGTAGGTATGACGGGACTTCGCATCCCGCTTCACGATCACGGCCATCCGGCCCTCGTCCCGCGCAGCGTCCACCAGTTGGTAAAGGCGCGTACGCGCCTCCGAAACCCCCAGCACCTCCAGGTCTGCCAAGTCCATCTCGGCAGACCTGGTGAAAGTCTCCGAAGCTGCGGGGACCGAGGTCGCATCTGCGGGCGCGACCGTCTCGGTACGGTCGGCTGCCTCCCGCAGTGGTGTGCCGACGGGCAGCTCCGGCCCAAACGCGGGAGCGGACGGCTCGGGAACAGTGGAACCAGCAGGCATCAGGACCTTCTCCAAGAGCAGGACGCAGCAGCAACGCAGGAGCCGCCGGGTCCAGGACCGGCTGCGGGACAGACAGAACGCAGGGCGGGAGCGAAACGATTACCTGTGCACAAACGGCCGGTGCAGGGGGCACAGCGCACCCACCGGGCTTCCGAGTTCACGCCCCCGGCGCCCGCAGACCACTCTACCCAACACGTAACGAAACCCGCCACTCAACACGTAATGCATGATGAAGTCGCCAGGTGAGACACGTAACAAGGAAGAGAGTGGCAGGAGTGCCCTTCTCTTCGGTCCGTTTGGGCTGGGGGAGAATCTGGTCCTGTCCGGGTCGTCCACCACCCGCGCCGGAGGGCCGTGCCCGCTGCCGTGCGTCAGTGCGATGGGATGCGCAGGTACATCGGCAGAACGGTGCGCATGAGCTGTTCGCCACGGGTGGTGATGGCATCGAAGTGGATGCGGCTCATGGCGGCGAAGTTGGTCGGGTAGGTGGCCACCGCTGTGCGGGGGACGAGGTCGGCGGGGGGTGCGGGCAGTCGGTCGTCCTTCATGCCGAGGTAGGCCAGGGCGAAGCCGTCGATGCGTCCGCTCGCGGCCCATTCGTGCAGGCGGGAGCGGGCTGTGTCCTGGGCTTTGCGGTGGACGGTGGCGAAGGAGCGGTTCAGGCGGCTGGCCATGAAGTGGGGCCTGTCGATGAATTAGTGGG
>NZ_JAEMUX010000017.1 GCF_016598475.1 Streptomyces adelaidensis
TGGGGGGCGGTCGATGAGCTGAGTCACGGCTCGAACCACGGGGCCTGCGGCGACCGCTCACCGCGGGCCCCGGCGCAAAGAAGCACGGACAGGGGGCGCTGGCCAGACTTCTTCCACGCGAGGGGTTCGATCGACATGGCAACAACTGACATCTCCACATCCGTCCCCTACAGGGAGGTGACGGACGCCAACGGCCGGATGTACCGGGTCGGTGAATCCGACCTGGACATCATGGGCCGCAAACGCAAGTGGATGGTCATCCTGCCGTGGGTGGGCATGATGGGCATCAGCTCGGCCGAGTACGCGTTCGCGTCCGCCGAGGACACCCTGCACACGGCGCACAGCTGGAGCAGTGCGCACATCTTCTGGATGCTGGGCGTCTGGGTCTTCTTCCAGGCGGCCGTGGCCTTCCCCGCGGGCAAGCTGCGGGAGAGCGGCAAACTTCCGGCCCGCTGGGCGATGATGTGCGGCGCCGTGGGCACGCTGCTCGGCTATCTCTCGCTGGCGTTCGCGCCGCATGTGATCGTCGCGTACATCGGCTTCGGCATGTTCAGCGGCATGGGCGCGGGCATGGTCTACGCGACCTGCGTGAACATGGTCGCCAAGTGGTATCCGGAGCGCAAGGGCGGCAAGACCGGCTTCGTGAACGGCGGTTTCGCCTACGGTTCGGTGCCGTTCGTCTTCATCTTCACCGGCTACATGGACCTCACCAACTTCCGCTGGGTGCTCGTCGCGGTGGGTGTGTTCCTGGCCTCGGTCGTGGCCGGGGCCGGCTACTTCTTCCGGGACCCGCCGAAGAACTGGTGGCCGCCCGAGGTGGACCCGCTGAAGAAGCCCACCGACGCGCGCGCCCGGCGCGCACTGGAGAAGAACCCGCCGGCCGTGCACCAGTACACCCCCAGGGAGGCGTGGAAGACGGGCCGCGTGGGCCTCATGTGGTTCTGTCTGCTGTGCACCTCGGGTGTGAACATCTTCGGTATCGCCTTCCAGGTGCCGTTCGGTGACGAGGCCGGCTTCGCCGGCGGCATCGTGGCGACCGCGATGTCACTGAAGGCGATCGTGAACGGCACGGGCCGCGGTGTCATCGGCTGGCTGTCCGACCGCTACGGCCGCAAGCAGTGCCTGATCTTCGTCTGTATCGTCCTCGGGCTGTCGCAGTACGGCATCCTGTTCGCCGGGAACATCGGCAACCTGCCGCTCTTCCTGCTGTTCTCGTCGATCTCCGGTTTCGGCGGCGGCGCCATCTTCCCGATGTTCGCCGCGATGACCGCGGACTACTTCGGTGAGAACAACAACGCCTCCAACTACGGCCTGGTCTATTCGTCAAAGCTGGTGTCGGGCCTGCTCGGTTCCGGCATGGGCGCGGTGGTGGTCAGCGCCTGGGACTACGCCGGCGCCTTCGTCCTGGCCGGCTCGATCTCCCTCTTCGCCGGTTTCATGGCCCTGTTCCTGCAGCCGCCGGGGCGGCCCAGGAGCCGGCACATCACTCCCAACCCCCGTCCGCTCGGGGACGAGGTGGCCTGACGCCTCGGCGTACGGCAGCAGGCGGCCGCTCCGTGGTCCCGCACCACGGGGCGGCCGCCTGCTGCCGTTCTCACCCGACCTCGGTCAGCATTTCTCCCGCAGCGAGTGCAGGTGCTCGCTGGAGCGGCGGGCGAAGGTGAAGGACTCGGTGGGATTGTCGTGTTCGGCCTGCCAGTGGTGGTCGAATCGGTGGCCCTTGAGGCGGGTCACCGCCGAGATGAACTTCTGGTAGTCGATGTCGCCGTCGCCGACGTCCACCATGCGGTAGCCGAAGGGATTCGACGGGTCGCTCTCGCCGTCCTTCACATGGAACAGCGGGTAGCGGTTCGGGCGCCTGAGGACGTAGTCGAGGGGCTCGAACGGCGCGGGCTTGCCGTCGGGCCGCTTCGAGAAGCGGAACTGGGCCACGTACGCCCAGAAGATGTCCAGCTCCAGGAAGACGAGGTCGGGATCGGTCTCGCGGAGCAGGACGTCGTAGAGGCGGACCTTCGGGTTGTCGGTGGCGAAGGAGAACTCCTCGGAGTGGTTGTGCTGGTAGAACTTCATGCCCCGCGCCCTGGCCGCGGCGCCATAGGTGTTGAACTCCTCGGCCGCCCGCTTCCAGGCGTCGACGGTGGAGCCGTAGCGGAACGGGCCTGAGGCGGTGCCGATGTGCTTGAGGCCGAGGGCCTGGGCGTCGTCGAGCACCTTGTCGAGGTTCTGGGCGAAGGTGTACGCGTTCGGGTCGCTGGAGTAGTAGCCGACGTGGCTGCCTATCGGGGTGAGGCCGTAGTTGCGGGCCAGCCGCTTGAGCTGGGCGAGCGTGATGGGGCCCGCCGAGCCCTGGGTGTAGCCGGCGAACTCGACCTCGTCGTAGCCGTACTTCGCCAGTTCGGCGAAGACGGGCGCGAAGCCGAGGGTGGAGACCTTGTCGCGCAGGGAGTAGAGCTGGACGCCGAGTCGGCCGGGCGGGAGGACGGGGCGGCTCCGGCCTGTCGCCGCCGTGGCGGGAGTGGCCGCGGTGCCCAGCAGTGCGGCGGCCGTGGCGCCCGCGGCGACGCCGAGCATGCCTCGTCTGCTGAGACGGTGGGTGAGTTCGGGATCCGTGCGGTGAGTGCGGCTCATGACTGGAACTCCTCTGGGTGGAAGGGCGTTGTCAGTGGTGAGTGCTTCACTTGTGACCAGTCAGGACTTGTGAGTACTTGTCACCGGCCGGGAGAGACCGGCCAGTCGGAGCAGCAGTGCTTTCACATCGGTGGCCGCGACACGGTCGCCGACAGCACGGGGGGTGGAGCAGATGATGAGCGGACCGTCGTCGTCGCTCATGGGCAGGCGGCCGTGGCTGCCGCGAATAGGCGAGGGATCCAGCGGCACGACCGCCATGCGGTAGCGCAGGCCGAGTTTCTTGCGGGCCAGCGCCGTGGCCGCCTTGAGCTTCACATACGGGTCGAGCGGGTCCATGAACAGCTCGACCGGGTCATAGCCGGGTTTGCGGTGGATCTCGACCAGACGCGCGAAGTCGGGCGCGCGGGCGTCGTCGAGCCAGTAGTAGTACGTGAACCAGGCGTCAGGCTCCGCGACGGCGACGAGTTCGCCGGAGCGCGGATGGTCGAGGTGATGGGCCTTCTTGCCCTCGTCGTCGAGGAGTCGCTCGATGCCGGGCAGGTCCGCGAGGGCTTTCCTGGTCGCTGCCAGGTCCTCGGGGCGGCGTACGTAGACGTGGGCGATCTGGTGGTCGGCGACCGCGAAGGCCCGTGAGGCCATCGGGTCCAGGTACTCCATGCCGTCCTGTGTGTGTACGTCGAGGAGGCCGGCGCGGCGCAGGGCGCGGTTGATGTCGACGGGGCGGTTCACCGGGGTGATGCCGTATTCGGAGAGCGCGACGACGGTGCGGCCTTCCGCCCGGGCGTCGTCGAGCAGGGGGGCCAGGGCCTGGTCGAGGTCGGCGGCCGCCTTCAGGGAGCGCGGGTCGTCGGGGCCGTGGCGCTGCAGGTCGTAGTCGAGGTGAGGGAGGTAGCACAGGGTCAGGTCCGGGTGTCGGGTCCGGATGATGTGGCGGGTGGCGTCGATGATCCATCGGCTGGAGACCAGGTCGGCGCCCGGTCCCCAGAAGTGGAAGAGGGGGAAGGTGCCGAGTTTCGCGGTGAGTTCGTCGTGCAGGGCCGGGGGCCGGGTGTAGCAGTCGGGTTCCTTGCGGCCGTCGGAGTAGTAGATCGGACGGGGGGTGACGGTGATGTCGGTGTCGGCGCCCATGGCGTACCACCAGCAGATATTGGCGACCGTGTAGCCGGGGTGTACGCGGCGGGCGGCGTCCCAGAGCTTGTCTCCGGCGACGAGACCGTTGTGCTGCCGCCACAGCAGGACGTCGCCGAGGTCGCGGAAGTACCAGCCGTTGCCGACGATGCCGTGCTCGGCGGGGAGCGTGCCGGTCAGGAAGGTGGACTGGGCGGCGCAGGTGACGGCGGGCAGGACGGTGCCGAGCGGGGCGCGGGAGCCGGACCGGCCGAGGGCCTTGAGGCGGGGCATGTGGTCGAGGAGACGGGGGGTGAGGCCGACGACGTCCAGGACGAGGAGCGGGGTGGGAGCGGCTGGGGTGCGGCCGGTCATGGCAGCTCCTTGAGGCCGAGGTCCGTCAACAGATCTCGGGCCAGGGCGAGTTCGGCGGCGATGCCGTCGGCGAGCTGGGCGCGGCCGCGGGGGCGGAGTTCGGGTGGGAGGGCCTGCCAGGTGTAGGTCTCGACCTCCAGATGGCGGGTGAGGGGGTGGGGGCCGCCGACCAGGTGGGTCAGGGCGGCCTTGAGTACCGGGAGCGTGGAGGTGAGGGGTGCGGCGGGGGCCGCGTGCAGGGGGACGTGGAAGTGGGCGCGCCAGGGTGCGGCGTCGGGGAGGACGTCGCCGGTGAGGGCTTCGCCGAGGTCGTCGGTGCCGCGCGGGCCGGCGGCGGTGGAGGTACGGGTCTGGTGCAGGAAGCGAGGCTCGTCGAAGGCGGCGAGGGCTTCGCGGACCTCGGGGTGGTGGGGGTGTTCGGCGTGCAGGGCGGCCGAGAGCTGGGATTTGACGACGGGGACGCCGGCTCGGGTGAGTGCGTCCAGGGCGGTGCGCGGGTCTTCGAAGGAGGTGGCGAGGTGGCAGGTGTCGACGCAGATGCCGATGCGGTCGTGGCCGATGTCGGTCAGGGGGCCGATGGCGTCGGCGGTGGTCTCGACGGTGCAGCCGGGTTCGGGTTCCAGGCCCACGCGGATGGAGCGGCCGGTCAGTTCGGCGACGGCGTCGAGGCGTTCGGCGAGGGTGCGCAGCGCGGTGCGGGCCCGGGCGGCGCGGGTGTCGTCGTAGACGGTGCGCCAGGCCAGGGGCAGGGTCGAGATGCTGCCCTCGGTGACGTCGTCGGGGAGAAGGTGGGCGAGGACGCGGGCGAGGGAGGTGGTGTGTTCGAGGCGTTCCGGGTCGGCCCAGTCCGGCCGGTAGACGCGGTACTTGACCTCTTCGGCGCCGAAGCCCTCGTAGGGGAAGCCGTTGAGGGTGACGACTTCGAGGCCGCGCCGGTCGAGTTCGGTGCGCAGGCCGCGCAGGGCGGACGGGTCGGTGACCAGCACCTGGGCGGCGTCCTTGGCCAGCCAGAGGCCGATGCCGAGGCGGTCGCGGCCGAGGCGGCGGCGTACGGGTTCGCAGTGGTCGCGGAGTTGGGCGAGGATGCCGTCGAGGGTCTCGGCCGGGTGCACGTTGGTGCAGTAGGCGAGGTGGACGGTGGAGCCGTCGGGGTGGCGGAAGCGCATGGGTCACTCCCCGCCGCGCAGGATGCTGTTGCCCTCGTGGGTGGCGTCGGGGGCGGTGACGTCGAGGGCGAGGCGGCCGCTGAGTCCGTAGAAGGCGACCGGGTTTCGCCACAGGACCAGGTCCACGTCGTCCTCGTCGAATCCGGCGTCGAGGAGGGCGTCGCCGACCCGACGGGTCTTGATGGGGTCGCTTCTGCCCCAGTCGGCGGCGGAGTTGACCAGCACCTTCTCCGTGCCGAACGCCTTGATGACGGCGACCATCCGCTCCTCGTCCATCTTGGTGTCCGGGTAGACGGAGAAGCCGAGCCACGAGCCGCTGTCCTTGGCCTCCTTGACGGTGGTCTCGTTGAGGTGGTCGAGGAGGACCCGCTCGACCGGGAGCTCGGAGGCCCGTACGGCGTCGAGGGTGCGGCGCAGGCCGGTCGGTTTGTCGCGGTGCGGGGTGTGTACGAGGGCGGGCAGGCCGTGGTCCGCGGCCAGTTGCAGCTGGTGTTCGAGCGCGAGGTCCTCGGCGGGTGTCATGGAGTCGTAGCCGATCTCTCCGACGGCCACGACCCGGTCCTTCAGCAGATAGCGGGGCAGCAGATCGAGCACGGGCGTGCATCGCGGGTCGTTGGCCTCCTTGGGGTTGAGGGCGATGGCGCAGTGGTGGGCGATGCCGTACTGGGCGGCACGGAAGGGTTCCCAGCCCAGCAGGGAGTCGAAGTAGTCGGTGAAGGAGGCGGGCGAGGTGCGGGGCTGTCCCAGCCAGAACGCCGGCTCGACGACGACGCGGACGCCCGCCTGGTGCATCGCCTCGTAGTCGTCGGTGGTGCGTGACGTCATGTGGATGTGGGGGTCGAAGATGCGCATCAGGACTCCTTGCCGTCGATGCCGTTCTCGTCGGCCGGTGGGGGCGCGGTCAGGGCCAGGACGCGGTACAGGTCCTCGGGCACGGGACGGCCCGCGGCGGTGCGTTCCTCGGCGAAGTCGCCGAGCATGCGGGCCAGTTCGCTGTCGCCGTGGGCGCGGCGGGCAAGGTCGGTGATCTCGTCGACACGGACGCCGGTGAAGAGGCACTTGAGGACGGCGTGCCGCCAGTCGTGCGAGGCGAGACGGCGGGCGCCGTACGGGCCGAGTGCGGCGGCGACGAGCCGGGTGTCGTTGGTCCGCAGGGCGTCCTCGACGAGATGCAGCGCGTCGGGGCCGGGCACCAGGTGGGGCAGCGCGTGCAGCACTGCCCGGCGTTCGTCGGCGGTGCCCTGCCGGTAGACGCGGGTGAGCGCGTCGGTGTCGGCGCGGGCCGCGTGCAGGATCAGGACGCGGACGGCGTCGGCGTGTTCGGGACCGCAGCGGCGGCCCGCCTCGGCGAGGCGCAGCTCCCAGACGGAGATGGGTCCATGGGTTCCCGGATGATCGGCGGCCTCGTCGAGCGCCCGGCCCAGCCAGGCGCGGGCGGCGCCCGCGAGGTGGGCGTTCAGGTGGCCGCGCAGTTCGGCGGGGGCGGTGCGGGCCGGGTGGGCGGCCGGGGTGGCCCGCGCGTGGTGGTGGATCACGTGGCGCTCCCGTTCGGCGGCGGCGTCGGCGTCGGCGTCATGGGGCTGTCCTGCGGTGCCCGGGGCCTGGCGGTGCCGACTCCGGCCGAGCCGGTGGGGGTGACTGCTCGGAGGAAGGAGAGGGACTGTTCGGCGAAGTGGGGGCCGGCGTGGGAGTGCCGGGGTAGTTCCACGACGGTCAAGGCCCGGTAGTCGATGGCGGCCAGGGCTTCGAGGACGGGTGGGAAGTCGATCTCGCCGTCGCCGAGGGGGAGGTGTTCGTGGACGCCGCGGCGCATGTCCTCGATCTGGACGTGGCGGAGCCAGGGCGCGGCGGCGCGGACACAGTCGGCGGGAGGGAGGGGTTCGAGGCACTGGCAGTGGCCGAGGTCGAGCGTGAGGCCGAGGGCGGCCGGGCTGTCGAGGGCCACGCGGAGGCGGTGGAAGTCGGCGAGCGTGGCGAGGAGGTGACCGGGTTCGGGTTCGACGGCGAGGGGGATGCCGGCGTGGGTCGCGGCGTCCAGGACGGGGGTGAGCGCGTCGGGGAGGCGTTTCCAGGCGGTGTCCGCGTCCGTGCCGGGTGGGGTGACGCCGCTGAAGCAGTGCACGGCGTGGGCGCCCAGGTCGGCGGCGACCCGGACCGCCCGGACGAGCAGGTCGGCCCGGCGGGCGCGGTCGGCGGGCTCGGGGTCCAGCAGGGTGGGGCCGTGTTTGCGGCGGGGGTCGAGGACGTAGCGGGCGCCGGTCTCGACGGTGACGGTCAGGCCGAGGGCGTCCAGCCGTCGGGCGAGCCGCCGGGTGCGGGCGGCGAGGTCGGGGGCGAGGGGGTCGAGGTGCATGTGGTCGAGGGTCAGACCGACGCCGTCGTAGCCGAGGTCGGCGAGCAGGGCGAGGGCGTCGTCGAGCCGGAGGTCGGCGAGGCCGTTGGTGCCGTAACCGAAGGAGAGGGAGGTGGGCGGGGTGGTGGTGCTTGACGAGGTCGGCCGGGGCGACTGACCGGGCTGATGTGACTGGTAGGGCTGGTGGGGCTGTGGTGTGAGTGGTGAAGGCGTACCGATGTTCGTCGGGAAGGGCGGCGGTGGCTTCATGCCGGGCCCCCCTCGGAGAGCCCCGGCCGCTGTCGCGGAATCCGTCGCGGCCGGAGCCGCTCCGCGAACCCCGCCAACGCCGCGTACTGCTCGCCCAGGGACGCGGGCCCCTCGCCCAGCGGGTCCTTGAAATAGAAGCCCAGCTCGGTCAGGGGGCCGGTGAGACCGCGTTCGTGGGCTCGGGCGAGGAGGCGGGCGAGGTCGAGGACGAGGGGGGCGGCCAGCGCCGAGTCGCAGCCCTGCCACGTGGTCTGGAGGACCATCCGCGTGCCGAGGAAGCCGTCGAAGGCGATGTGGTCCCAGGCGGTCTTCCAGTCGCCGAGGGCGGGCACGTCGTCGATGTGGGTCTCACCCTCGGGGGCCGTGCCCAGCGTGTCGGCGACGACGCGTGCCTTGCCGGCGTTCTTGGCAGCGGCGGCGGCCGGGTCGGCGAGGGCGGCGCCGTCACCACCGCCCAGGAGATTGGTGCCGGACCAGGCCCGGACGGTCAGGGCCCGCTGGGCGAACATCGGGCCAAGGACGGACCTCAGGAGTGTCTGGCCGGTCTTGCCGTCGCGGCCCGCGTAGGGGAGGGCGGAGGAGGAGGCGAGGGAGGCGAGTTCCGGGTGGTGGAGACCGGTCGAGGGGGTGAAGTTCACGTAGGGGCAGCCCGCCCGGAGCGCGGCCGCCGCGTACAGGGAGCTCGGGGGGAGGGTGGTGGTGCCGGTGGGCGCGGGTTCCGTCGAGGCCAGGTTCACCACCACGGCCCGGGTCAGTCCCCGTCGCCGTACGAAGTCCTGGATGTCTGCGGTGAAGGACGCGATCAGTTCGGCGGGGGCACGGGTGTCGCCGGGGAGGGGGCCGCCGGGCCTGATCTCCTGGTCCGCGGCGGCCAGTTCGGCGGTGACGGCGGCGGGGAGGTCGTGGGGCAGGACGCCACCGGCGGCGAGGGCCTCCGCGCGTTTGGGCAGAGGGCAGTCGAGTGTGTCGTGGCCACCGAAGACGAGGGTGGCGAGTGCGGGCAGGCCGGAGTCGGTGAAGAGCGGGGTTTCGGTGACCAGGCCCGTCGGGGCGTGCAGGCCCGCTGTCATGGCCGCGCAGCCCGCGACGACGGTGGTGGCGACGGAGCCGCGTGCCCCGATCAGCCATACGCCGACACGCGGTGGGGAAACGGACACGGACATGGGCTGCCTCCTTGTCGAACACGTCGAACACGTCGAGCACATCGAGCACATCGAGCACATCGAGCACGTGGAGCACGTGGAGCACGTGGAGCACGTGGAGCACGTGGAGCACGTGGAGCACGTGGAGCACGTGGTGCGGAATCCCTCGAAGGGACGGGAGAGGGGAGACGGCGGGCGGGGGTCCGGCGTCCCCCGCCCGCCGTCGCTCAGTCGCCCGGAGCCGGAGCCGGGGCCTGGATCGGCGCCGGAGTCGCCGACCCGTCGGCTCGCGCGGGCAGTTCCTTGATCCGGATGTCGCGGAAGGACACCTGGTCCTCGGCACCGTGGTTCTGGATGCCGAAGTGACCGTCGCGCAGGCTCCGCGCCGGATCGGTGTTGGTGAAATCGTTGATCCGCACGCCGTTGAGCCAGACCTGGAGGCGCTCGCCCTCCACGCGGATCTCGTAGGTGTTCCACTCCCCCGGCGGGTTCAGGGCGCGGTCGCGCTTCCTGATGTCGGCGGACCGGAAGCCGTAGACGGACCCGGTGGTCCGCTCGGGTACGTCGGTGGCGTCGATCTGGATCTCGTAGCCGTTGTTCACGGCCGACCACGGGTCGTCCGAGGGCGGGAAGCCCACGAAGACACCGGAGTTGTCGTCACCCGAGGCGCCCGCCATCTTCCAGTCGAGCTTCAGGGAGTACGAACCGAAGCCCGAGGCGGCGTACCAGAGCATGCCCATGCCGCCCGACGACGTCAGCGTGCCGTCGTCGGCCGTGGTGAACGAGCCGGGGCCCGCCTGCCGCCAGCCGGCGAGCGAGGTGCCGTCGAAGAGCGGACGGTAGCCGTTCTCCGGCCGGCAGTCGGCCTGGGCCTCGCCGATCGCCCACCGGATGCCGCCCAGCAGGTGCTGCCGGAAGGCGGGTTCGGCGAACGACTCCTTGGTGTGGCCGCCGCCGGTGTAGAAGGAGCGGCCACCTTGGTAGTTCTGGCACCAGGCGATCGGGTGGTCGCCGTTCATGGTGCCGCCGCTGTACGACGACTCGTCGAGCGAGGCGAGGACATGGGCCCGGTCGCGCGGGTTGGAGCGGTAGTCGTACCACTCGTCCGTGCGGTTCCAGGTCGCGCCCAGGCCGGCGGTGGCCGGATGGGCGTGGTCCTCGACGTCGAGCGTCGCGGGCTGGATCGCGGGGTGCGACCGGAAGTACGCGCCCGCGAGTCCGCCGTAGAAGGCCCAGTCGTACTCGGTGTCGGCGGCCGCGTGGACGCCCACATAGGCAGCCCCGCGTTTGATGTACCGCTCGAACGCGCCCTGTTGGGCCGCGTCGAGGACGTCGCCCGTCGTCGAGAGGAACACCACCGCGTCGTAGCGTCCGAGGTTCCGGGCGGTGAAGGCGGCGGCGTCCTCCGTGGCGTCGACCGCGAAGCCGTGGGCGGCGCCCAGCTCCCGTACGGCCGCGATTCCCTCGGGGATCGAGTCGTGGCGGAAGCCCGCGGTCTTGGAGAACACCAGTACCCGGGACTTGTCGGAGTGGGGAGCGGAGCCGCCCGCCTCATCCGACACGGCCGGTCCCGACACACATCCGATCAGCAGGGCGGCACCGCCCAGCGCGGCCCACATGCGTCCGTTCGTCGTCATGACGCCCCCTCACCGCTTGGTGAAGGTGAAGTCGTCCACGTCGAACAGGCTGCCGGAGCCGGTCCCCTTGAACACCAGATAGAGGGTGGTGGTGGAGCGCGGGGCCCGGGACAGGTTCGCGGTGACGTCCTGGAAGGTCTCCCAGCCGCCGGTCACCGGCACGGTCGTACTGCCGAGGAGACGGCCGGTCGGAGATCCCGCGCGAACCTCCAGCTTGCCGCCGGCGCCCCCGGAGGAGACACGCGTGGTGAGCTTCGTGGCGTCGGACAGGACGTACGGCGTGAAAGAGATCCAGTCGCCGCTGGAGATGTCGCCGACGGTCTTGCCGCCGTGGGCGGTCTCCTTCGACTGCACGGTGATGCCGGAGGAGTCGCCGTAGTGCTCGGCCTGGCGGTGCGTGGGCTGGACGACGCTCTGGTCGTGGGTGGTCAGCGGGGCCTGGCCGCCGCCTCCGCCGTCGGTGTACTCCGCGTCGAAGACCCCGAAGATGTTGGCGTTCTCGTCGTGGCCGCCGTCGGCGCTGGTCTGGATGGTGCCGGTGCAGCCGTTGACGGAGGTCACGGGGTGGCCGTGGCTGTCGTGGCCGAGGACGAAGGTGACCTTGACCTTGGAGCAGTCGATCGGGCGGCCGTCCTCCGGGTCGCTCACCTTCACCTTGAACGGTACGGCGTCACCGAACGCGAACAGCTGGCCGTCCCGCGGGAGTTGCAGCTCGACCTTGGGCGCGGTGTTGCCGACGACGATCTGCACGCTCGCGCTGCCGGTCCGGCCCGAGGCGTCCTCGGCGGTCACGGTCGCCGTGTAGGTGCCGTTCTTCTTGTAGGTGTGCGCCGGGTTCGCCGCCGTGGACGGGCCGCCGTCGCCGAAGTCCCAGCGGTAGGTGAGGGCGTCGCCGTCGGCGTCGGTCGTGCCGGCGGAGGAGAAGCGGACCTTCAGCTTCGCCTGGCCCGAGGTGCGGTCGGCGGCCGCCTGGGCGACCGGGGAGTGGCCGTCGGTGGCGTTCTCTATGCGGTAGAGCGCGGAGTGCTCGTCGCCGCCGAACCAGGAGACGCCGTAGTCGAGGACGTACAGCGCGCCGTCCGGGCCGAAGGTCATGTCCATGATCTGGGTGCCGGTCCACGGGACGGAGTTGATGGACTGCACGGTGCCGTCCTCGTCGGAGGTGATCCGCTTGATCCAGCGGCGGCCGAACTCACCGGCGAAGAAGTCGCCGTCGTACGCCTCGGGGAACTTCACAGGGGAGTCGAGCGAGGCATCGTAGTGGTAGACCGGGCCGCCCATCGGGGATTCGGAGCCGTCGCCGAACTCCGGGACGGAGGCGCCGTTGTAGGGGATCCAGGCGGTCTCGGCGGGTGGCAGATCGGTGAGGCCGGTGTTGTTGGGCGAGGTGTTCTTCGGGGCCGCGCAGTCGAAGGCCGCGCCCGAGGTGCCGGTGGCGAAGTCGTAGTCGACGTAGGCGTCGTTGGCGCCGGTGCAGTACGGCCAGCCGAAGTTGCCCGGCTTGGTCACGCGGGCGAACTCGACCTGTCCGGCCGGGCCGCGCGAGGGGTTGGCGGCGCCCGCGTCGGGGCCGTACTCGCCGACGTAGAGGATGCCGGTTTCCTTGTCGACGCTGAAGCGGAACGGGTTGCGGAAGCCCATCGCGTAGATCTCGGGGCGTGTCCTGTCCGTGCCGGGGGCGAAGAGGTTGCCGTCGGGGACGGTGTACGAGCCGTCGGCGGTCACCTTGATGCGCAGGATCTTGCCGCGCAGGTCATTGGTGTTGCCGGAGGTGCGCTGGGCGTCGAAGGCCGGGTTGCGGTTGGACCGCTCGTCGATGGGGGTGAAGCCGTCCGACTGGAACGGGTTGCTGTCGTCGCCCGTCGACAGATAGAGGTTTCCGTCCTTGTCGAAGTCGATGTCGCCGCCGACATGGCAGCAGATGCCGCGGGAGGCGGGGACGTCGATGACCTTCGTCTCGCTGGCGGCGTCGAGGGTGCCGTCGGTCTTCAGGACGAAGCGGGAGAGCCGGTTGACACCGTCGAAGGGCGCGAAGTCGGCGGCCGTGCCGGTCTCGGGGGCGTCGCCCGCGGGGGTGTCCAGCGGGGGCGCGTAGTACAGGTAGATGAAGCGGTTGTCGGCGAACCCCGGGTCGACGCCGATGCCCTGCAGGCCCTCCTCGTCGTGGCTGTACACGTCGAGCTTGCCCGCGAGCCTGGTGTTGCCGGCCGCGTCGGTGAGACGGAGTTCGCCGTCGCGCGAGGTGTGCAGGACCGAGCGGTCGGGGAGGACGGCGAGCGACATGGGCTCACCCGTCTCCGGTTCGCCCTTGGCGAGGGTGACTTGCTGGAAGTCCTCGGCCGCGGCGGCCTGCGAGGCGGCCCGCGGGGCCGCTTCGGCCGCGCCCGCGGCGGGCGAGGTCAGCGAGAGCGATGCGCCCGCGAGCAGCAGACCGCTCAGCAGTGCGAGGGGCCCGCGGAGTCTCCGGCGTCTGAAGAGACTGGTGGGGTGTCTGTTGTCGTCGTACGGGTGCACGAGATGCCTCCAAGGAGGGGCTGGTCGTACCGAGGTGTGCGGGTGTGTGCGGTACGCCGGGGTGCGCCGTCACCCCGGAGCGACAAGGGGCCGTGTCGGCCGAGCTCGTTCGGGCCTAGTCGTTGCCGCCGAACGCCGCGTCGAAGGCGGCCGTGGGCGGTTCGAAGTCGTACGCCTTGAGGTGGGTCAGGGCCTCGGGGGCGCCCTGGAGCCGGTCCATGCCTGCGTCCTCCCACTCGACGGAGATCGGGCCCTGGTAGTCGATCGAGCGGAGCATCCGGAAGACGTCCTCCCAGGGCACGTCGCCGTGGCCCGCGGAGACGAAGTCCCAGCCGCGGCGCGGGTCGCCCCAGGGCAGGTGCGAGCCGAGGCGGCCGTTGCGCCCGTCGAGCCGCTTGCGGGCCTCCTTGCAGTCCACGTGGTAGATCCGGTCGCGGAAGTCCCACAGGAAGCCGACCGGGTCGAGGTCCTGCCACACGAAGTGCGAGGGATCGAAGTTCAGACCGAAGGCCGGGCGCCGGTCGACCGCCTCCAGTGCGCGCTGGGTCGTCCAGTAGTCGTACGCGATCTCGCTCGGGTGGACCTCGTGGGCGAACCGGACGCCCTGGGCGTCGAAGACGTCGAGGATCGGGTTCCAGCGCATCGCGAAGTCGTCGTAGCCGCGCTCGATCATCGACTCGGGGGCGGGCGGGAACATGGCGACCAGATGCCAGATGGCGGAGCCGGTGAAGCCGATGACGGTGTCGACGCCGAAGGCCGCCGCGGCCCGCGCGGTGTCGGCCATCTCGGCCGCGGCCCGCTGCCGTACGCCCTCGGGCTCGCCGTCGCCCCAGATCCGGGCGGGCAGGATGGCCTGGTGGCGTTCGTCGATGATGGCGTCACAAACGGCCTGCCCCACCAGGTGGTTGGAGACGGCCCAGCACTTCAGGCCGTACTTCTCCAGGAGTCGGTGACGCGAATCTACGTACGACGGGTCCGCGAGGGCCTTGTCGACCTCGAAATGGTCGCCCCAGCAGGCGAGTTCGAGTCCGTCGTAGCCGAAGTCGCGGGCGAGGCGGCAGACCTCTTCGAGGGGCAGGTCTGCCCACTGGCCGGTGAAGAGCGTGAAGTCGCGCGGCATGTGCGGGGGCCTCCTCGGACCGGGGTCAGACTGCTGTCGGGGTGTCGGTCGGTGTGTAGACCGAGTTCTTCGCCGCGCTCTCCTCGACCGCCGCCAGCACCCGCTGCACCTGGAGTCCGTCGGCGAAGGACGGCTCGGGACGGGTTCCGGCCGCGACGGCGTGCACGAGGTCGCGGGCCTGGTGGACGAAGGTGTGCTCGTAGCCGAGGCCGTGCCCCGGCGGCCACCAGGCGTCGAGGTAGGGGTGGTCGGGCTCGGTGACGAGGATGCGGCGGAAGCCGGCGTGGGCGGCGGGTTCGGTGTGGTCGTGGTAGGAGAGCTCGTTGAGCCGTTCCAGGTCGAAGGCCAACGAGCCGCGCTCACCGTTGAGTTCGATGCGCAGGGCGTTCTTGCGGCCGGTGGCGAAGCGGGTCGCCTCGAAGGAGGCGACGGCGCCGGAGGCGAACCGGCCGGTGAACAGGGCCGTGTCGTCGACGGTGACCGCCCCGCGCCCGGCCGTGCCACCGGCGAAGGCGAGACCGCCGGCCGCCCCGGCGGGCAGCGGCCGTTCCCGTACGAAGGTCTCCATCAGCGCGGACACCCCGGTCACCGGTTCCCCCGCCAGGTACTGCGCGAGGTCGACGATGTGCGCGCCCAGGTCACCGAGCGCCCCGGAGCCCGCGGACTCCTTGCGCAGCCGCCAGGTCAGCGGGAACTCCGGGTCCACCAGCCAGTCCTGAAGGTACGTCACCCGTACGTGCCGCAGCGCGCCGAGCCGTCCCTCGGCGACCATACGGCGGGCCAGCGCGGTGGCGGGCACCCGACGGTAGTTGAAGCCGACCATCGCCAGCTGGCCGCGCTTGTACGCCCCTTCGGCCGCCCCCGCCATCGCCTCCGCCTCCTCGACCGTGTTGGCGAGGGGCTTCTCGCAGAGCACGTGCTTGCCGGCGGCCAGGGCGGCGAGGGCGATGTCGGCGTGGCTGTCGCCGGGGGTGCAGATGTCGACGAGGTCGATGTCGTCGCGGGCGATCAGGTTCCGCCAGTCGGTCTCGGTCGCCGCCCAGCCGTGCCGGTCCGCCATGGCCCGTACGGCCTGCCCGTCGCGGCCGCACACGGCGGAGAGGACGGGGCTGAGCGGCAGGTCGAAGACGTGGCCCGCGGTGCGCCAGCCCTGGGAGTGCGCGGCGCCCATGAAGGAGTAGCCGACCATGCCGACCCGCAGCGGGGGCTTCCCGGCGCCTCCGCCTGCCGCCTCCACCGGCGAGTGCCCGGCATCGGGCTCGCCGGCCCCCGCCTCCTCCGCCTCGGCCTGGTCGGGCTGCTGCGGCTGTCCCATGCGTGTGTCCTCCTCGTCGTCGCGGCGCGGTGGGGGGTGAGGCCTGCCGACGTTGCCCGGACAGGTGATGCCCGGTCAGGTGTTGCCCGGTCAGGTGTTGCCCGGTCAGGCCCCGTCCGGCAGGACTCGTCACTTGAAGCCGGTGGGCATGTACTGGTCGACGTTGTCCTTGTCGACGACGGCCGAGTAGAGCGTCAGCGAGGACGGGATCTCGAACTCGGCGAGGCCGCCGACGCCCTTGCCCTGGCCGAGGGCGCGGGCGAGGTCGATCGCGGAGGCGGCCATGGTCGGCGGGTAGAGGACGGTGGCCTTGAGAACGCCGTCGTCCTTCTTGATGGCCTGGAACGCGGACAGGGCGCCCGCGCCGCCGACCATCAGGAAGTCGTCGCGTCCGGCCTGCTCGATGGCGCGCAGGGCGCCGACGCCCTGGTCGTCGTCGTGGTTCCACAGCGCGTCGAAGTTCGACTGCGCCTGGAGGAGCTGGGCCATCTTGGCCTGTCCGGACTCCACCGTGAACTCGGCGGCCTGCCGGGCGACCTTCTCGATGTTCGGGTAGTTCTTCAGCGCGTCGTCGAAGCCCTTGGTGCGCTGCTTGGTCAGCTCCAGGTTGTCGAGCCCGGCCAGCTCGACGACGCGGGCGTTTCCCTTGTCCTTGAGCTGCTCGCCGATGTAGTGCCCGGCGCTGAGGCCCATGCCGTAGTTGTCGCCGCCGATCCAGCAGCGGTACGCCTGTGGGGAGTTGAAGATCCGGTCGAGGTTGACCACGGGGATGCCGGCCCGCATCGCCTTGAGGCCGACCTGGGTGAGGGCCTTGCCGTCGGCGGGCAGGACGACCAGGACGTCGACCTTCTTGTTGATCAGGGTCTCGATCTGGCCGATCTGCTGGGCGGTGTCGTTGGAGCCCTCGGTGATCTCCAGGGTGACGTCCTCGTACCGCTCCGCGCGGCTCTTGGCGTTCTGGTTGATGGCGTTGAGCCAGCCGTGGTCGGCCTGCGGTCCGGCGAAGCCGATGGTGACCGCCTTGCCGGGCTTGTCGTCGGCGGCCGTCTGCTCGGCGGCGGCCGGGTCGTCGTCGGATTCGTTGCTGGTGCAACCGGTGAGGAGGGCGCCGGCCGAGACGGCGGCGGTCCCGAAGAGCAGTCCTCTGCGACTCGTGAACTGTGGCATGGCGGTGGACCCTTCGTGTCGGCTCTTCGTGTCGGCTCTTCGGTGTCTCAGGTGGTGTTCGCCGTACGTCGCTGGACCAGGACCGCGGCGACGATGATCGCGCCCTTGGCTATCTGCTGGACATCGGTCTGCAGGTTGTTGAGCGCGAAGAGGTTGGTGATCGTGGTGAAGATCAGGACGCCGAGCACGGAGCCGGTGATGGTGCCCCGGCCGCCGCTGAGCATGGTGCCGCCGATGATCGCGGCGGCGATGGCGTCGAGCTCGTAGAGGTTGCCGTTGGTGTTCTGGCCCGAGCCGGAGAGCACGATCAGCAGGAACGCGGCGATGCCGCAGCACAGTCCGGAGAGCAGGTACAGGTACAGCCGCTGCCGGCGGACGTCGATGCCCGCGAGCCGGGCCGCCTCCGCGTTGCCGCCGACCGCGACGGTACGCCGGCCGAAGGTCGTGCGGTTCAGCACGAGCCAGCCGGTGATCGTCACGAACGCGAAGACCAGGACGAGGGGCGGGATGCCGAGCACATAGGCGTCCCGCTCGCCGAGGCCGAGGATGGAGTCGACGGTCACGACCTGGGTGCTGCCGTCGGTGATCTGGAGGGCGAGGCCGCGGGCCGAGGCGAGCATGGCCAGGGTGGCGATGAAGGGGACAATCCCGCCGTACGCGATGAGCAGCCCGTTCACCAGGCCGCAGCCCACGCCGACGATCACCGCGGTGAAGAGGATGCCGGCGAAGCCGAACTCCTGGGTGGCGACCGTCGTGGCCCAGACGGAGGACAGCGCGACGATCGCGCCCACCGAGAGGTCGATGCCGCCGGAGGTGATCACGAAGGTCATGCCGACGGTGACGACACCGATCACCGAGGCCTGGGTGAGGACGAGTTGGAGATTGCGGGTGTCGAGGAACTCGTCGGGCCTGGTGACGCCGCCGATCAGGATCAGCACGGCGAGGACGCCGAGGAGCGAGAGGGTGCGGACGTCGGCGCGGAACGCGAGGGCGCGCCAGGCGGGGGGTTCGCTGACAGGTGTCACCTTGTCGGCGCCCCGGGGCGGAGACACGGGCTGGGTCATGAGGCCTGACTCCCTTCACCGGCCACCGGGCGATCCGAACCGGTCGCCGATCGATCCGAACCGGTCGCCGATCGATCCGCACGGGTCGCCGGGCGGCCCGCTCCGGTCGCCGGACCGCCCGAACCGGTGGGGCTGCCTGCACTTGCCACGGGGCTTCCTTCCAGGACTAGGTCGAGTACGCGGTGTTCGTCGAGTTCACGGGCGGGTGCGGTGTGCACGACGCGGCCCTCCCGCAGGACGAGCACCCGGTCGGCGAGGCCGAGGACTTCGGGCACCTCGCTGGAGACCAGCAGCACGGCCAGCCCCTCGTCGGCGAGGCGCCGCACGACGGCGTACAGCTCGGCGCGGGCGCCCACGTCGACGCCCCGGGTCGGTTCGTCGAGCAGCAGCACCCGGCAGCCGCGCAGCAGCCAGCGGGCGAGCACCGCCTTCTGCTGGTTGCCACCGGAGAGGGTGCGGACCGGTACGGCCGGGTTGTCGGGACGCAGGGACAGCTCGCGGGTCGCGGCCCGGGCGGCCCGGAACTCGGCGCCCCGGTCGATCCATCCCACGCGCGCGAAGCGGGACATCGACGACACGGAAACGTTTCTGGTGACGGACTCCAGCATCAGCAGGGCCTGCGCCTTGCGCTCCTCGGGCGCGAGTCCGAGCCCGGCACGTACGGCGGCCCGTACACTCCCCGGCCGCAACGTCCGTCCGTCGACGCTCACTTGGCCCGCGCTGGGCTTGCGGGCGCCGTAGATCGTCTCCAGGATCTCGGAGCGTCCGGAGCCGACGAGTCCGGCCAGGCCCACGATCTCGCCGGGCCGTACCTCCAGGTCGAAGGCCTCGAACTCCCCGTCGCGCGCCAGCCCCCGCACCTGGAGCACGGGCGTGGTGCCGGCGGCCGGGGCGAGCGGCCGGTCCGGGAACACGTACTCGACGTTCCGCCCCGTCATCAGCGCCACGACGTCACGCGTCGGCGTCGACTTCGCGGGCAGGCCACCCGCGACGGCCCGCCCGTCCTTCAGTACGGTCACCCGGTCGCCGATCCGCCGGATCTCCTCCAGCCGGTGCGAGATGTAGACGACGGCCACCCCGGCCGCGGTCAGGTCGCCCACGATCCTGAACAGGTTGTCGACCTCGTCCGGGTCGAGCGCGGCCGACGGTTCGTCCATGACGATGAGCCGTACGTCGTGGGAGAGCGCCCGGGCCATGGACACGATCTGCCGCTGGGCGGCGGACAAGTCTCCGACGAGCCGCGCCGGATCGACTTCGGGATGTCCAAGTCGCTTCAGCAGGGCGGCGGTCGACGCCCGAGAGGCCTTTCCCCGTACGACGAAGCCGGCGGCCGTGGGTTCATGGCCGAGGTGGACGTTCTCGGCCACCGACAGGCCTTCCACCAGGTCGAGTTCCTGGTAGATGGTGGCGATGCCGAGGCGCATGGCGGCGATCGGCGACTTGAGGGTGACGGGTTCGCCCTGCCAGGTGATCGTGCCGTCGTCGGGCTGGTGGGCGCCGGCCAGGACCTTGATCAGGGTGGACTTGCCCGCGCCGTTCTGGCCGAGCAGGCAGTGCACCTCTCCGGCCTGGACGTCGAGGTCGACGCCGTCCAGGGCCCGGACTCCGGGGAACGACTTGGTGATGCCGGACATGGTGAGCAGCGGTGGTTCTGGTGCCATGAGTTCCCCTTGGCGGGCGTGCGGGCCGGTTTCAGGGCGAAGCCGTCTGCTGGGCAGGCGTGTTCGGGCAGGGCAGAGCTGGGCGCTGTACTGGTGATCTCTGTCGGTGGCGTTGCTTACGCGGGCGAGAAGAGATGGTCGCTGATGAGGCGGGCCGCGCCGATGACTCCGGCGGTGGGCCCCAACTCCCCCAGCACGATGGGCAGATTGTTGGTCGCGAGGGGCAGTGACTGGCGGTAGACCTGGGTGCGGATGGCGGCGAGGAGGGTGTGGCCGAGGCCGGTCACCCCGCCGCCGATCACCACCAGGCCGGGGTTGAAGAAGCTGACGAGTCCGGCGATGACCTGGCCGGTGCGGTTGCCGCCCTCGCGTATCAGGTCGAGTGCGGTGGCGTCGCCGGCGGCGGCCGCCGCGGCGACGTCGACGGCGGTCAGGGTGCCGTTGGTCTCCAGGCGGGACGCGAGTTCCGCCGAGAGTCCCTGCTGGGCGGCGTCCTTGGCGTCGCGGGCGAGCGCGGCGCCGCTGAAGTGGGCCTCCAGGCAGCCCCGGTTGCCGCAGGCGCACGGACGGCCGTCCGGTACCGCGAGGATGTGCCCTATGTCGCCGGCGCTGCCGGTCGTACCGCGGTGGACCTCGCCGCCGACGACGATGCCGCAGCCGATGCCGGTGCCGATCTTGACGCAGAGGAAATCGCCCACGGATCGGGCCACGCCCGCGTGCTGCTCCCCCATCGCCATCAGGTTCACGTCGTTGTCGACCATGACGGGGCAGCCGAGGTCCTGGCTGAGTGCCTCGCGCACCGGGAACCCGTCCCAGCCCGGCATGATCGGCGGGGCCACCGGGACGCCCTCGGGAAAGCGGACCGGACCGGGGACGCCGATACCGGCGCCGTCGAACCCCTCCGCGAGCCCGGAGGCCTTCAACTTGGCGGCCATGGACAGGACTTGCTCGAAGACGGCTACGGGGCCGTCCCGTACGTCCATGGGCTGGTTGATGTGCCCGAGTATCTCCAACTCGGCGTTGGTGACGGCCACATCTATCGAGGTCGCGCCGATGTCGACGCCTAGGAAACGGAGTTGGGGAGCGAGCCGGATGTTGTGCGAGCGGCGCCCACCGCGCGAGGCGGCCAGCCCGTCGGCCACGACCAGCCCTGTCTCCAGCAGCCGGTCCACCTCCACGGCGAGCTTCGACCGCGAGAGATCAACCCGGTCCCCGAGCTGCGCACGGGAGTTGGGTCCACCGTCTCGCAACAGCCGCAGCAGCCGGGCCTGATGCGCGTTGGCGGGTCGAGCCGTCATCCGTCTCACAAGCCCCTCCCGCCTCAATCGGCCGCCGAGTCCGCCGCGTATGGCCGTCGCCCTCCGGCCACATCCTCATGACCGACCTTTCGCAGGGGAACGTAGCAGCGGCTGCCGGGAGTGGGAAGAAGTCGCGCATGAATTGCCGTCAACTTTCTCCACTCACAGGACAAAGAAGGGGGCACCGACAAGTCAAAGCGGCGGCCCGCCCGGCCGCCGCTCGGTGTGAACCCCGGTTACTTCTCGCGCTCGTGGTACGTCTTCCGCGTGTGCTCCGTGTGCTCCCGCATGACCTCCGTCGCCCGCTGTTCGTCGCGGGCGGAGATCGCGGTGATCAGATCGCGGTGTTCGATCCAGGACTGGTGGCCGCGCTGGCGGGCGACGGGGGTGTAGTACCAGCGGACGCGGCGGTCGACCTGGGCGGCGAGTTCGGCGAGGACCGCGTTGCCGGCCAGTTCCATGATCTTGGCGTGGAAGCGGGCGTTCACGGTGACCGCGGCGTCGACGTCGTCGGCGTCGACGGCGTGCTCGCCCTCGGCGCACAGCTCCTCCAGGGCCGTGATGCCGGCCGTGCCGGCGTTGGCCGCGGCGAGGCGGGCCGCTTCGGCCTCCAAGAGGGTGCGGACCGTGAGGAGTTGGTCGGCCTCCGCCTCGGTCGGTTCATGGACGAAGGCGCCCTGGGCGGGGCGGAGGTCGACCCAGCCCTCGGTGTTGAGGCGCTGCAGGGCCTCGCGGACGGGCTGGCGGGAGACGCCGAGGTGCCCGGCGAGCTCGCTCTCGACGAGGTGCTGGCCGGGGCGCAGGGCGCGGGTGGTGATGAGTTCGAGCAGGGCCTCGTAGACGCGGTCGCGCAGGGGGCCGGGACGTTCGAGCTTGGGCACGGTCCCTTGCGGAAGTCCTGTCGACAACATCGGGTCCCCCTCCAGAGCACCACCGGGTGTACTGCACACGGAAAGTCAACGGCCCGTACCGGAAAGTCGAGGTCAACAGCCAGTATGGATTGTCTTTCGTCTACAGTCTACGACCGTTGTTGACCAGGGAGCCGACGAGTATGCCTCGTCACATCACCACGGATGTCCTGGTCACGGGCAGCGGACGACCTGTCCCGCGTACGACAGATTGCCGCCGAAGCCGAACAGCAGGACGGGGTCGCCGCTGGAGATCTCGCCGCGTTCGACGAGCTTGGAGAAGGCGATCGGGATGCTCGCGGCCGAGGTGTTGCCGGACTCGGTGACGTCCCGGGCGATGACGGCGTTGACGGCGCCGATCTTCTGGGCGAGGGGCTCGATGATGCGCAGGTTGGCCTGGTGGAGGACGACGGCGGCCAGGTCCTCGGGGGTGAGCCCGGCCTTCTCGCAGGCCGCGCGGGCGATGGGCGGCAGCTTGGTGGTGGCCCAGCGGTAGACGCTCTGCCCCTCCTGCGCGAAGCGGGCGGGCGTGCCCTCGATCCGTACGGCGTGGCCCATCTCGGGCACCGAACCCCACAGCACCGGCCCGATGCCGGGTACGTCCGAGTCCGCGGCCTCGACGACCGCGGCGCCCGCCCCGTCCCCGACGAGTACACAGGTCGTACGGTCGGTCCAGTCCACGATGTCGGACATCTTGTCGGCGCCGATGACGAGCGCCCGGGTGGCGGCCCCCGCGCGCACGGCGTGGTCGGCGGTGGCGAGGGCGTGGGTGAACCCGGCACAGACGACGTTGACGTCCATCGCGGCCGGGGACGGGATGGAGAGCCGGTTCGCGACCCGGGCGGCCATGTTCGGGGAGCGGTCGACGGCGGTGGAGGTGGCGACCACGACGAGGTCGATGGCCTCCGGGCCCAGGCCGGCCGCGGCGAGCGCCTTGGCGGCGGCGTGCCCGGCCAGCTCGTCGACGGGTTCGTCGGGTCCTGCGATGTGCCGGGTGCGGATGCCCACGCGGCTCATGATCCACTCGTCACTGGTGTCGACCATGCCCGCCAAGGCCTCGTTGGTGAGTACCTTGGCGGGCTGGTAGTGGCCGACGGCGGCGATTCGCGAGCCGTTCATGGGTGGTTCCCCTCGTAGCCTGTGGTCAGCGGGATCCACCAGTCTGTTCAGTGACTCGCCGGTACGAGGGCGGGTGAGGCGACAGTAATGCGCGGCCCGTGTTGTGGGCTTCTGTCAGACCTCGGGACGTGCGAACGCCTTACCCGGTGAACAATTGCGTAGCCTTCCGGACGAGTTCGTACAGTCCGTAACCGAGAGGCACACCCACCCAGAGCCAGGCAAAGATGATCAACGGCCGCCGGTCAGGCGGATTCGGGCTGCTGTCGCTGGACGACATCGGCGGCCTCCCTCGGGGCGGGGATGTGGAAGCGGGGGTGGACCGGCCGGACCAGCTCGTTGGCGACGAAGCCGATCACCAGCAGCCCGATCATGATGAAGAAGGACGTGCCGTAGAGGTCGGGGCCGGACTTGCCCGCCTCTTCCTGCCGGTCGGCGATCCAGTTGACGATCAGCGGTCCGAGGACACCGGCCGTGGACCAGGCGGTGAGCAGCCGGCCATGGATGGCGCCGACCTGGTAGGTGCCGAAGAGGTCCTTCAGATACGCGGGGATCGTGGCGAAGCCGCCGCCGTAGAAGGACAGGATCACCAGGGCGCAGACGACGAACAGCGGCTTGGAGGCGTCGCCGAACAGGGCGATCAGCAGGTACATCAGCGCGCCCACGCCCAGGTAGACGCGGTAGATGTTCTTGCGTCCGATCAGGTCGGACGTCGACGACCAGACGATACGGCCGGTCATGTTGGCCGCCGAGAGCAGCGCGACGAAGCCGGCGGCCGCGGTGACGGAGACCGGGGTGGAGGAGTTTGCGAAGAAGTCCGTGATCATCGGGGCGGCCTTCTCCAGGATGCCGATGCCCGCGGAGACGTTCATGCAGAGGATGACCCACAGGCACCAGAACTGGGGGGTGCGGATGGCGTTGCGGGCGGAGACCTGTACCCCGTCGAGGACGGCCGGTCCGGACTCGACCGGCTTCTCGGTGCGCGGCACCCGGACCAGCAGGACGCCGAGCAGCATGAACACGGCGTACGACAGCCCGTGCACCAGGAAGGCGAGGGCGATGCCGGAGGAGTCCGAGCCGAAGGACTCCAGCATCTGGGCGGACCACGGCGAGGCGATGAGCGCGCCGCCGCCGAAGCCCATGATCGCTATGCCGGTGGCCATGCCGGGCCGGTCCGGGAACCACTTGATCAGGGTCGAGACGGGCGAGATGTAGCCGATGCCGAGGCCGATGCCGCCGACGAAGCCGTAGCCGAAGACGATCAGCCAGTACTGCTCGGTGGCCGCACCGAGCGAGGCGATCAGGAATCCGGAGGAGAAGCAGATCAGCGCCACGGTCATCGCCCAGCGCGGACCGTTGCGCTCGACGAGCGTGCCGCCGAACGCGGCGGACAGGCCGAGCATGACGATGCCGAGTTGGAAGGGCAGGGCGCTCTGCGTGCCGCTGAGGCCGAGCGCGGATTCGAGCGGCGGCTTGAACACGCTCCAGGCATAGGCCTGGCCGATGGAGAGATGAACGGAGAGAGCGGCCGGGGGTACGAGCCAGCGGCTCCAGCCCGGGGGTGCGACGGGGGGACTCATGATCCCGGACGGTAGGGAGTGGTGGGGGAGAAAAAAAGGCCGCACGTCGACCGTATGCGATGAGCGGTATCCACCGCGCGCCGAACGGTAGTTCCCCGCCACCTTCATGACCGGGTAATGCCTTGCCCTTCCGTTGCGCGAACCCTTGCTGGGCCAACTTCCATACTGTAGACAATATTTCGTCGACAGAGTTCGGCAGTGCGCCATCTCCGCGGTATCCCTCGACCGAACGGAGCTCCCTCACCATGAAAGTCGCAGTTCTCGGCGCCGGTGCGATCGGCGCCTATGTCGGCGCCGCGCTCCACCGCGCCGGCGCGGACGTGCATCTCGTGGCCCGTGGACCGCATCTGGCGGCCATGAGGCGCGGCGGGGTGCGTGTGCTCAGCTCGCGCGGGGACTTCACCGCCCGCGCCCACGCCACGAACGACCCGGCCGAGATCGGCCCGGTCGACTTCGTCTTCCTGGGCCTCAAGGCCAACTCGTACGCGGCGTGCGGGCCGCTGATCGAGCCCTTGCTGCACGGGACCACGGCGGTGATCGCCGCCCAGAACGGCATTCCCTGGTGGTACTTCCACCGGCACGGCGGCCCGCACGACGGCCACCGCGTCGAGAGCGTGGACCCGGCCGGCGCGGTCAGTGCGGTGCTCGCGCCCGAACGGGCCGTCGGCTGTGTCGTCTACGCCGCGACCGAGCTCGAAGGACCCGGCGTCGTACGGCACTTGGAAGGCACCCGGCTCTCCGTCGGAGAACCCGACCGTACGGTCTCGGCGCGCTGCCGGGCGTTCAGCGACGCCATGGTGGCGGGTGGCCTGAAGTGTCCGGTGGAGCCCGACATCCGGGGCGACATCTGGATCAAGCTGCTCGGCAACATCTCGTTCAACCCGATCAGCGCCCTGTCCCGCGCGACCATGCGGCAGATGTGTCTGCACGGCGGCACCCGCAAGGTCATCGAGACGATGATGGCCGAGACGCTCGCCGTCGCCACCGCCCTGGGCTGCGAGGTCGGCGTCTCGATCGAGCGGCGGATGGCCGGCGCCGAACGCGTCGGCGACCACCGCACCTCCACACTCCAGGACCTGGAGCGCGGCAAGCCGCTGGAACTCGACGTCCTCCTCACCGCCGTCGTCGAGCTGGCGGACATCACCGGCGTCGAGGTGCCGACGCTCCGCACCGTCCACGCCATCTCGGACCTGCTCGCCCTGAGGAGCGCCGCATGAGGAACGGGAACATGAGGAACAGGAAACGGCAACCGAAGACCTACACCCGGCTCACCCACCCGCTCGTCCGGGACTCGCGCGACGAGCCGCTGCGGCGGGCGAGCTGGGAGGAGGCGCTGGACCGGACCGCCCGCGGACTGCGGGCGCACCGCGGCGCGTTCGGCATGTTCTCCTGCGCCCGCGCCACCAACGAGATGAACTACGTGGCGCAGAAGTTCGCCCGCGTGGTCATGGGCACCAACAACGTCGACTCCTGCAACCGCACCTGTCACGCGCCGAGCGTCGCCGGTCTGTCGGCCGCCTTCGGTTCGGGCGGGGGCACCTCCTCGTACGAGGAGATCGAGCACACCGACGTCATCGTGATGTGGGGCTCCAACGCCCGCTTCGCCCACCCGATCTTCTTCCAGCACGTGCTGAAGGGGATACGCAACGGCGCCCGGATGTACGCGGTCGACCCCCGGCGGACGAGCACCGCCGAGTGGGCGGAGAGCTGGCTGGGGCTGAACGTCGGCACCGACATCCCGATGGCGCACGCGATCGGCCGCGAGATCATCCACGCGGGCCTCGCCAACGAGGCGTTCATCGGGCGGGCGACCACCGGCTTCGAGGAGTACAGGGCGCTCGTCGAGCCGTGGACGCTGTCGCTCGCCGAGAAGGTGACGGGCGTACCGGCCGCTGCCATAAGGCAGTTGGCGCACGCCTACGCCCGTGCCGAGCGCGCCCAGCTGTGCTGGACGCTCGGCATCACCGAGCACCACAACGGCACGGACAACGTACGCGCGCTGATCAACCTGTCGCTGCTGACCGGCCATGTGGGGCGCTACGCCTCGGGGTTGCAGCCCCTGCGCGGCCAGAACAACGTGCAGGGCGGCGGCGACATGGGCGCCATCCCCAACCGGCTGCCCGGCTTCCAGGACATCCTCGACCCCGACTCGCGGCTGAAGTTCGAGTCGGCGTGGGACACCGCGATCCAGCCGCGCTACGGGCTGAACCTGACCGAGATGTTCGAGGCCATGGAGGAGGGCTCGCTGAAGGCCGTGTACTGCATCGGGGAGAACCCGGCGCAGTCCGAGGCCGACAGCGAGCAGGCCGTACGGCGGCTGTCGGCCCTCGACTTCCTCGTCGTCCAGGACATCTTCCTGACGAAGACCGCCGAGCTGGCGGACGTCGTGCTGCCCGCCACCGCCGGGTGGGCGGAGACGGACGGGACGACCACCAACAGCGAACGGCGGGTTCAGCGGGTACGCCGGGCCGTCACCCCGCCCGGTGAGGCCCGCGAGGACATCGACATCCTCTGCGACCTCGCCGGGCGCCTCGGGCACGAGTGGAAGTACGCCGACGCCGAGGCCGTCTGGAACGAGCTGCGGTCGGTGTCGCCGGAGCACTACGGGATGACGTACGAACGCCTTGAGGAGCATCAGGGCATCCAGTGGCCCTGTCCGGACACCGACGGGCTCGAACCGACGTATCTGCACGGCCGGTTGTGGGACCCCGATCCGGCGAACCGGGGCCGGCTCGCGCCCTTCGGGATCGTGGAACACGATCCGCCGGTGGATCTGACGGACGAGCGGTTCCCGGTCCGGCTCACCACCGGGCGGCGGCTGGACTCGTACAACACCGGTGTGCAGAGCGGGAGTTACGCCTCGCCGCTGCGGCGCGGGGAGTACATCGAGCTGTGCCCGGAGGACGCCGAGCGCTACGGGGTCGTGGTGGGCGAGGAGGTCCGGGTGTCCTCGCGGCGCGGGTCGGTGGTGGCTCCGGTGTGGATCGATCCGGCGCTGCGGCCCGGGCTCGCCTTCATGACCATGCACTTTCCCGACGAGGTGGACACCAACCAGCTGACGATCGAGGCGAACTGTCCGATCGCGGGGACGGCGGAGTTCAAGGCGTCGGCGATCCGGATCGAGAAGCTGACCGTCGCGACCATCGTGAGGTGACGTAAGTGGACCTGCACTTCGGCGACAGCAAACCCACGGACGAGGAGAGGGAGGCCGTCGACGCGCTGCTCGGGCCGCCGGAGTCCTCCTGGGAGGGGGCGGACCGCACCGACGCCGATCTTCGCTGGGCGCGGGGTGGGCGGGAGGCCCGGGAGCGTCGTGATCTGCTGTTGCCGGGGTTGCACGCGGTCAACGACCGGGTGGGGTGGATCAGTGAGGGGGCGCTGGACCATCTGTGCCGGCGGCTGACGGTGCCGCCCGCGGAGGCGTACGGGGTGGCCACGTTCTACTCCATGTTCTCGGTGAAGCCCCGGCCCACGACGGTCCTGCACGTCTGCACGGACCTCGCCTGCGCGGCGGCGGGGGCGGCGGAGTTGTGCGCGGGGGTCGAGGCGCGGCTGGGGCTCGGGAGCGGGGTTCAGGTCGAGCGGAGCCCGTGTCTGGGGTTGTGCGAGCGGGCGCCGGCGGCGTTGGTGGTACGGGCCGGCCCCCAGGGGGATTTCGCCCCCGCCGCCCCTGCCCGTCCCATCCCACAGGGCTCCGCCCCGGACCCCGCTCCTCGAACGCCGGAGGGGCTGATTGACGCGGACCCCAGCCGGGTGCGGAATCCGCTTCGCGCCACCGCCGTCGTCGCGCCGGCCACCGTTGACGGCGCGGTCGTCGCCGCCACCGCCCCCGAGGCGGCCGGCGCGGAGCCCCCGGCCGCGATGGCGGTCCCGCAGGCGGGGCAGGCCGGGCTGAACCTTCTCTCCCGGATAGGTGTTGTCGACCCCACCTCCCTCGACGACTACCGCGCCCACGGGGGCTACACGGCCCTGCGGCGGGCCTTCGAGATCGGGCCCGCCGGCGTCATCCGTGAGGTCACCGACTCGGGCCTGGTCGGGCGAGGCGGCGCCGCGTTCCCCACCGGCAGGAAGTGGCAGGCGACGGCGTCGCAGCCGGACCATCCTCACTATCTCGTCTGTAATGCGGACGAATCCGAGCCGGGCACGTTCAAGGACCGCGTACTCATGGAGGGCGACCCGTTCGCGCTGGTCGAGGCGATGACGATCGCGGCGTACGCGACGGGGGCGCACAAGGGCTACCTGTATCTGCGCGGCGAGTACCCGCGCGCCCTGCACCGCCTGGAGCACGCCGTCGCGCAGGCCCGCGCACGTGGGCTGCTCGGGGACGACGTCCTCGGCCAGGGCTACGCCTTCGACATCGAGATCCGACGCGGCGCGGGCGCCTACATCTGCGGCGAGGAGACGGCGCTCTTCAACTCCATCGAGGGGTACCGGGGCGAGCCGAGGTCGAAACCGCCGTTCCCGGTGGAGAAGGGCCTGTTCGGGAAACCGACGGTGGAGAACAACGTCGAGACGCTGGTGAACGTGCTGCCGATCCTGGCGATGGGCGCCCCGGCGTACGCGGCGATCGGGACCGGCCGGTCCACCGGGCCGAAGCTGTTCTGCGTGTCGGGGAGTGTGGAACGGCCCGGCGTCTACGAGCTGCCGTTCGGGGCGACGCTCGGCGAGCTGCTCACCCTCGCCGGGGTACGGGACCGGCTGCGCGCCGTCCTCCTCGGCGGCGCGGCCGGCGGGTTCGTGCGCCCCGACGAGCTGGACATCCCGCTCACCTTCGAGGGCACGCGGGAGGCGGGCACGACGCTCGGCTCGGGCGTCGTCATGGCCTTCGACGACACGGTCCCGCTGCCGAGGCTGCTGCTGCGGATCGCGGAGTTCTTCCGGGACGAGTCGTGCGGGCAGTGCGTGCCGTGCCGGGTGGGGACCGTCCGCCAGGAGGAGGCGCTGCACCGGATCGTGGAGCGGACGGGCGCGGACGCGGCGTCCGACATCGCCCTGCTGCGCGAGGTGGGCCGTGCCATGAAGGACGCCTCGATCTGCGGTCTCGGACAGACCGCGTGGAACGCCGTGGAATCCGCCATCGACCGTCTGGGGGCGTACGAATGACCGTGATACCGCTGGGGGTGCCGCGTCGCCTGCTGGAGTTCACCATCGACGGGGAGCCGGTGCGCGCCCCCGAGGGCGCCACGATCCTCGACGCCTGCCGGGCCGCCGGCAAGGACGTCCCCACCCTCTGCCACGGCGACACCCTCACCCCGAAGAACGCCTGCCGGGTGTGCGTCGTCGAGGTGGAGGGGGCCCGGACCCTCGTCCCGGCCTGCTCCCGCGAGGCCGAGCCCGGTATGGAGGTGAGGACGGACACCGAGCGGGCCCGGCACAGCCGGAAGATCGTCCTCGAACTCCTCGCCTCCTCGGTCGATCTGTCGACGACCCCGCAGGTCGCCGGGTGGATCAAGGAGTACGAGGCGAAGCCGGACCGTTTCGGGCCGGACGCGGCCCGCGTCGACGAGGAGCCCCGGGTCGACAACGACCTGTATGTGCGCGACTACGACAAGTGCATCCTCTGCTACAAGTGCGTGGACGCCTGCGGCGACCAGTGGCAGAACACGTTCGCGATCTCCGTCGTGGGCCGTGGCTTCGACGCCCGGATCGCCGTCGAGCACGACGCGCCCCTGACCGACTCGGCCTGTGTGTACTGCGGGAACTGCATCGAGGTGTGTCCGACGGGCGCGCTGTCGTTCAAGTCGGAGTTCGACATGCGGGCGGCGGGCACCTGGAACGAGTCGGCGCAGACGGAGACGACCACGGTGTGCGCGTACTGCGGTGTGGGCTGCAACCTCACGCTCCATGTGCAGGACAATGAGATCGTGAAGGTCACCTCGCCGCACGACAACCCGGTGACCCACGGCAACCTGTGCATCAAGGGCCGCTTCGGCTATCAGCACGTACAGAACCGGGACTGAGAGACGACATGGGACGAGTCACGGAACGACGCAAGGTGATCCGCATCCGGGACGGGGTGGTCTCCACGCGCCCGGACACGCTCGTCGCCGAGGAACCGATGGAGATCCGGCTGAACGGCAAGCCGCTCGCGATCACCATGCGCACCCCGGGTGACGACTTCGCGCTGGCGGCGGGGTTCCTGGTGAGCGAGGGCGTGCTCGCCGAGCAGTCCGACCTGCAGAACATCGTCTACTGCGCGGGCGCGACGGCGGACGGCTCTAACACATACAACGTGGTGGACGTGAGGACGGCGCCGGATGTCGTCGTCCCCGACATCACGCTCGAACGGAACGTGTACACGACGTCGTCCTGCGGCCTGTGCGGCAAGGCGTCGCTGGACGCGGTCCGTACGACCGCCCGCTGGCCCGTCGACGACACGCGCGGCGGTGACGCTCCCCCGGTCCGTCTCGACCCCGAACTCCTCGCGAGCCTCCCCGACCGGCTCCGCGCGGCCCAGCGGGTCTTCGACCGGACCGGGGGTCTGCACGCGGCGGCCCTGTTCAGCGAGGACGGTGAGCTGCTCGACGTACGGGAGGACGTGGGGCGGCACAACGCGGTGGACAAGCTGGTGGGGCGGGCCCTGCAGAGCGGGTCGCTGCCGCTGTCCCGGGTGATCCTGCTGGTGTCGGGGCGGGCCTCCTTCGAGCTGGCGCAGAAGGCGGTGATGGCGGGGATCCCGGTGCTGGCGGCGGTCTCGGCGCCGTCCTCGCTCGCGGTCGACCTGGCGGCGGAGACCGGACTGACCCTGGTGGGCTTCCTGCGGGGGGCCTCCATGAACGTGTACGCGGGTGAGCACCGGATCGCTCTGCGGGCCACGGCCGCGCAGGGCTGACCGGACTCCCCGCGACACGTCGGCGGGGCCCCGGCGGGGAGCGCCCCCTGCGCCGGTTGGCCCCGCCGGTTGGCCCCGCCGGTTGAACGCCGGGTACGCGTCGTGGGTCCGCCTGTCTCGTTGCCGGGTGCGGCTTCGGTGGGGGCTGGTCGCGAAGTTCCCCGCGCCCCTGAAAAGCAGGGGCTGCGCCCCTTGCCCTGGGAGAGCGTGGACCGGGGCACGGTCGTCACCACGGACTGGTCCGGCTACTCGGACCTGGTGCGGATCGGCGGAACGCATGGCAACGATGTCGTGGGCCTGCTGTACGAGGGCGGCGCGGTCGACGCCCGGGACGAGATCCGCTTCGCCCGCTTCACGCAGGACTGGCTGACCCCGCGCCGGGGCCCGGACCCGACGACGCCCGACAAGGCTCCCGGTGGCCGGCCCGCGGCTGTGCTCGGTGGGGCGCGGCCGACGGACGGGGCGTTCGGCGGTGCGATCGAGTTCGACGGCACCGACGACGCCGTACGGCTGCCGTATCGGTCTCGACTCCCATTGCACACCAAGGACTTCACGGCGTCGCTGTGGTTCCGCTACTCGGCCACCACCGGGGAGCAGCCGATGCTGTGGGTGGGCGGGGTGGGGACGACGCAGCCGCAGGTGTGGCTGCGCGGGGAGCCCGCGGCGGGGCGGCTGACCGGGCTGATCACCGTGCGGGACGGGGCCGCGCCGCCCCGCACCGCGTCCGTACGGTCCACGGGCGCGTACAACGACGGGCAGTGGCACCGGTTGGTGCTGCGGCGGGGTGGCGGGGGCGCTCACGCTCTTCGTCGACGGTACGCCGTTCAGCACCGCCGACATCCCCGGATCGGTCAGCCGCAACTCGCCGTTCGGGGCGCACATCGGGCAACGGGTCGACAGCCGGGCCCACTTCACCGGGGCGATCGACGAAGTACGCGTCCATGACCGGGCGTTGAGCGACGCGGAAGTGGCCGGGACGCACCCGCCGGGCGCGGCGACGCGGGGCGCGATCCTGTGGCTGCCCATGGACCAGGTGCACGGAGGCAACTAACGTCCCTTCCGTGCCCGACGACCCGAGAGCACGACAGCGGACGGGGGCCGGACCGGTGCTCGTCCTGGCACTGGTGCTGGCCCTCGTGGTCGTGCTGCTCACCGCCCTCCCGGACGACGACCGGGAGGGCGGCTCCACCTGCACGGCCCGCACGGTCCGCGACTGGGACCCGGATGCCTCCCTGACCGACGAGTTCACCCGGTACGGCGACGACGCCACCCGCACGGACGACTGGACCGGCGGCGACGGCACCCACTCGGTGCGGCTCCCGGACGGGCGGGTGCTGTGGCTGTTCTCGGACACCTATCTGGGCCAGGTGCACGCCCCGCCCAACCCGGTGGGCGAGTCCGTGGCGTGGCGGGACGTCTCGACTCCCCTGGTGCGCAACTCGGCGGTGGTGATGTCCCCCTCGGGCCGCCTCGAATCCACACTCCCCGCCCCCGTCTTCCCGGACCCGGCCCCCCAGCGGTGGCGCTGGCCGGTGGCCGCCCGCGTCGAGCCCCGCTCCCCCGGCTCGGACGAGAAGGTCGTACGGGTGCTGCTGTGGACCCGTACGGCGGGGCGGTCCCCGTGGATCTACGGGGTGCCCACGGCGACCGAGGTCGCCACGCTGTCGCTGCCCGATCTGCGGCTGGAGGGCATCACGACGGTGCTGGACCAGGCGTCGGTCGCCGATCCGGCCCGGCGGGTGCTGTTCGGTACGACGGCCGTGGACGCGGGCGACTGGAGTTACGTCTTCGGCGGCACCGACGCCCAGGCCGCGTCCCGGCCGACCTCGCACGCGTATGTGGCCCGGGTGCCGCGCGGCAGGCTCGGGGAGCCGGGCGCGTGGGAGTACTGGGACGGCTCGCGGTGGGCGGTGCGGGGGCGGCCGGCGGCGGTGCTCGGGGACGGGGCGGACAAGGGGGTGGGCAGCGCCTTCACCGTCGTACGGGACGGCCGTACGTATGTGCTGTTCACCATGGCCGCCGGGACCGAGGGGCTGACGACGGTCACCGCGTACTGGGCCTGCTCCCCCACCGGGCCCTGGCACGGGCCCGCCAAGGGCTTCAGCCCGCCACTGCCGGCCGGCGGGGTCGCGGCGTACAACCCGCAGGCGCACCGGGCGGTCGACGACGGCCGGCTGGTCCTGAGTTACGACGTCAACTGGCTGGACGCGGACGCGGCCTCGGCGCAGCTGAACATCACGCGGAACGTGTCCCTGTACCGACCGCGGTTCGTATCGCTTCGTCTCGCTGCTCCGTGACGGCCGGCTCGACCGGGTCCTTGGCGCGGCGCTTGGCGATGACCGCGCAGACCATGAGCTGCATCTGGTGGAACAGCATCAGCGGCAGCACGGCGAGGGACGCATCGGGGCCGAACAGGACGCTCGCCATGGGCAGTCCGGAGGCGAGGGACTTCTTGGAGCCCGCGAACTGGATGGCGATACGGTCCGCCCGGTCGAAGCGCAGCGCCTTCGCGCCGTACCAGGTGAGGAGCAGCATCACCGCGAGCAGGACGGCCTCGACGACGAGCAGTCCGGCGAGCCACAGCGGGCTGACCTGGCTCCAGATCCCGCGCACCATGCCCTCGCTGAACGCGACGTAGACGACGAGGAGGATCGAGCCCCGGTCGACGAGACCGAGGATCTGCTTGTGCCGGGTGAGGAAGCCCCCGATCCAGCGGCGGGCGAGCTGCCCGGCGAGGAAGGGCACCAGCAGCTGGAGCACGATCTTCAGCAGCGCGTCGGCCGAGAAGCCGCCGACGCTGCCGCCGAGCAGGCTCGCCGCGAGCAGCGGGGTGATGACGATGCCGGCGAGGGAGGAGAAGGAGCCCGCGCAGATCGCGGCGGGCACATTGCCCCGCGCCATCGAGGTGAAGGCGATCGACGACTGGACGGTCGACGGGACGAGCGTGAGGAAGAGCAGACCGGTGTAGAGGGAGTGGTTCAGGAACACCGGTTCGAGGCCGCGGGCGGCCAGGCCCAGCAGCGGGAAGACGACGAACGTGCAGGCCAGGACGGTGATGTGCAGTCGCCAGTGCTTGAGGCCGTCCAGGGCCTCACGGGTGGAGAGCCGGGCGCCGTAGAGGAAGAACAGGAAGGCGATCGCGGCCGTGGACGCGCCCGACGCGACCTCGGCGGCCGTACCCCGCGCGGGCAGCAGCGCCGCGAGACCCACCGTCCCGAGCAACAGCAGGATGTACGGGTCGATCGGCATCCAACTCGGCCACTGCAGGCGTTTCACGGTGCTCCACGTGCGTTCGAAAGATCGGGCGTCGGGGCCGGAAAGCCCCTCTCCATCGTCCTCTGCGGGCCCTTGATCGGGAATCCGTCATACGGCTCTGACTGTGATTGCTTTTTGCGATAACCGGTTAGGGTGTCCGGTATGTACGACCCTTCGCAGCTGCGTACCTTCCTCGCCGTGGCCCAGACTCTGAGCTTCACACAGGCCGCCCGGCGGCTGGGGCTGCGCCAGTCCACGGTCAGCCAGCACGTGCGCCGACTGGAGGACGCGACCGGGCGGCAGCTGTTCACCCGCGACACACACTCCGTGGAGCTGACGGAGGACGGCGAGGCCATGCTCGGTTTCGCGCGGCGGCTCCTTGAGGTGCACGAGCAGGCGACGGCGTTCTTCACCGGGACGCGGCTGCGCGGGCGGCTGCGCTTCGGCGCGTCGGAAGACTTCGTGCTGACCCGGCTCCCGGAGATCCTGGAGGGCTTCCGCCACCATCACCCCGAGGTGGACCTGGAGCTGACCGTCGAGCTGTCCGGCACGCTGCACGAGCGGCTCGCGGCGGGCAAGCTCGACCTGGTGCTGGCCAAGCGGCGCCCCGAGGACCCGCGCGGCGAGCCGGTCTGGACGGACCGGCTGGTGTGGATCGGCGCGGAGCGCCTGCGCCTCGACCCCGACCGTCCGGTGCCGCTGATCGTCTATCCGCCGCCCGGCATCACCCGCGCCCTGGCCCTGGAGGCGCTGGAGCGCGAGGGCCGCGCCTGGCGTATCGCCTGCACCAGCGGCAGCCTCAACGGGCTCATCGCCGCCGCCCGCGCGGGCCTCGGCGTGATGGCGCATTCACAACGGCTGCTGCCGCCCGGTCTGGTCCGGGTCCCGGACCGCGCGGAACTGCCCGAACTGGGCGAGGTCGACTTCGTCCTGGTCCACGGACGGCGGCCCGGCGCGGCCGCCGGCGCCGCGGACGCGCTGGCGGCGGCCATCCTCTCCGGCGGCGACCGGCTGCACGGCAGCGCGCGAGGGGTGTGACGGGAAAGACCGCCGCGCTGGTACTTGTGTCGGTCCCTGCGACCGGGCGGCACTGGGGGCGTTCGCGTTTCCCCAGGCCAGACCGTGTCCATGGGGACGCGGACCGTAGCCGCGCCGTGCGGGTTCGGTGGAGATTGCAATGCCGGAACCCACTACGACGTCAGGAATTACGCCGGACACCTCCCCGTCTGCGTACATTTCCTGTCGGCGACCCGTGCCGTGGGTCCGAATTCGTCCTTTCCGCAACCCCTCCCGTCCGTTCTCCTGGTGAGGTAGC
Source organism: Streptomyces adelaidensis (assembly GCF_016598475.1). GTDB lineage: Bacteria > Actinomycetota > Actinomycetes > Streptomycetales > Streptomycetaceae > Streptomyces > Streptomyces adelaidensis. The sequence continues at coordinate 35,803 of NZ_JAEMUX010000017.1, forward strand.
TTTCACGCGCTGTGCGGAGTGCCACGAGGAGCGGGTTTGCGCGAATTCACCAACCCTCCGTTGGCGTCGGCGCCGCCGGTCGGCGGTCTGGCCGACGTCGTCTTCGAGTACGCCCTGGAGGACCCGACATACATCGCGCTCGGCCGTAAGGACGAGCGCGGCGAGTGGCGCGATGTGACCGCCGCCGAGTTCCGCGACGAGGTGCTCGCGCTGGCCAAGGGGCTGCTCGCGCAGGGCATCCGGTTCGGCGACCGCGTCGCCATCATGTGCCGTACGCGCTACGAGTGGACCCTGTTCGACTACGCCCTGTGGACCGTCGGCGCCCAGGTCGTCCCCGTCTATCCGACCTCCTCCGCCGAGCAGGTCTTCTGGATGCTGTACGACTCCCAGTGCACGGCGGCCATGGTCGAACACGAGGACCACGCCATGACCATCGCCACGGTCATCGACCGGCTGCCCCAGCTGCGCCGGCTATGGCAGCTGGACGTGGGGGCGGTGCAGGAGCTGTACGAGGCGGGGGCGCACCTCGACGACGAGGTGGTGCACCGGCACCGGCGGGCGGTGACCCCCGAGTCGATCGCGACGATCATCTACACGTCCGGCACGACGGGCCGCCCCAAGGGCTGCGTCATCTCGCACGCCAACTTCATGATCGAGGCGGACACCGTCATCGAGCGCTGGGCGCCGCTGTTCAAGTCCCGCAAGGGCGACGAGGCGGCGACGCTGCTGTTCCTGCCGCTCGCACACGTCTTCGGGCGCATGGTGCAGGTCGCCGGTATCCGCGGGAAGGTCAAGTTCGGTCATCAGCCGCAGCTCAACGCGGCCGTGCTGCTGCCGGACCTCGCCGCCTTCAAGCCGACCTTCTTCCTCGCGGTGCCGTACATCTTCGAGAAGGTCTTCAACGCGAGCCGGCGCAAGGCCGAGCGGGAGGGCAGGGACAGGCCGTTCGAGAAGGCCGTCGAGGTCGCCGTGAAGTACGCGGACGCGATGGAGGCGCGGGCCTGGGGCACCGGGCCCGGCCCGTCGGCGGGGCTGCGGATGCAGCACCAGTTCTTCGACAAGGTCGTCTACGGCAAGATCCGGGAGGCGATGGGCGGCCGGATCAAGTACGCGATGTCCGGCGGCTCGGCGATGGACCGGCGGCTCGGACTGTTCTTCGCGGGCGCCGGCGTCCACATCTTCGAGGGGTACGGCCTGACGGAGTGCACGGCCGCCGCGACCGCCAACCCGCCGGAGCGCACCCGGTACGGCACGGTCGGCCAGGCCATCCCGGGCATGACCGTGCACATCGCGGACGACAGCGAGATCTGGCTGCGCGGCCCCAATGTCTTCCAGTGCTATCTCAACAACCCCAAGGCCACCGACGAGACCCTGCACGAGGGCTGGCTGGCCACGGGCGATCTGGGCTCCCTCGACGAGGACGGCTATCTCACCATCACCGGGCGCAAGAAGGAGATCCTGGTGACCTCGGGCGGCAAGAGCGTCTCCCCGGCGATCCTGGAGGAGCGGGTGCGCGACCATCCGCTGGTCGCCCAGTGCATCGTCGTCGGCAACGACCGCCCGTACATCGCCGCCCTCGTCACCCTGGACGGGGAGGCCGTCGAGCACTGGCTCCAGATGCACGGCAAGGCGAAGCTGTCGGCGGCCGAGCTGGTGCGCGACCCGGAGCTGGAGACCGAGGTGCGGCGGGCGGTGGTCGCCGCCAACACCCTGGTCTCGCAGGCCGAGTCGATCCGTACGTTCCGCATCCTGGCGCATCAGTTCACCGAGGAGCACGGCCTGTTGACGCCGTCGCTGAAGCTGAAGCGGAAGGCGATCGAGAAGGCGTACGCGACCGAGGTGGAGGCGCTGTACCGGGCGTGAGCGACAACCGCCCCGGGCGGTCACACCAGTTGGTAGCCCCGCAGGTTCCGCAGGAGCAGATGGCAGTTCCGCAGGGAGCCCGAGGTGTCGCCGAGGGAGCGGTAGATGCCCCACTTGGGGCGCAGTCGGTCGGCGAGGAAGGTGTCGACGCCGGTGCGCGAGACGTCGATGAGCGTCGTCGAACTCCTCTTGAGGATCCAGCGCACCGAGCCGGCCGAGCCGTTGCCGACCTTGACCTGGAAGTCGACGTCGACCCAGGAGTCGTGCAGGGGTGCCAGGTCGGTGCGGCCGACGAGGATGTCGTCGACGGGCAGCTTCAGTTCGATGGTCTGCGCGCCGTTCACCCGGCGCAGCGACTGCACGACGAGGGGCGAGGTGCCGCTGCCGGGCTGCTTCATCTGCATGATGTGGGTGAAGGAGGTGGTCGCCTTCAGCGAACTCGGTATGTACATCCCGTAGGTGACGCGCCAGGTCTGCCCCTCGGTCCACCGGAGAAAGCCGCTGCCCGTGCGCAGGCCGGTGACCTCGTGGCGCTGGCGGTCGGTCGAGGTGTCCCGGTCGACGGTGTGCATGTCGAAGCGCCAGGTGTCGCCGGTCGCGTAGATGTGCGGCGAGGCGGAGGTGTGCGAGTCGGCGCGGTCGTCCTCGAGCGTCTCGAAGGCGCGGAGTCCGTCGGCGCTCGCGGACGGGGACCACTTCAACTGCCAGGAGGCGGCGTGCGCGAGAGGGGCCGGCAGTCCGGCAGCCGCGGCGGCACCGCCGCCGAGGGCGGCGCCGAGGAGGTTCCTTCGGGTGGGGATCATGGGCTCCATCCATTCACGTATGTGACCAGAATTCACCGATGTGCGTTGACGCAGAGGACAGAATCCCCGCGCGGCCGTGTTCGGTCAATGGTCCAGACCGATACGGATCGAGATCATGGAACCGCTGGGTCCGTTTCCGGCCATTCTGCGATTCGGCGCGCGATTCGGGGCGTGAGCGGTCCGCTCAGGAATGCATCACGGGCCGTGATCGTTGACGATGGGTTGTACCAACCGACGACTTCAAGGATCGAGAGCTCGTGAGCAGCAAGGTCCCCCCGATCATCCTGAACAACGGCGTCGAGATGCCCCAGCTGGGTTTCGGCGTGTGGCAGGTGCCGGACGACGAGGCCGAGCAGGCGGTCACCACGGCGCTGGAGGCCGGCTACCGCAGCATCGACACGGCCGCGGTCTACGGCAACGAAAAGGGCACCGGCAAGGCCATCGCCGCTTCCGGCGTCCCGCGCAAGGACCTCTTCGTCACCACCAAGCTCTGGAACAGCGATCAGGGCTACGACTCCACCCTCCGCGCCTTCGACGAGTCCCTGGACAAGCTGGGCCTGGAGTACGTGGACCTGTATCTGATCCACTGGCCGCTGCCGGCCCGGGGCACGTTCGTCGACACGTACAAGGCGTTCGAGAAGCTGGCGGCCGACGGCCGCGCCAAGTCCATCGGTGTCTCCAACTTCCTTCCGGAGCACCTTCAGACGCTGATCGAGGCCACGGCCGTCATCCCGGCCGTCAACCAGATCGAGCTGCACCCCCACCTTCAGCAGCACGCGTCCCGCGAGTACCACGCGGAGCAGGGCATCGCCACCGAGGCCTGGTCGCCGCTCGGCCAGGGCAAGGGTCTCCTCGAGGTCCCGGCGATCATCGCCATCGCGCAGAAGCACGGCCGCACCCCGGCCCAGGTCGTGCTGCGCTGGCACCTCCAGCTGGGCAACGTGGTCATCCCGAAGTCCGTGACGCCGTCCCGGATCAAGGAGAACATCGAGGTCTTCGACTTCTCCCTGGACACCGAGGACATCGCCGCGATCAGCGCGCTGAACGAGGACCGCCGCATCGGTCCCGACCCGGCGGCCCTCGACATGGTCTGAGGCCGACGGTCCACGACGGCTGACATCGAATACGGAGACCGCCCGCGGGATGCGATCCGGCGGGCGGTCTCGTGCGTTCGGAGCGGGCCGTGGTCCCAGCCCGGCCCGGCCCGGTCGCGGTGGCGTCAGGCCGGCGTCACAGCTGGGCCAGATGCACGGTGTGTGCCGCGAGGAGATGGACGTCCGTGCGGTGGTGCAGGCTCTTCTTGTCGTCGGGGTCGAGGAGCCGGTCGAGGGTGGAGAGGTCGGACGCGTCGAGCAGTTCCGCGCACTTTTCCCGGCGGCCCCGGAAGGAGGCCACGGCGTAGGCGCGGGCGGATTCCGACAGGGGGGCCGGGAGGTCGAGCAGGAAGGTGCGTGACGTGGCGTCGCGCAGGCCCACGGCGGTGAGCAGCCCCGGCCAGTCCTCGGTCTCCGTGACGCTGCCGGGCAGCGCCGCCCGCATCTCGCTGAACCACAGCGCCTCGGCGACATCGAGCCGGGACTCCAGTCCGGGGCGGCCGATGCCGATGTCACGCGGCAGGAACCGCGCGGGCAGCCCGCCCTCGACGAGCGCCAACACACCGCCGGGGGCCAGCCGTCGGGCGAAGGCGGCGAGTCCGGCACGCTGGTCGCCGAGGTGATGCAGGCTGCGGCTCGCCCACATCAGATCGGCGGGATACTCCAACTCGGCCAGTCCCTCCGGCAGTTCGACCTCAAGGGTGCCGAACCGGTCGGCGCAGCCGAGGCGTTCGGCCCGGGCGCGAGCCCGCTCCAGGAGCGGCCCGGAGCCGTCGACGGCGACGACCCGGGCGCCGGGGAACCCGTCGGCCAGCAGACAGCTCACGACCCCCGGGCCACTGCCGATGTCGACGATCAGTCCCGGCTCGGGCTGCCGTGCGGCCACCCAGGACACGGCCTGCCGGTTCAGCGGTGCGAACAGTTCCGCCTGCTCCTCCAGATGCTCGGCCTGCTCGGCCCAGTCGATGTCGGTGTGATCGTGACGGCCGTGATCGTGACGGCTGTGGTCGTGACGGCCGTGGTCGTGGCTGTGGTCGTGCCGACCCTGACCGTGGTGGTGCTGTCCCATGACGGTGAGCCTCTCTTCCGGGTGCCGTCAGCCTGCTCCGGCGCACCGCGAAGCCGCCACTTCCCTTGCCGTATCGGCAAATTAGGCGTGCCGATTCAGCCCTTTTCCGCCACCCGGTACGTGCAGACGTTCACGCCCGTGCCGCTCGTGGCCGTGGAGACCAGCTCCAGGGTGTGCTTGGCGCCGTCGCCGGGGAAGATCGTCTTTCCGCCGCCGAGGAGCACCGGCATGACGATCAGGACCAGCTCGTCGGCCAGGCCCTCCGCCAGGAGGGTGCGGGCCAGGGTCGGGCTGCCCATGACGAGGAGGTCGCCGCCGTCGGTCTCACCGAGCTTGCGGATGTGGGCGAGGGCCTCCTCGCCGGGGATACGGGTGGTGTTGGCCCAGGTCAGCTCGGAGTCGGCGAGCGTGGCGGAGACGACGTACTTGGGGATCGAGTTCATCCGGTCGGCGAAGGGGTCGCCCGCGCGGGCGGGCCACGCCCCGGCCATCGCCTGCCAGGTGCGGCGTCCGTACAGCAGCGCGTCCGCCTTGTTCAGCGCGGAGTCCCAGGCGCCGCCGACGACCTCCGGGTCGAAGAAGGGGTGCGTCCAGCCGCCGTGCGCGAAGGCGCCCTCGGTGTCCTCCTCGGGACTGCCGGGCGCCTGCACGACACCGTCCAGGCTGATGAACGCGCAGATCACGATACGCATGGGATTCTCTCTTCTTCCGCTGACGGGCTGACGGGGGTGACGAGGTGACGGCGGTGAAGACCACCCCGCCGCCCGGAACTCATCGCTCCCGCCCACCTCCGCCATCGTGACGTAGCTCACACCGACCCGCCACCGGTATGCGCACACGCCGGAACGGTCCGCCAGGGGTTGGGGGAAGCACTGCTCACCCCTGGCGGACCGGTTCAGCCGATCGGCCTTACAGCGCCGGGTAGGCGTTCTGCATCAGCTGCTGGAACTGGGCGGAGAACCAGTGCCCGGAGAGCGGTGAGTTCGGCAGGGCGCCGGAGAGGTTGTTGCCGTTGCGCGGGTTGCCCGTGTACGTCGGGTCGCACATGCGGTCGAAGCCCTTGCCCTCGTCGTTCGGGATGGCGGAGCTGGACCCGTCGGACTCGCCCGGGGGCTTCATCCAGACGTAGGCGTCGATGCCGGTCGCGGGGGCCGCCTGCGGACGCTCACCGAGGCCGGCTCCGGACTGGTTGCACCAGTTGCCGATGTGGATACGACGGTCGTAGCGGCCGCCGTTGACGTAGGTGTCGACGTCGGTCGTGGCGCCGGGGCCGGTGGGCCGTGCGGTGCCGCCCCAACCGTTCCTGGAGGTGTCGATCAGCATGCCGATGTCGGAGTTGAAGCCGACCGAGACCAGCTGGGTGCGGAAGGCCTGGGCGAAGGAGAGCTCGTCGACATAGCGGTTCCAGTCGACCCAGTCCGACTCACGGACGGAGGTGCCGTTCACCGTCGAGCCGATGGTGAAGTTGTTCTCCTTCAGAGCGCTGTAGTTCGCCGTGTTGGTGATGAAGCCGTGGACGTCGTTGACCGTGGCGCCCTCGGCGGTCGCCGCCTCCTTGAAGACCGTGGCGGAGGCGCCGAAGTTGTCGTCCCAGCCGATCCAGCCGTGGTGGCCGGCGTCGACGTAGTTGTAGACGTTCGCCACGTCACCGAGCTTGTTGAGCGCGTAGCCGACGCCCTTGACGTAGTTGCCGTTGGCCTTCATCACATCGCACTCGGGGGTGGCCGTCGGGCGGCTGCCGGTGTTGGTGACGAGGTTGGGCAGCGAGTCGATCTCGACGGTCGTGACGATCCGCAGGGACGCGTACTTCGCGTCGGCGAGGATGGCCGCGATCGGGTCGATGTACTCGGTCCTGTAACGGCCGATCTCCGTCGGGCCCAGTTCGCCGTTGGAGGCGAGGGCCGCGCAGTCACGGCCGGGCAGGTTGTAGATGACCAGCTGGACGACGAGCTGGTCGGAGCCCTTCTGCTCCAGCGCCTCGTCGAGGTGGTCGCGCAGGCCCATGCCGCTGCCCACGCCCTCGATGGCGGCGGTCCGGTCCAGCCACACACCCGTGGGCTGACTGGAGATCCGGCTGCCGCCCGGCTCGGCGGCGGCCTTCGCGGACCACTCGGGGTTCACGTACACCTTGGCGCCCGAGTAGGGGTTGTCGACCTTGGCGCCGGGGGTGCCCGGGTCCGGCGGGTCGGTGGGTCCGCCGCCGCCGTCGTCGACATTGCAGGTCACGCCGTCGAGCGTGAACGTCGTCGGGAGGGCGTTGGTGCCGCTGTAGGTGGCGTTGAAGCCGAAGCTGACCGAACCGCCGGTCGCGAGCGACCCGTTGTACGTCTCGTTGGCGGCCGTCACGGTGGTGCCGCTCTGGGTGAGCTTCGAGTTCCAGCCGTTGGTGACGGTCTGGTTCCCGGCGTACGACCACTTCACTGCCCACGACGACTTCGCGGCGCTGTTGTTGGTGATCGTCACGGCGGTGGTGAAGCCGGTGGACCACTGGTTCTGCACCTTGTAGTCGACCGTGCAGGGGATCGCCTTGGCGCCGACGTCGTCCGGTACGGCGGCTATCGCGGTCCCGGCGGCGCCGGCGACCAGCGCCAACGCCGCGAGGAGTGCTGTTCTGGTACGGCTCATGAGTGCGGGTTTCCTCTTCCGTAGTGGGGTTTACGTGGAGGTTCCGAGAGGGGTGTACGGGAGGTTCCGAGAGGGGTGTACGGGAGGTTCCGAGCGAGGTGCACATGGTGGTCCCGAGGGGGACCGAAGTGGCCCGGGCAGGGCGGACCCGGAAGAGCGGTTCCGGGTGTTCTCGCCGATCTCGTGGGCGCCCAGCGGGACCTGGGCGGCATCTACGCGGGCACGGCGGTGCTCTCCGGCCACGACGCGATGAGCGCGGCGCTGACGCTCGCGCCGACGAGTAAAAGACCTGAACGCGGGGGGTGTCGCATGAGCGACTCCTTACAGATCGGACGTCCGTGACGGACGTGTCGACTGATGGAACCGCTCCCACTGGTGTTGGTGAAGGTAGCGCCAAGTGACGGTAAAAGACAGAGGTGTTGCGTTATTGCGCGTGACGAATCTTTTCGCCTCGTCGAATCTTTTCGACTCTTCAAGCACCTTGACCCCTAGCACCCCTCTCCTCAATATGGGAGCGCTCCCACTGGTTCAAGGCTTGTTGTTGCTGCTCCGCCCCCACCTTCGTAAGAGCCGCACGGAAGGAACCAGAGCATGCACCCCAGACCCGGACGCCGCATCACGCGGCGCCTGTGGACCGCCGTGGTCGCGGCCTTCGCCCTCCCCCTGACGATGCTGAGTGCGGGTTCAACTCCCGCAAGCGCAGCGGCAGTTGCCTGCAGCGTCGATTACAAGACGAACGACTGGGGTTCGGGCTTCACCGCCGAACTCACGATCACCAACCGGGGCACCGAGGCCATCAGCGGCTGGGCCCTGACGTACGCCTACGCGGGCAACCAGACGCTCTCCAACGGCTGGAACGGCACCTGGTCGCAGTCCGGGAAGACGGTCACGGCACGCAACCTGTCCTGGAACGGCACGATCGCCGTCGGGGCCGCGGTGACCACCGGCGCCCAGTTCACGTACAGCGGCACGAACGCGGCGCCGGCCGGCTTCGCGGTCAACGGCACTCCTTGTGTGGGCGCGCACCAGCCGCCGATCACGGTGCTGACCAGCCCGACCGCGGGCGCGGTGTACTCGCAGGGCGACGCGGTGCCGATGGCGGCCACCGCGGCCGCCGCGGACAGCGCGACGATCTCCAAGGTCGAGTTCTACGACGACACGACCCTGCTGGGCACGGACACGACCTCGCCGTACACGTTCTCGGCCACCGGGCTGAGCGTGGGCGGTCACTCGCTGGTCGCCAAGGCGTACGACAGTCTGGGCGCGTCGGCGGACTCCACGCCGGTCGGCATCACGGTCGCCTCGGGTCCCGCCGTGGTGGTCTCGCCGACCCAACTGGGCGTGCGGCAAAGTGAGTCGGGCACGTACGACGTAAAACTTTCGACACAGCCGTCGGGCAGTGTGACGGTGACGACCGCGCGGGCGTCCGGCAACACCGGGCTCTCCGTGACGGGCGGCGCGTCGCTGACCTTCACGTCGTCGAACTGGAACACCGCCCAGAAGGTGACCATCGGCGCCAATGCCTCGGGCACCGGCTCGGCGGTCTTCGAGTCGACGGCCACCGGCCATGCCAAGGCCGCGGTGACCGTGACCCAGCTGGCCTCGTCGGGTGAGTACGACGCACGGTTCCTGGAGCTGTACGGCAAGATCACCAACCCGGCGAACGGCTACTTCTCCCCCGAGGGCATCCCCTACCACTCGGTGGAGACACTGATCGTCGAGGCGCCGGACCACGGTCATGAGACCACGTCGGAGGCGTACAGCTACCTCCTGTGGCTCCAGGCCATGTACGGCAAGGTGACGGGCGACTGGTCCAAGTTCAACGGGGCCTGGGACATCATGGAGAAGTTCATGATCCCGACCCACGCCGACCAGCCGACCAACTCCTTCTACAACGCCTCCAAGCCGGCGACGTACGCGCCCGAGCACGACACCCCGAACGAGTATCCGGCGCAGCTCAACACCGGTGTCTCGGTCGGCCCGGACCCCATCGCCGCCGAGCTGAAGAGCGCGTACGGCACGGACGACGTGTACGGCATGCACTGGCTGCAGGACGTCGACAACGTCTACGGCTACGGCAACTCGCCCGGCAAGTGCGAGGCGGGCCCGACCGACACCGGCCCGTCGTACATCAACACCTTCCAGCGCGGCCCGCAGGAGTCCGTGTGGGAGACCGTCCCGCAGCCCACCTGCGACCAGTTCAAGTACGGCGGCACGAACGGGTACCTGGACCTGTTCACCGGTGACGCGTCGTACTCGAAGCAGTGGAAGTTCACCAACGCCCCGGACGCCGACGCGCGTGCCGTGCAGGCCGCGTACTGGGCGGACATCTGGGCCAAGGAGCAGGGCAAGGGCGCCGACGTCTCCGCGACCATCGGCAAGGCCGCGAAGATGGGCGACTATCTGCGCTACTCGATGTACGACAAGTACTTCAAGAAGATCGGCAACTGTGTGGGGGCGACCAGCTGCCCCGCCGGTACCGGCAAGGACGCGTCCCACTACCTGATGTCCTGGTACTACGCGTGGGGCGGCGCCACCGACACCGCGGCGGGCTGGGCCTGGCGCATCGGCTCCAGTCACACGCACGGCGGCTACCAGAACCCGCTGGCCGCGTACGCCCTCGCCAACTACGCCCCGCTGAAGCCCAAGTCGGCCACCGGGCAGGCGGACTGGGCCACGTCCCTCAACCGGCAGATCGAGTTCTACCGCTGGCTGCAGGCCGACGAGGGCGGCATCGCGGGCGGCGCCACCAACAGCTGGGCGGGGCGGTACGCCACTCCCCCGGCCGGTACGCCGACCTTCTACGGCATGTTCTACGACGAGAAGCCCGTGTACCACGACCCGGCGTCCAACCAGTGGTTCGGCTTCCAGGCCTGGTCCATGGAGCGCGTCGCCGAGTACTACCAGCAGACGGGCAACGCCGCCGCGAAGACCGTCCTCGACAAGTGGGTCGACTGGGCGCTGTCCAAGACCACGATCAACCCGGACGGGACGTACCGCATTCCGTCGACCTTGCAGTGGTCCGGCGCGCCCGACACCTGGAGTGCGTCAAGTCCCGGCGCCAACGCGGGACTTCACGTCACCGTCGCCGACTACACCGACGACGTGGGCGTGGCGGCCGCGTACGCCAAGACCCTGACGTACTACGCCGACCGCTCCGGGGACGCCGACGCGGCCCGGGTCGCGAAGGCGCTGCTCGACGGCATGTGGGACCACCACCAGGACTCGCTCGGCATCGCCGTTCCTGAGACCCGGGCCGACTACAACCGGTTCGACGACGGGGTGTACGTGCCGAGTGGGTGGACCGGGACGATGCCGAACGGGGACGCGATCAACTCGTCGTCGACGTTCGACTCGATCCGGTCGTTCTACGAGGACGATCCGGCTTGGTCGAAGATCGAGGCGTATCTCGCCGGCGGGGCCGCGCCGTCGTTCACGTATCACCGGTTCTGGGCTCAGGCGGACATCGCCTTGGCCATGGGTTCGTACGCGGAGTTGTTGGAGTAGCTCCGGGTCGTATGTCGGCCGCGGGTGATCCGTGGCTGGTCGCGCAGTTCCCCGCGCCCCTTGAGGGCGCGGGGTTGCTGTGCCCTTTTCTGAGAACTTCCCCCCACTCGTCAGGAGAGGACCCCCACGTTGCGAAGAACCCGCATCCTCACCACCGTCCTGGCCCTCGCGGCCGGTCTTCTCGCGGGATCCCCACCCGCGCTCGGCGCCGAGAAGGCCGACAAGCCGGTGTCCATCGCCGCCGACACCTACACCTGGAAGAACGCCCGTATCGACGGGGGCGGCTTCGTCCCCGGCATCGTCTTCAACCGCGAGGAGCAGAACCTCGCGTACGCCCGTACGGACATCGGCGGGGCCTACCGCTGGGTGCAGTCGTCGAAGACCTGGACCCCGGTGCTCGACTCGGTCGGCTGGGACAACTGGGGGCACACGGGTGTCGTGAGCCTCGCGTCGGACTCGGTCGACCCGAACAAGGTGTACGTGGCGGCCGGTACGTACACGAACAGCTGGGACCCGGGGAACGGGGCGATCCTGAGGTCGTCGGACCGGGGCGCGAGCTGGGCGAGGACGAACCTGCCGTTCAAGCTGGGCGGGAACATGCCCGGGCGGGGCATGGGCGAGCGCCTGGCGGTGGACCCGAACAAGAACAGCGTGCTGTATCTGGGCGCGCCCAGCGGCAAGGGGCTGTGGCGGTCGACGGACTCGGGGGTCACCTGGTCGCAGGTGACGGACTTCCCCAACGTCGGGAACTACGTGCAGGACGCGAGCGACACGAGCGGCTACGCGTCCGACAACCAGGGCATCGTCTGGGTCACCTTCGACGAGACCACCGGCACGTCCGGCAACGCGACGAAGAGCATCTACGTCGGGGTCGCCGACAAGGACAACGCGGTCTACCGCTCGACGGACGCGGGCGCGACCTGGTCGCGGGTGGCCGGCCAGCCGACCGGCTATCTGGCCCACAAGGGCGTCCTCGACGCGACGAACGGACACCTCTACCTCTCCTACAGCGACAAGGGCGGCCCGTACGACGGCGGGAAGGGCCGGCTGTGGCGGTACGCGACCGCGACGGGCGCCTGGACGGACATCAGCCCGGTGGCGGAGGCCGACACGTACTACGGGTTCAGCGGGCTGACGGTCGACCGCTCGGACCCGGGCACGGTCATGGCGACGGCGTACAGCTCCTGGTGGCCGGACACCCAGATCTTCCGCTCGACGGACAGCGGCGCCACCTGGACCAAGGCGTGGGACTACTCGTCGTACCCGAACCGCTCGAACCGCTACACCATGGATGTGTCGTCGTCGCCCTGGCTGACCTGGGGCGCGAACCCGTCGCCGCCGGAGCAGGCGCCGAAGCTGGGCTGGATGACGGAGGCGCTGGAGATCGACCCGTTCGACTCGAACCGGATGATGTACGGGACGGGCGCGACGGTCTACGGCACGGAGAACCTGGGGAACTGGGACAGCGGCGGCCAGTTCACCATCAAACCGATGGTGCAGGGCCTGGAGGAGACCGCGGTCCTCGACCTGGCCTCTCCCCCGTCCGGCGCCCCGCTGCTCAGCGCGCTCGGTGACATCGGCGGCTTCCGGCACACGGACCTGACGAAGGTCCCGTCGATGATGTTCACCTCGCCGAACTTCACGACGACGACCAGCCTGGACTACGCGGAGTCCAACCCGAACACGGTCGTCCGGGTCGGCGACCTGGACTCCGGCCCGCACATCGCCTTCTCCACGGACAACGGCGCCAACTGGTTCGCGGGCACCGACCCCTCGGGCGTCAGCGGCGGCGGTACGGTCGCGGCGGCCTCGGACGGCAGCCGGTTCGTGTGGAGCCCGGACGGCACCGGCGTGCAGTACGCGACCGGCTTCGGCACCTCGTGGTCGGCGTCGAGCGGCATCCCGGCCGGCGCGATCGTCGAGTCGGACCGGGTGGACCCGAAGACCTTCTACGGCTTCAAGTCCGGGAAGTTCTACGTCAGTACGGACGGCGGCGCGACCTTCACCGCCTCCTCGGCGACCGGCCTGCCCGGCGGTGACAGCGTCCGCTTCAAAGCGCTGGCCGGTGTGAAGGGTGATGTGTGGCTGGCGGGCGGCGCGACGGACGGCGCCTACGGTCTGTGGCACTCCACGGACGGCGGCACCACCTGGACCAAGCTCTCGAACGTCGAGCAGGCCGACACCATCGGCTTCGGCAAGGCGGCCACCGGGGCCTCGTACCAGACCCTCTACACCAGCGCCAAGATCGGCGGCGTGCGCGGCATCTTCCGCTCGACGGACAAGGGCGCGACCTGGACCCGGATCAACGACGACGCCCACCAGTGGGGCTGGACGGGCGCGGCGATCACGGGTGATCCGCGTGTCTACGGCCGGGTCTACGTCGCGACGAACGGGCGCGGCGTCGTCTACGGCGACTCCTCCGACTCGGCAGGAGGAGGCGGCGGTACCGATCCCGACCCGGAGCCGGAGCCCACGGGCGCCTGCGCGGTGACGTACAAGATCACCAGTGAGTGGTCGGGCGGCTTCCAGGCGGACGTGCGGCTGGCCAACACGAGTACGAGCGCGTGGACCGGCTGGTCGCTGGGCTGGACCTTCCCGAACGGCCAGAGCGTCTCCCAGCTCTGGAACGCCGACCACACCCAGTCGGGGTCGGCCGTCACGGCGAAGAACATCAGCTGGAACGGGAACGTGGCGGCGGGTTCGTCGGTGAGCTTCGGCTTCACCGGAAGCTGGTCGGGGACGAACGGGAAACCGACCGCGTTCAAGCTCGGTGACCAGTCCTGCGCGGTGACCTGACACCCCCGGGCAGGACGAGAAAGAGGGCGCGCGCCGGGTCGGCGCGCGCCCTCACTCGTCCTCGTCGTCACGGTGGCGGATCCACCAGAAGAGCATCACCGTGGCGGCTATCAGCGTGATGATCGCCGGAGCGGCGGTCACGAGGCGGGACAAGGTCATCGACGGATGGTCCCGCCCTTGTCCGCCGACGTCACTAGGACGGCTGAAAATACACCCGTTCGTGTCGCATGAGTTATGGCGTGTACACCGTCGGCCTGGGTGCCGTGGGCATCCCGTTCCCGATGAAGAAGCTGGTGTGCGGGGGCTGGTTGTAGGCGGTGTTCTGCCAGGCCAGACCCGTGCGGTACATCGTGTCGTGCAGCAGGGTCGTGATCTTCGTGCCGGTCTCGACGGGGGTCGAGTAGATCCGCAGCGCCGTGTTGCTGCTGGTGCGCCAGACGACCTCTTCGCGCCAGTCGCCGAGGATGTCGCCGGAGAGGGCGGGGGTGGCCTTGGTGCCGTTGTTGGAGGACACCCCGGAGCCGGTCAGCAGGCGGGTGTCCGAGGAGGTGCCGTACTTGTCGATGCGGGTGCCGTCGAGGAGTTCACGGACCGGGTCGCCGTCCCACCAGGAGAGGAAGTTGACGGAGGAGGGCTCCCGGCCCTTCGTCGCGCCGCCCTCGTCGCGGATGGACGAGTCGGAGGCGGACCACATCTCGGGCCCGTCGTTGCCGGCGTAGATGTCCCCGGCGACGCCCCGGCCGTTGTCGCAGCAGGCGGCGAGCTGCCAGCGGATCGCGCCGTTGGCCGGGTTGATGTACAGCTCGGCGGGCTGCGAGGTGGACTCGGAGACCTTGAAGTACTCCAGGCCCGAGGTGGACGCGTCGAGGTCGCCCAGGTGCTGGGCGTCGCCGTGGCCCGTCCTGGTGGTCCACAGGGCGTTGCCGTTGTCGTCCACGGCCATCGCCCCGTACACGATCTCGTCCTTGCCGTCGTTGTCGACGTCACCGACGGAGAGGCTGTGCGAACCCTGCCCGTCGAAGCCCTTGCCGCTGTTGGTGGAGGAGTTGGTGTCGAAGGTCCAGCGGCGGGTGAAGGAGCCGTTCCGCCAGTCCCAGGCGGCGATCACCGAACGGGTGTAGTAGCCGCGCGCCATGATCAGCGAGGGGCGGGCGCCGTCCAGGTACGCCGTCCCGGCGAGGAAGCGGTCGACGCGGTTGCCGTAGGAGTCGCCCCAGGACGAGACCGTGCCGCGGGCCGGGACATAGTCCACGGTCTGCATCGCCCTGCCCGTCTGGCCGTTGAACATGGTCAGGTACTCGGGGCCGGACAGGATGTAGCCGCTGGAGTTGCGATGGTCCGCGGACGAGCTGCCGATGACCGTGCCGGCGCCGTCGACCGTGCCGTCCGCCGTCTTGGCGGCGATCTCGGCCTTGCCGTCACCGTCGTAGTCGTACACCTGGAACTGCGTGTAGTGCGCGCCCGAGCGGATGTTGCGGCCCAGGTCGATACGCCACAGGCGGGTGCCGTCCAGCTTGATGCCGTCGATGATCGTGTTGCCGGTGTAGCCGGACTGCGAGTTGTCCTTGGCGTTCGTCGGCTGCCACTTCAGGACGAACTCCAGGGCGCCGTCGCCGTCGAGGTCCCCGACGGAGGCGTCATTGGCCTCGTAGGTGTACGCGACGCCGTCCGGGGTGGTGCCCCCCGCGGGCGCGCTGATCGGTACGTCCTTGTAGCCGGTGCGGAGTTGGACCGCGTGGACCGAGTCGCCCTGCTCCACTCCGTTCACGATCGCCCGGACCGTGTAGTCCGCCTGGGAGGGCGCCCCGGAGTGGAAGTAGTTGGTGGAGCCGGTGACCGGCGTCGAGTTGACCTTCGTACCGGCCCGGTAGACGTTGAACGACACGTCGTTCGGGTCGGTCCCCAGCCAGCGCCAGCTGACCAGGTTGCCGCTGTCGACGTGCACACTGACCACGCCTCGGTCGAGGGCCTCGACCTGGCGGGCGGTGGCCGCCTCGGCGGGGGTGACGGTGAAGGTGACGAGTCCGGCGGCGACGAGGGCCGCTGTCACCGCCGAGCGCAGGGCTCGGCGTCTGTGGTACCTGTGCGGGTGCTGCACGTGACGAACCTCCAGAAAGGACGGACGGGTTCCGCCTCTCAGTCGCCGCCGTTCCCGGCCACGTTGCCGTACCTTTCGGCCAGTTCGGCGACCGTGCGGCCGATCCTCGCGCGCAGCTCGCCCGGTGCCAGCACCTCGATGTCCGCACCCAGCCGCAGGAACTCGCCCTGAGCGTGTTCGACCGACTCGATCGGCACCCTGAGGGTGGCCCAGCCGGCCGACGGTCTCCTGAACCCGGACGCTCAGCCCTTGCGGAACGCGCGCAGGGTGAACTCCGGGTCCGGGCGGGCCCGGTCCTGGTCGGGCAGGGCCGCGAGCCGGACCGCGAACCCGTCGGCGCGCGGGTCGCCCGGCGGCAGCGTCACGAACCAGCCGCGCCGCAGGTCGGCGACGGTGCGGCGGGGGCTTCGGCCCTGGCCACGACCGGGGAAGCGGGCGTGTCCGTTGGTGCGCAGGCCGTGTTCGTCGGCGTACTTCTCGACGGTCGCCGCGGTGTCCATGGCCGGGGTCCGGGGGCGTGGGGCGAGGACGGCGTCGATGTCGCTGCCCACGTTGTGGGCGGCGGCCTTGTCGACGGTGGTGACGTAGACCCCGCCGGGGCGGAGCACCCGGGCGCACTCGGCGACGACGGTCCGTACGTCTTCGGCGCCGCCCAGCAGGTGCAGCAGCCACACGCTGGTCACGGCGTCGAACTCCCCGTCCCGGAAGGGGAGTCGGCGGCCGTCGGCGATCACGACGGAGCCGGGCAGCCGTTCGGCGGCCCGGCTCGCCATCGCGTGCGTGAGGTCGATGCCGGTCACCCGCATCCCGTGCCGCCCGGCCGCGAACCGCCGGGTCACGATCCCGGTGCCGCAGGCGAGGTCGAGCAGCCGGCGGGTGCCCTCGGGGACGAGGCCGAGCACCGCCTCGGCGGCGGCCTCGGCCCGGGGCTCGCCGCCGCGCAGCGCGTCGTAGTCGACCGCTTCCTTGTTGTAGTCCAGCACCCGCCTCAGCCCGCCCCGTGGCCGGGCGCGAGCGCCTCCACCTTGCGGGCCAGCTCGAAGTCCTTCTCGGTGACGGCGCCGCCCGCGCTGTGCGTGCTGATGGTCAGCGAGACGGTGTCGTAGCCGAGGGTGAGATCGGAGTGGTGGCCGAGCTCCTCCTGCGTCCGGGCGATGTGCACGACCAGCGCGGTCGCCGCGAGGTGCGAGGCCAGCCGGTAGGAGCGGGCGATCCGGTCCCCGTCCAGCGACCAACCGGGCAGCTCCGCCAGCCGGTCCTCGATCTCCTTCTGCGACAAGGCTTCGACGGCCATGGCCGACTCCTTCCGTGACGTCCCCTCCATGACGTGCGGTCTCTCTCAGCCTGCCACAGCCCGGCCGCCGGGTCCCTGGTCGGACGGTTCTCAGATCCTTGCGCACTCCGTCGCGAAGTCGTCCGCCAGGACGGTGATGTCGGCGCGGCCCTCCGTCACCGCCACCCAGTCGTGCGGCAGGCCGTGGTCGCCGTAGTGGGCGCCGAGGAGGTTGCCGCAGATGGAGCCGGTGGAGTCGCTGTCGCCCGAGTGGTTGACGGCGAGGAGCAGGGCTTCCGTGACGCTGTGGGTGGCGAGAGCGCAGTAGACGCCCATGGCGAGGGCCTCCTCGGCGATCCAGCCGGCGCCCAGGGACTCGACCTTCTCGGCGGTGGGCGCTCCCTCGGCGGCCAGGTCGAGGGCGCGGTTCAGGGCCGTGCTGGTCTCCTCGTGGCCGGGGTGGCGGGCGAGCAGCCGCAGTGCGCGCAGCACGGCGCCCTCCAGCGACTCGTCGGCCACCAGATACGCGACGATGGCGGCCAGGGCGCCTGCGGCGTAGTAGCCGGTGGGGTGGCCGTGGGTCATACGGGCGCCCTGTACGGCCCGCTCGAACGCGGTCTCGGCCGGGACGCGGGCCAGCCCGAAGGGGGCCGAGCGCATGACCGTGCCGCAGCCCTTGGAGTCCGGGTTGATCGGCCCGGGCCGGCCCGGCGGGACGGCCGGCTCGGCGTGGAACGGCTGGGCGAGGCCGGAGAGACAGGCGTTGCCGGGGGCGCGGAGGGCGTACAGCCAGGGGAGGGCGGCGAGGCCGGAGCCGGCGCGCGGGTCGGGGCCGGGCTGCCGCTGGGTGTCGAGCCAGCGGCCGTAGGCGCCCCGGAGCAGCTCGGTCCAGGTGCCGTCGGCTCCCTTGAGGCGCTCGTGCTCGTGGGCCTGGTGGAGTCCCTCGACGGTGAAGAGGGTCATCTGGGTGTCGTCGCTGATCCGCCCCACGACCCCTTCGCCGTCCGGCACCAGCCCGGTCACCCCGCGGCCGCCGTGCTGGGACCGGATGATGTCGAGCGAGGCGAACTCGATCGGATAGCCGAGCGCGTCCCCGACCGCCCCGCCCAGCAGGCATCCTCGTACCCGGGCCCGGTAGACGGCCGTCGCCTCCCAGGACGGGTTCCACGGGTTGTACACGCGCCACACCTCGATCGCCTCGACTACGTTCTTCGCATGACCATTGTCCCGACCCGCGCCGCGGACCGCCCCGCCACCCCCGCCGACCAGGGCGTCGGCCCGCTGCTGCGGTCCTGGCGGGAGCAACGTCGGCTCAGCCAGCTGGAGTTGGCGCTGCGGGCCGGTTCCTCGGCACGGCACATCAGCTTCGTCGAGACGGGCCGCTCCCGGCCGAGCGAGGAGATGCTCCTGCGGCTCGCCGAGCACCTGGACGTACCCGTGCGGGAGCGCAACGCGCTGCTCCTGGCCGCCGGTTACGCCCCGCGTTACCCGGAGACCCCGCTGGACGATCCGGCGCTGGCGGCCCTGCGCGAGGGCATGCAACGGCTGATCCAGGGCTACGAGCCGTATCCGGCGCTGGTGATGAACGCGACGTACGACGTCATGGCCGCCAACCAAGGCATCGCCATGCTGCTGGACGGCATCCCCGACTCCCTGCTCGCAGCACCGCTCAACGGCCTGCGGCTGACCCTGCACCCCGAGGGCCTGGCACCCCGCATCCGCAATCTGCGCGCCTGGCGGGGCCATCTGCTGGACCGGCTGGAGCGCCAGATCGCCCTGCGCCGCTGGGAACCGCTGCGCGCGCTGTACGAGGATGTGGCGGCGTATCCGCTGCCGCCGGGCACGCCCGAGGAGGATCCGGACGGGGACGGGGGCCGGGAGCCCGGAGCCGCGGCGAGCCCCTACTTCGCGCTGCCGATGCGGATCGAGCACGAGGGCCGGGTGCTCTCCTTCGTCTCGTCGGTCTCCACCTTCAACACCCCCATGGACGTGACAGTGGCCGAGCCGGCCATCGAGACGTTTCTCCCGGCCGACCC
Organism: Streptomyces adelaidensis; assembly: GCF_016598475.1. Classification (GTDB taxonomy): domain Bacteria; phylum Actinomycetota; class Actinomycetes; order Streptomycetales; family Streptomycetaceae; genus Streptomyces; species Streptomyces adelaidensis. Next base: position 54,967 of record NZ_JAEMUX010000017.1, read on the forward strand.
GGCTACGGTCACGTACCTCCACTCACGGATGACCCGGCCCCATGAGATGTCCACCGGAACATGACAGACTGGTCGCATACTTCGGCGCGTGGGGAGGCGTGGCGTGAGTGAGCGGCGGGCCGCCCCCACCGTGGGCCAGGTGGTCCTCGGAAGACGGCTGCAGGAACTGCGCGAGGCCGCCGGGCTCAAGCGCGAGGAGGCGGCACGCGTCCTCCGGGTCGCCCCGGCGACCGTACGGCGCATGGAGACCGCGGATGTCTCGCTCAAGATCCCGTACGTCCAGGTCCTGCTGACGACGTACGGCATCGCCGAGCACGACGTCGCGGCGTTCGTGAGGCTGGCCGAGGAGGCGAACAAGCCCGGCTGGTGGCAGCGGTTCCACGATGTGCTGCCCGATTGGTTCAGCGTGTACGTCAGCCTTGAGGGCGCGGCGCATCTGATCCGGCAGTACGAGCCGCACTTCGTGCCCGGGATGCTGCAGACCGAGGACTACGCGCGGGCCGTCATGGAGGCCGGAACGGTCGGGCAGACCGGCCCCGAGACGATCGAACGCCATGTGTCGCTGCGCATGGCCCGGCAGAAGCTCCTCACTCAGGAGAACCCTCCGCACCTCTGGGTCATCATGGACGAGACGGCCCTCCTGCGGCCGGTGAGCATCCGCTCCCAGGTCATGCGCGACCAGATCGACCGCCTCCTGGAGATCACCCGGAAGGACCACGTCACCCTTCAGGTCTCCGAGTTCGCCAGTGGGCCCCACCCGGGCACGTACGCCCCGTTCTCCCTCTTCCGCTTCGCCGAACCCGAGCTTCCCGACATGGTCTACACCGAGTACCTCACCGGCGCGCTCTACCTCGACTCCCGCGGTGAGGTCGCCATGCACCTGGAGGTCCTCGACCACATGGCCGCGCACGCGGCCTCCGCCGAACGGACCACGGAGATCCTGCGGCACTACCGCGAGAAGTACTGAGGCCGGTCTCAGCTCCGCCCCCGCCCCGGACCGCCGCCCTACGCGGCGCCCCCCTTCGTGCCCTTCTGATCCCTCTCGTCGTCCACGATCTCCGCGTCCACTACGCCTTCGTCCTCCGCAGGACCCGAGGACGCGTCGTTCGCCGAGTCGCCCGGTGAACCGCCGGCGGCGGCCGCCGCGTACATGGCCTGGCCCATGCGTTGGCTGACGGTGGCGAGTTTCTCGGTGGCGGCGCGGAGGGCGGCGGTGTCCTCGGGGTTCTCCAGGAGGCGTTTGAGGTCGGCGGTCGCGGCCTCCACCTCGGATTTGGCGTCGGCGGGGACGCTTTCCTCGTTCTCGCGGAGGAACCTCTCGGTCTGGTAGACGAGTTGCTCGGCGTGGTTGCGGGTCTCGGCGGCCTCGCGGCGCCGGCGGTCGTCGTCGGCGTACTGCTCGGCCTCCCGCATCATGCGGTCGATGTCGTCCTTGGGGAGGGCGGAGCCGCCGGTGACGGTCATCTTCTGTTCGCGGCCGGTGGCCAGGTCCTTCGCCGAGACGTGCATGATGCCGTTGGCGTCGATGTCGAAGGCCACCTCGATCTGCGGCACCCCGCGCGGCGACGGCGGCAGCCCGGTGAGGTCGAAGACGCCCAGCTTCTTGTTGTACGCGGCGATCTCCCGCTCCCCCTGGTAGACCTGGATGCCGACCGAGGGCTGGTTGTCGGCGGCCGTGGTGAAGATCTCCGAACGCCGGGTGGGGATGGTGGTGTTGCGCTCGATGAGCTTGGTCATGATGCCGCCCTTGGTCTCGATGCCCAGGGACAGCGGGGTGACGTCGAGCAGCAGGACGTCCTTCACGTCGCCGCGGATGACGCCCGCCTGGAGCGCGGCGCCCACGGCCACCACCTCGTCGGGGTTCACGCCCTTGTGCGGGTCCTTGCCGGTGAGTTCCTTCACCAGGTCGGTCACGGCGGGCATCCGGGTCGAGCCGCCGACGAGGATGACGTGGTCGATCGCGGCGAGCTTGACCCCGGCGTCCTTGACGGCCTGGTGGAACGGCGTTTTGCAGCGGTCGAGCAGGTCGGCGGTCAGCTCCTGGAACTGCGCGCGCGTCAGCTTCTCCTCCAGGTGGAGGGGGCCCTCGGCGGAGGCGGTGACGTACGGCAGGTTGATGGAGGTCTCGGAGGAGCTGGACAGCTCGATCTTGGCCTTCTCGGCGCCCTCGCGCAGCCGTTGGAGCGCCATCTTGTCGTTGCCGAGGTCGATGCCGTACTGCCCCTTGAAGCGTTTGACGAGGTATTCGACGACCCGCTGGTCCCAGTCGTCGCCCCCCAGACGCGTGTCGCCGTTGGTGGCCTTCACCTCGATGACCCCCTCGCCGATCTCCAGCAGCGAGACGTCGAACGTGCCGCCGCCGAGGTCGAAGACGAGCACGGTCTGCTCCTCGCCCCGGTCGAGGCCGTACGCGAGGGCGGCCGCCGTCGGCTCGTTGACGATCCGCAGGACCTTCAGCCCCGCGATCTCCCCCGCCTCCTTGGTCGCCTGCCGCTGGGCGTCGTCGAAGTAGGCGGGCACGGTGATGACGGCGTCGGTGACGTCCTCCCCGAGATACGACTCGGCGTCCCGCTTCAGCTTCTGCAGGACGCGCGCCGACAGCTCCTGGGCCCGGTAGCGCGTACCGTCCACGGAACCCTGATCGGGGAAGCGCCAATGCGTGTCGCCCATACGGCGTTTGACGGAGCGCGCGGTGCGCTCCACGTTCGTCACGGCCTGCCGCTTGGCGACCTCGCCGACGAGGACCTCGCCGTTCTTGGCGAAGGCCACCACGGACGGTGAGGTCCGCTGTCCCTCCGCGTTGGCCACGACGGTCGGGTCGCCGCCCTCCAGTACGGCCACCACCGAGTTCGTCGTACCGAGATCGATTCCGACCGCGCGTCCCATCGCCGTCCCCTTCCAGCAAGGTTCCGCCAGCTGTTCCCCCCTCCAGCACAAAACTTGAGTGAGTTCTTGTCAATGGGGTGGGCGGCGGTCCGCGCTCAGGGGTGGGGGCGTAACGGATTCATCTGCGGGGCGCACGACGGCGTCCGGCCCGGAGCCGTGTCACGGCGACGGCCGGGCAGGCCGCCCGCTGGGGCGCCTGTCCGGCCGTCGTGGAGCGGAGCCGCAGGTCAGGCCAGCTCGGCCGTCAGCGTGATGGTCGTGCCGGTCAGGGCCTGGCTGACCGGGCAGTTCTTCTTGGCGCCCTCGGCCGCCGACTGGAAGCCGTCCGCGTCCAGGCCGGGGACCTCACCGCGGACGGTGAGGTGGATGCCGGTGATGCCCTCGCCGGGCTGGAAGGTCACGTCGGCCTTCGTCTCCAGGCGGGTGGGCGGGGTGCCCGCGCCGGTGAGGCCGTGGGAGAGCGCCATGGAGAAGCAGCTGGAGTGGGCGGCCGCGATCAGTTCCTCGGGGCTGGTCTTGCCGTTCGCCTGCTCCGCGCGCGACGGCCACGACACCGGCTGCGAACCGATGCCGGAGGAGTCGAAGGTGACGGTGCCGCTGCCCTTGAGGAGCTCGCCCTCCCAGACCGTGTGTGCGGTGCGCGTGGTTGCCACGATGTGTCCTTTCGATGGGGTCCCGTTGCCGGGTTCCGTGCCCCCATCCGATCACACTCGGGTGCGTTCTTCTTCGAGTGCGGGTGCCTATGCGTCCGCCGGGTTCTGTGTTTTGGCGGGTGCGGGTCCCTCGTGGCCTGTCGCGCGGTTCCCCGCGCCCCTGTCGGGCGCGTCGGTGTGGGCCGGCAACGGGACCTGCGGGCCGTTGGATTCGCGCAGCCACCGCCTCAGTACTCGGTGGATCTGTTCGGCGCCCGTCAGTTGCTCGTCCTCCTCGACCGGCGCGGAGAGGGCCAGCGGGGACAGCAGGAAGGGGCGGGACTGGCAGCCGCCGAGACCGCCGTGGGAGCCGATCTGTTCCTCGAAGGCGAGGACCTCGCCCTCGGCCGGGTCGTACCAGGAGTTGACCATGATGTCGGCGACGTGCGGGAAGGTGTGCGTACGGCGGACGGCGTCGGCGGCGCCGGGCCCGAAGTCGGCGAGCGGGCCCGGGTGTTCGTCGCTCAGCTCGTCGACGGGGATCTCCGCGCCGTGCGCGCCGAGCACGACACCGCCGTGCTTCTCGCTGTGCACGAGGACGAAGCCGATGCCGGGGTGGTTGGCGAGCGTCGACAGCAGCGCCGGGTGACGGGCGTCCATCTCCTCCCGGCTCATCCGGTGCGGCACGTCCGGGAAGGAGACGAGGCCGAGGTTGCCGGAGGCGAGGACGATCGGCTCGGAGCGACGGGTAGGCCGGTACTCCTCGACGCCCTCCTCGACGGGTATGCGCAGCGCGGCCCGTACCGCCGCCCGTGCCTCGGCGCCACTGTGGGTGCGCTCGGCGCGCCTCGGTACGGGCAGGCCGCAGCCGGCGCGGACCAGGCTGCCGAGGGTGAGGCCGTAGCGGCCGAGGAAGGTCTCGCCGGGGCTCTGGCCGTGGTCGGACAGCAGGACGATCCGGTAGGCGCGTGGGGCGTGTTCGGCGACCTGCGCGATCAGCGCGAGGGAGCGGTCGAGACGTTCGAGGACCTGCTCGGCGTCCCGGCTGTGCGGGCCGGAGTGGTGGGCGACCTCGTCGTACGCCACCAGGTCCGCGTAGATCGCCGCGCGGCCCGCGAACATGTCGCCGATCACCGCGGCGACGACGACATCGCGCTCGACGACGGTCGCGAAGGCGCGGATGAACGGGTAGAGGCCGCCGCGCTTGACGCGGGGCCGCTGTCCGGCGAACCGGGCGCGGGTGGACTGGCCGGTCTCCCGCAGGACGTCGGCGACGAAGGAGAAGGCGGTGCGGACGGCGTTGGCGGGGTCGGAGAAGTAGGCGAAGTACCCGGCGCGGGACCGGTTCCGCCTGTCCCGGCGGGCCGCGATCGACAGGACGAGGGCGAGCTGGTCCGCGCCGCCGCTGAAGAGGTTGCCGCGGCTGGCGCCGTCGACGGTGAGCAGTCCGCCGTCGCCGGTGCGGTCGATGGCCCGGCGCTGGAGTTCGGCGGCGCTGGAGGGCCGGTTGCAGACCATCACCTCCCGGCTGTCCTTCTCGTACCAGCGGAAGGCCGGCACGTCGTGGTTGGTGCCGTGCAGGATGCCGAGCTGGCTGGCGCCGGTCTGGCTGGACCAGTCGGTGCGCCACGGGGTGAGCCGGTGGGTGGGCCGGGGGGTGGGCGGTACGCGCGTGGCCCCGGCCGCCGGCCGGCCGAGCCAGCGGGCCACGGTCGGCATGAGGCCCTTGTCCATCGCCGCCTCCAGGACGTCGTGGCCGACGCCGTCGAGCTGGAGGAAGAGGGCGCCGGGACCGGCGGGCCCCGGCCGGCCGCGGGCGTGCCTGCGCCTGCGGTCGGCCAGCCGGTAGAGGCGCCGCCGGTACGCGTCGTCGTCCCGTACGGCGAGGGCACCACCGGTGGCGGAGGCGACGGCGGACATCACCGCGGCGACCACCACGGCGGTCTCGGGCGCGGCCTCACCCTGTCCGGAGGGGTTGACCCACAGGGCGAGCAGGAGCAGCGAGCCGTTGAGGAAGAAGACGAGCAGGCCGAGCACGAGAGCCGGTACGAGCAGCAACGCCCGGACGAGCAGCGGCCACGCCAGGGAGGACAGCAGGCCGAACATCCCGGCGCCCAGGGCGGCGGTCACGGCGATCTGCGTGGCGGTGCTGCCGTCCGCGGACTGCAGCCTGAAGTCGGGCAGCGCCCCCGCGAGCACGAGCATCGTCAGCGTGGACACGGCCCACACGGCGAGCATCCGCCAGACTCCGCTCAGCACCCTCCGCCAACGCCCACCGCCCACGCCCGGCCACCTCACGTCCTGGTCCCGCGCCCAGCCTGTCACACGCCGGGGGCGCCGGGGCGCCGCCCGAGGGGTGGCACGGAGGCAGGGACGGGGCACGCGCGAGCACACCTGGGCAGGCGTGCGAGCGGGCGGGTGCGGCCCTGCGCGCACCGCCGGCGAGCAGGGCTCAGCGTCCGTCGTACCCGGCCGTCGGCATGGACAGACGGCGGTGGACACTGGCCTTCATCTGGGCGTCGTACGCGGGTTCGGCGCGGCCGACGGTCTCGACGCGAATACCGCGTCTCGCGCACTCGGCGGTGAAGTCGTCGACGGAGGCGAGGGCGCGTTCGAGGACGCGGCGGCTGGGGGCGACGAAGAGGTCGACGAGGCCGGCGTCGACATCGGCCCACAGGGCGCCGTGGTCCGGGCGCAGCGCGCGTACGAGCAGCTCGCGCGTCACGACATAGCCGCGCTCGGCGGCCCAGCGGGCGCACATGGCGTGCTGGCTGCGGGAGTCGACCAGGAAGGGATCGGCCTCCAGCTCCTCCAGCGGGGTCAGGCTGGCGATGGCCGCGACCCGCACCACCGTGCCACGCCCGGCCGCCCCACCGCACCCACGGGACACCTCCCGGCAGGGCATGCCGGAGGCGTCACGCTTGTCTCCCATTCCCATGGAGTCCCCCCTCACCTCCGGTCCAGGGCCTGAGACCCTACTCCAGCCCGTACGCTCGGGGGAGTAGCGCGAAGGAGGCGAACGGAGTGCCGGTGGAGATCACCTGGTGGGGTCATGCGACCTGCACCGTGGAGGACTCGGGCACGCGGGTGCTCACCGACCCCCTCTTCACGCGCCGGCTCGCGCATCTGCGCAGGCGCCGGGGTGCGCCGCCCCCGCCGGAGGCGGCGGTCGCGGACGTGGCGCTGGTGTCGCATCTGCACGCCGACCATCTGCACGTCCCGTCGCTGGCCCGGCTCGCCCCGGGCACCCGGCTGGTGGTGCCGAGGGGCGCGCCGCGCCAGGTGCCGGGGCTGCGCAGGCTGGCGCATCTGCGGCTTTCCGAGGCAGCTCCCGGGGACGAGGTCAGGGTCGGTGACCTGGTCGTACGTGCCGTTCCTGCCCGGCATGACGGGCGGCGGCTGCCGGTCGGGCCGCATCGTTCGCCGGCGCTCGGCTTCGTGATCGAGGGTGACGCGCGGACGTACTTCGCCGGGGACACCGGGCTGTTCGAGTCGATGGCCAAGGAGGTCGGGCCGGTCGATGTGGCGCTGCTGCCCGTCGGCGGCTGGGGACCCTATCTCGGCGAGGGGCATCTGAACGCGGGGCGCGCGGCGGAGGCGCTTGCGCTGCTCGCGCCCCGGAGCGCGGTTCCGGTGCACTACGGCACGTACTGGCCGATCGGCATGGACGCCGTGCGCCCCCATGAGTTCCATGCCCCCGGCGAGGAGTTCGTCCGTCTCGCCGCCGCCCGCGCCCCCGAGGTGGCCGTGCACCGGCTGGGCCACGGGGAGAGAGTACGGCCGGGGGCGGCGCGATGAGCCGTCGGCCGAGCGGAGTGGCGGAGGGCGCCCGGTGATCGTCCTGTCCGCCGTGAGCACTCCCCTGCCGCACGAGTCCACGCAGCAGGCCATCGGCTATCCGACGCTGTTCCTGCTGGTGTTGATCGGCGCTCTGGTGCCGGTGGTGCCGACGGGGGCGCTGGTCAGTTCGGCGGCCGTGGTGGCGTTCCATCAGGCGGCGCCGTTCGCGCTGCTGCTGTTGTTCGTGGTGGCGTCGGCGGCCGCGTTCCTCGGGGACATCGCGCTGTACTGGCTGGGGCGGCGCGGGATGGGCTCGAAGAACGGCTCCCGCTGGCTGGAGGCGATCCGCCGGCGGGCGCCGGAGGACCGGCTGGCCCAGGCCCAGGCGAAGCTCGACGACCACGGGGTGACCGTGCTCGTGGTGTCCCGGATGCTGCCGGCCGGGCGTCTCCCGGTGATGCTGGCCTGTCTGCTGGCGAAGATGCCGCTGCGGCGGTTCGCGCGGGGCAACCTTCCGGCGTGCCTCGCCTGGGCGGTCACGTATCAGCTGATCGGCATTCTCGGCGGGTCGCTGTTCAGTGAGCCGTGGGAAGGGGTGCTGGCGGCTGTGGTGCTGACGCTGCTGATCAGTGTGGTGCCGAGTCTTTGGCGACACGTACGGGAGCGCTCCGCTTGAAGGCGTGCGGGCGCCGGGGGGAGCTCGGGAGTTGCCGGTTCGTTGCGGGCTGCGGGTTCGTGGGGGCTGGTCGCGCCCAGGCGGCGGAGCCGCATATCGACGCAGCCCCGCGCCCCTTTGGGGCGCGTCGGTGTGGGTCGGCGGAATTCAGTCGAGCATCTGGGAGGCGCCTACCGGTAGGTCCCACAGGTTCTCGCGCGGTAGGCGCGCCGCTCTCCATGCCGCTCGTACTCGGGTCAGGGGTTCCAGGACCGGTTCCGCGGAGAGGACGAAGGTGGCCCAGTGCATGGGGGCCATGCGGTGGGCGCCCAGATCCTGGAAGGCTCGTACCGCCTCCTCCGGGTCGCAGTGGACGTCGCTGAGCCACCAGCGGGGGTCGTAGGCGCCGATCGGCAGGAGGGCGAGGTCGATGCCGGGGTAGCGGCGGCCGATGCGTGAGAACCAGTGGCCGTAGCCGGTGTCGCCGGCGAAGTAGAGGCGCTTGCCGTCGGGGGCCGTGAGCACCCAGCCGCCCCAGAGCGAGCGGCAGGTGTCGGTGAGGGTGCGCTTGGACCAGTGGTGGGCCGGTACGAAGTCGAAGCGGACGCCGTCGAGTTCGGCTGCCTCCCACCAGTCCAGCTCGGTGACGCGGCCGAACCCGCGCCGCCGGAACCAGCGGCCGAGGCCGGCCGGCGCGAAGACGGGGGTGTGGCGCGGGAGCCGGGCCAGCGTGGGGGCGTCGAGGTGGTCGTAGTGGTTGTGGCTGATGGCGACCGCGTCCACCCGGGGCAGCTCGTCCCAGGCGATACCCACGGGGGTGATCCGGGTGGGCGTGCCGAGGATACGGCGGGACCAGACGGGGTCGGTGAGGACGGTGAGCCCGCCGATCCGCACCACCCAACTCGCGTGCCCCGCCCAGGAGACGGCGAGGGTCCGCGCGCCCACCCGGGGCAACGGCCGGGGCTCGTACGGCAGTCGCGGGATGTCGGTGAGCCCCTCGGCCCCGGGGCGGACCGAGCCCTCGCGGGCGAACCGGGCGAAGGCCTTCAGGCCGGGCAGCGGCGTGGTCAGCCGATCGGCGAAGGAGTGCGGCCACCGGCGCCGCTCGCCGAGCGGGCGGGGCTCGGCGAGCGGCGGGGGCGGGGGCGCGAGGGGGCGGGCGAGGGACGAGGACGGGACGGACGTCGGATCGTCGGTGTCCTCAGTGGTCGTCGTGGAGTTGGTCGCCGAGGTGGTCGCTGAGTTGGTCGCCGAGGTGCTGACCGAGCTGCTGTCTTCGACCGAGGTGGTCGACTCGGACTGCTGCGTCATCGAGGAGGCTCCCGTCGCCGAGCGTCATCACGAAGGGTCGTCGTCGCTGAAGGTCGCTGAGGAGGAGTTGCCGTCCGCCGGCCCGGAGAGCCGTCGTCATCGAAGGTCCTCCAGGGCCGTTCCGAAAGCGGTCAACGCATGTTCCACATGCGGTAGTTCCAGGGGGTCCGGCGCGGTGAGGGCCTTCGCCCGCTCCTCGTCGGTGGTGCCGAGGAACGCGTCGGTGGACAGCCGCACGCGCAGCGCCGCGAGGTCGTCCCCGAACCGGTGGCCGCCGGGTGCGGGCATACCGAGCCGGGCGGTGAGAAAGTCCTCCGCCTCCTGAGCGTCGCCGACGCCGTGCGCGGCGAGCGCCGAGCGCAGCGGGGCGAGGTCGGCGTACAGATGCCGGCCGGCGCGCGGCGGCAGCGCGAACGCCCCGGCGGCCATCACCGCCCGGTGCGCGGCCGCGGCGACCCGCGCGTGCAGTCGTACGGCGGTGGCGAGCCGTTCGGTGACGGGGTCCGGCTCGCCCAGGGCGTAGGCGGCGGCCGCGGCGACCGGGGTGGCGACGCGGGCGCCGAGAGCGGTGAGCACGTCGAGGACCCGGTCGCGCAGACCTGTGCCGTCCCCGTTGGCCGGGAACCGGGCGACGGCGGCCGGCCAGCCGGGGGGCAGGAAGGGTCCGGCGAGGTCGGTGACGACGGTGACCCCGTCGGGCAGCATCTCGGCGGGGCTGAGCAGCACGGTGTCGTGCGGATCGTGCAGGGTGTCGCGCCAGGTCTCGTCGCTGACCAGGTGCAGCCCCTCCCCCAGGGCGGCCTCCATGGTCTCGTGCACCAGTTCGGGAGGGGCGACGGTGGCGGTCGGATCGTCGGCGACGCACAGCACGAGCAGCCGGGGGTCACCGCCCTCGGCCCGGATCCGGCGCACGGTCTCCAGCAGCGCGTACGGGTCCGGTACGCCCCCGCACTCGACGGGCGTGGCGACATGGAACACGGATCTGCCCAACGCCCTCGCCTGGGGCTCCCACCAGGCGGCGCACGGCCGTGGGAGCAGGACGTCGCCGCCGATCGCGGCGGTCAGTGCGAGGAGCAGGGCGGGGGCGCCGGGGGCGGCGACGGCCCGGTCGGGTTCGGTGGGCAGACCACGCCGGTCCCAGTAGCCGCAGGCGGCGTCCAGGAGCGCGGGCGGACCGCCGGGGGGTACGGCGTGGGGCCGGCCCGCCGCGGCGGAGAGTACGGCGGCCAGTTCGGGCAGGACCGGGAGTCCCTGGCCGGGAAGGGGCGGCCCGTAGCGGACCGGACCGTGCCCCTCCGGATCCGTCCGCCGCATGTGTGCCTCCGCGCAGTCGTGGCAGGAAGGCGCCGGGCGCGCCCTCGGCCTGTCAGTACCCAGGTCCGCGCGCCGCATGGGCGCCCGTACGGGTTACCTCGGTCACGGTGTCCACCGGTCCCGGCGGCGCAGCCGGTGTACGGCGGCGCCGAGCGCTCCCGCGATGAGGAGGCCACCGGCGACGAGGGCCGGGACGGAGTCGGTGAAGGCACCGCCGCCGCCCGCCTGGACGCCCCGCTGGACCGACGCGGTGGGGTGCGTGGGGTCATGAGCGGGGTCGTGAGCAGGATCGTGCGTGGGGTCATGAGCGGGGTCATGAGCGGGGTCGTGCGTGGGGTCGTGCGTGGGCTGGTGCGTCGGCTGGTGGGTGGGGTGGTGCGGGTCGCCGCCGAGGGAGACGGTGAAGGTGGCGCTCCACTGCTTGCCCTGACCGCCCGGTGCCGCCGGGCAGGTGCCGTCGACGTTCCACTCGCTGGGGCCCTTCGCGTCGGGGCCGGTCTCGAAGTCCGCGGCGGGGGCGATGCGGGCGGTGCCCTGGTAGGAGGGGCCGCCCGCGGAGTCGTCGTTGCCTGGGAGGCGTTGCAGCTTGACGGTGCCCTGCTCGAAGGCCTGCGAGCTGGCGTCGATCGTCTCGGGGGCGGGGCCGCCGGTGGGGTCGCAGGAGACGGAGACGGTGAGCGTGCCGCCCGGCTCGACGGTGTTCGGATTCACCTCGGCCGCCGGTTCCGCGTACGCGGCCGGTGCTGCGGCGCCCAGAGCGGCACCGATCAGGGCGGTGGCGGACAGGACACGGGCTCTGCGGCGCATGGGGCTCCTTCGACGCGGGGTTGCTCCGCGGTCCATCAGAGCGTGGGGGGCCGCGCCGCGCGCGCGGCCGGGCACCATTCGCGGTAGTCGTGGCCGCCGAGTGGGTGACCTTTCGGTCCGCTCCGGTTCAGCCGATGGGCGCCATTGGAGTTCGGGTCCCTTGTCGGCTACCGGTTCACCGTGGCTGGTCGCGCGGTTCCCCGCGCCCCTTAGAAGCAGGGCGCTGGTTCTGGACTCAGTTCGACAGTGAGACCAATTCGTCCTCCAGGCCCCTGCCTCTCCTGTCCACCACCGCCGACGCCACGTCGGACAGCTTGCGGTTGGTGGTCTGGGAGATTCGGCGGAGGACGGTGAAGGCGGTGTCGGCGTCGCAGGCGAGGACGTGCATGACGATGCCGCAGGCCTGGTCGACGACGGGGCGGGTGCGCAGGGCGGCGCCGAGTTGGCCGAGTTGGGTGAGGGCGTCCCGGTAGGAGCGGTCGCGGACGATGCAGGTCGCGGCGAGGTCGCCGAGGGCGCGGGCTGGGCCGTGGGGGACGTCCTCCAGGACGCCGGGGCGGAAGCTGTAGAGGCTGAGGGTCACGGCGAGACCCGAGCGCCTGAACGGGAGGGTGACACTGGACCGTACGCCCGCGTCGAGGGCCACGGCCCGGTACTCCGGCCAGCGTTCCTCCCGGAGCAGGTCGCCGGAGTCGACGGGCGCGCCGCGCTCAAGGGCGGCCGGGATCGGCCCGTCGCCCGAGCGCAGTTGGACCGAGACCAGTCCGGCGAGGTCGGGGTGGGTGACCGCGGCGGGTCGTTCGGCGCCGCAGTCGGACACCGTGCTGCTGGCGCCGCAGCAGTCGGTGGTGCAGCGCGCGGCCTGTTCGACGAGCTCGGAGAGCCTCCTGCCCGGATGAGCCGATTCCGGGGATTCCCGGCCCAGCAGGCCGAGGTGTTCGGTTTCCGGCATTCTGCCCGCCTCCTCTTCCGATCGCCTTCCCGCTCGCCCGCACCGAAAACGGATCTCCGGCGTTCCGTACCCCCGTTCGCCGGCCCGTCCCCTTCGGCGCCTCCCAGGCATTACGTTCGTCGCATGACGCAGACGGACGAATTCGGTGAGGAACTCGCGGACTTCGTACGCCGTGTCGCGGAGCTCAAGGCGGCCCGCTCGGTGCCGACCGGCGACCTACCGACCGTCCTGGACGCGGCCATCTTCGAACTCGACCATGTCGCCGACCAGTTGTGGCCCTGGTACGAGCGGCTCACGACGTCCGGCCCGTCCGGCGGCACCGCCTTGGGCACCCAGGACCACCAGGTGCTGAAGGCCGTCTTCCAATGTCTGCCGCTGCCTGTGGCGCTGGTGGACCGCGAGACGGTGGTGCGCCGGCTCAACCAGGCGGCGACCGCCTTCACGGGCGTACGTTCCGGCTATGCGACCGGCCGTCCGCTCAGCGGGTTCCTCGCCCACGCCGACCGGGGCGCGTTCCGCTCCCAGGCGGCGGCCGTGGCTCGCGGCGACGGCGACCGCAGCCTCATCGTCCACCTCCAGCAGCGCCCCTCGATACCGGTGCGCGCCACGCTCACCGCGTTGCGCCCCGGCAGCGAGCCGCGCAACACCGTTCTCGTCGCGTTGCAGCCCGCGGGCGACCGGATGCCCTCCGTGGAGCCCCTCGCCCGCCCGCTGCCCAACCTCACCGAGGCCACCCGTCACGCGGCCCTCATGGATTTGCTGGACGCCATGACCACGGCCTTGCTGACCGCACCCGCCGGGGCGGCTCTCGACCGGGCGGCCGACGTCCTGCACGGCCGCTTCGCCGACTGGGTGGTGGCCGACACGACGGGCCCCGCTCTCACCCGTACGACCGTCCTGGCGCCCTCCGAGGGGGAGGCGAAGCTCCTGCGGGCCCAGAGCCCCGCCACCTGTCCCCTCGTCGTCGAGGCCGCCCGGGGCGGCTCGCCGGTCCTTCAGATCCGGCCCGCCGCCCCCGACGCCTTCGGTCACGACAGTTCGGGCGCCCCCGTCCTCGTACGGGCGAACGTGACGTCCCTGCTGACCGTGCCCCTGGCCGCCGCGGACGGCCCCGTCAGAGGCGTCCTCACCCTCTTCCGTTCGGGTGCCCGCCTGGCCTTCTCCATGGCCGAGGCCCAGGCAATGGACACGATGTCCCGCCATATGGCGCTGGCCATGCGAAGCCATGGCTAGGTCGTGTCGTCGAATTCCCGTCGTCGCCCGGAGGGCGGCCTCGCGGCGTCGTGGGGCCCCTCCCGTTCGAGCGAAGCCGAGAATGGAGGAGCGTGCATGGCGTCGCGAGGCAGACGGGAATTCGACGACACGACCTAGGGCTGTGGCGGTGAAGCTAGGCCACGTCCCGCATGACCTGGTCGCGCAACCGGTCGCAGCACCGGCTGATCAGCCGCGACACATGCATCTGCGAGATCCCCAGTTGCTCGGCGATCCGGCTCTGCGTCATGTCACCGAAGAACCGCATGTACAGAATGGCCCGCTCCCGCTCCGGCAGCGCGGCGAGCCGCGGCTTGACGGCCTCGCGGTCGACCACGGTGTCCAGCGCGGGGTCAGGGGCGCCCAGTGCGTCGCTCAGCGAGTATCCGTCCTCGCTTCCCGGTAGTTCCGCGTCCAGCGACAGCGCCGTGAAGCTCTCCAGCGCCTCAAGACCGACCTGGACGTCCTCCTCGCTCATGTTCGCGTGTGCCGCGATCTCCGCGACGGTGGGCCGGCGGCCCGGAATGGTCTGCGACAGGTCCTGGCTGGCGAACCGCACGCGGTTGCGCAGGTCCTGGACCCGGCGCGGCACATGCAGGGTCCACATGTGGTCCCTGAAGTGCCGCTTGATCTCACCGGTGACGGTGGGTACCGCATAGCTCTCGAAGGCGTTGCCGCGCTCGGGGTCGTAGCGGTCGACGGCCTTGACAAGGCCGAGTGCCGCGACCTGGCGCAGATCCTCGTAACTCTCGCCGCGGCTGCGGAATCGTCCCGCGAGCCGTTCGGCCATGGGCAGCCACGCCTCGACGATCTGGTCACGCAGGGTGTCCCGCTGCTGGCCAGGCGGAAGCGTGGCCAGCTTCCGGAACGCCTCGGCGGTGTCCGGGGCGTCGTCGTGAGGGTGGTGCTTCGCGCTTGCCTGAGTACGCATGGTGCGTCGCAACTCCCTAGATGGTGCTCTGGGATGGACGGTCACCGTGGGTCGCGGGCGTGCGCAGGATCGGACACACCCGTGAGGGGAATCTTGCCCCTCCCACGGACGTGCCTCCTGTCCGAAGCACTGAAGTGCACCTGCCCCGGCACATGCCCGGCAAACACACGAAGGTTTTTCTCGTGCCCCGGGGGTGACTCGGGCGGGAGATCGCACCCCGGGAGGCTTCCAGTATGAACAACACGGTCGCCGATCACATCCTGGAGCGGCTGCGCTCATGGGAAGTCGAACAGGTATTCGGCTACCGGGGCGACGGCATCAACGGTCTGCTCGCGGCCTGGGGGCGGGCCGGGGACCGGCCACGGTTCGTCCAGTCGCGGCACGAGGAGATGTCCGCGTTCCAGGCGGTCGGCTACGCCAAGTTCTCCGGTCGGCTCGGCGTGTGCGCGGCGACCTCGGGCCCCGGCGCGATCCATCTGCTCAACGGCCTGTACGACGCCAAGTCGGACCATGTGCCGGTGCTCGCGATCGTCGGCCGGACGCACCGCGCCGCGATGGGCGGCTCGTACCAGCAGGAGGTCGACCCGCACGCCCTCTTCAAGGACGTGGCCTCGGACTTCGTCGAGACGGTGACCGTGCCCGAGCAGCTGCCCAACGTCCTCGACCGGGCGATCCGCACCGCGTACGCCCGCCGGGCGCCGACGGCGGTCATCGTCCCCGGTGACGTGCAGGAACTGGACTACTCGGCGCCGACCCACGAGTTCAAGACGGTCCCCTCCAGCCTGGACCGCGGCACCTGGACGGCCGTCCCCTCGGCCGAGTCGGTCGAGCGGGCCGCCGAGATCCTGAACGCCGGGGACAAGGTCGCCGTCCTCGTCGGACAGGGCGCTGCCGGGGCCCGCGCCGAGGTGGCCCGGATCGCCGAACTCCTCGGCGCGGGCGTCGCCAAGGCGCTCCTCGGCAAGGACGCGCTGAGCGACGAACTGCCGTACGTCACCGGCGCGATCGGGTTGCTCGGCACCCGCCCCTCGTACGAGCTGATGCGCGACTGCGACACCCTGCTGACCATCGGCTCCTCCTTCCCGTACGCCCAGTTCCTGCCCGACTACGGCAGCGCGCGGGCCGTGCAGATCGACATCGACCCGCACATGATCGGGATGCGCCACCCGTACGAGGTGAACCTGGTCGGGGACGCGAAGGCGACGTTGGAGCGGCTGATCCCGCTGATCGATCCGGAGCGGGGCCGCGAGTGGTACGACGAGGTGTGCGCGAGCGTGGCCCGCCGGCGCACGGTGACGGTGCGGCGCGCGGAGCTGTCCGCCGACCCGATCAACCCCGAGTTCGTGGCCCACACCCTCGACCGGCTGCTGCCGGGCGACGCGGTCATCTCCTGCGACTCGGGTTCGGCCGCGAACTGGTACGCCCGGCACATCACGATGCGGGACGGCATGCGCGGGTCCCTGTCGGGCACACTGGCGACGATGGGCTGCGGGGTGCCGTACGCGATCGGCGCGAAGTTCGCCCACCCGGACCGGCCGGCGATCGCGCTGGTCGGGGACGGCGCGATGCAGATGAACGGCATGGCGGAGCTGATCACGGCGGCCAAGTACCAGGACCGCTGGGAGGACCCCCGGCTGGTGGTGGGCGTCTGGAACAACCACGACCTGAACCAGGTGACGTGGGAGCTGCGGGCGATGGGCGGCGAGCCGTCCTTCCTGCCCTCGCAGGAGCTGCCGGACGTCCAGTACGCCGCCTTCGCGCGCTCGCTGGGCCTGACCGGCATCCGGGTCGAGAAACCCGAGGACGTCGAGGCGGGCTGGCGCGCGGGCCTGGCGGCCGACGGCCCCGCGGTGATCGAGTTCCGCACCGACCCGGCCGTCCCGCCACTCCCGCCGCACGCCACCTGGGAGCAACTGGAGGCCACGGCCGCCTCGATCCTCAAGGGCGACGCCGACCGGGTGTCGATGGTCAGGCAGGGCTTCAAGGCGAAGGTGCAGGAGTTCCTGCCGGGCAGCAGGGAGCAGGACAAGGGCGGGAAGTAGGCGGCTGAGGGCGGAAGCGGAGGCGGGAGTCGCGCCCGGTGGCCCTGGCCGGCGGGCGCGACTCCGGCCGGCACCCGTTCAGCGGATGCGGACCGGCACGGCCTGTTCCGGCCGGTCGGTCTCCTCGACGGGTGGCAGCACCATCTCCTCGTAGCGGCCCAGCGCCAGGACGACGCCGAGCATCAACAGCGGAATGATCACAGCGAGAACCGCCATGAGTCCGGTCCTTCCCCAGGGAATGTGCGGTGGGGGGCGTCGCACCGGGTCTCCCCTGTGCGGACGGGCAAACCCGCGGCAAACGGAACCGGACGTCCGGGGATCCGCGAAGCCCCCGTGTCGATGCCGGGTCTTCGGGTACGCGGGTGCCACGAAAGATCTGGAGGAAGGATCCGGATCCTGAGAGAAGATCCGGAGGGGAGTCATGCAGCGAGGCAGCGACCGGCTGAACGTCCACCGTGACGACGAGATGAAGCATGAACTGCAAGGGCTGCTCCGTTCGGGGCATCCCACACGGACCGAGGAGTGGCACGACCCGGAGCCGTACGCCGAGGACGACCCGGAGGTCACGTACGGGCCGGTGACGCCGAGCCGTGCGCCCGCCCGGGCCGAGGCGCTCCGGCTGGAGCTGGCCCGCGTCCTGGGCCGTACGTCCTTCCCGGCGGGCCCCGCCGAACTCACCCGCGTCCTGCGCGGCCGGCACGCACCGGACGGACTCGTGGAGCCCGTGCGGCGGCTGCCGCTCAACGCGCGCTACGACTCGGCGCACCGGCTCGCGGAAGCGATCGTCCAGGCTCAGGACGAAACCGCGGGCGGTGCTCCGCGACCCTAGGCGGCAGGGAACCCGCACACGACCGGGACGCATAGGGGCCCCGCCGGCGGGTACTGCGGGCGGGGTCACGCCGACGTGAGCGTGCCCCCGCAGCTGGGGCGGAGCGACGAAAGGCCCAGGAAGCCATGGCCGAGTTCGTGAGGGAAGTCATGACGGCAGGTGTGGTGGCGGTCCGCCCGGACGCCTCACTCGTCGAGGCGGCGCAGCTGATGCGCGCCCAGGACATCGGGGACGTCCTCGTCGCGGCGGAGG
Organism: Streptomyces adelaidensis; assembly: GCF_016598475.1. Taxonomy (GTDB): domain Bacteria; phylum Actinomycetota; class Actinomycetes; order Streptomycetales; family Streptomycetaceae; genus Streptomyces; species Streptomyces adelaidensis. The sequence goes on from NZ_JAEMUX010000017.1 coordinate 72,609, forward strand.
GGCATGTCATCGGGGTCCTGACCGACCGCGACATCACGCTGCGGGCCGTCGCCGACGGCGCCGACCCGCTGACGGTGAGTGCCCAGGCCGTCTGTACGCCGGACCCGGTCGTGATCGGCCCGGACGACGCCGTGTCCGCCGCCGTCGAGCTGATGCGCGACCACGCGATACGCCGTCTCCCGGTCGTGGAGGACGGTCACCCGGTGGGCATGGTCAGCCTCGGCGACCTGGCCGTGTCGCAGGACCCCGGATCGGCGCTCGCCGACATCAGCCGGGCCGTGCCGGACAGCTGGCCGGGCCCGGCCCCGACCTGACAGATCGGACACAGACGACACGGAGGAGACCTGTGTGGTTCTGCCGCAAGCTCTGACGGAACTCACGAAACGCCGCGACCAGGCCGCCGAGATCAGCGCGACGTCCCACTCGGTCGACGTCGCAGAGGTGACCACCCGGTACCTGCTGTACGGCCTGCTGCCGTCCTGGTTCGTGCCGGGCCTCGCGGACTGGATGATGCACCGGCGGACCCGCATCGAGGAGACGGCGGGTACGAAGGAATCGCTCATCCTCTCCCACTGCCTTAAGGACGTGGGAGGTGCCCCCACGCTGATGATGGCCGAGGTCGGTGTGCCCATCGCGCTGACCCTGCGCTACGAGATCAACCCCCTGCTCCTGTCGGTGCAGTTGGCGGGCACCGCGGTGCACGAGGCGACCGCGCTGTGGGACGTGCGGACCGCCGTGAAGAGCGACCGCGAGGTCAAGCCCGTCGAGCAGCACATCCACAGCTTCCTGGAGTCGCTGCCCTTCGGCGCGCTCACCGCCCTGATGTGCCTGCACCACGACCAGGTCAAGTCCCTGCTGCGGGGCGGGCGTTCGGATCCGGACGCCTGGCGGTTCGTACCGCGCCGCAGGCCGCTGTCGCCCGGCTGTCTCGCGGGCATCGGCGTCGCGATCGGCACCTGTGTCCTGCTGCCGTACGGCGAGGAGCTGCTGCGCTGCGCGCGGGCGGGACGCGGGCGTCGGAGGGCGGAGAAGGCCGCCGAGAAGGCGGCTGAGAAGAAGGCGCAGATGAAGGCGCAGATGAAGGCGCAGATGAAGGCTGAGAAAGGAGATTGAGCACCCATGCGTATCGCATTCCTGACCGCACCCGAAGGTGTTGAGCAGATCGAGCTGACCGACCCCTGGCAGGCGGTGACGGACGCCGGTCACGAACCCGTGCTGCTGTCCACGGAGCCGGGTCACGTCCAGGCCTTCAACCATCTGGACAAGGCGGACACGTTCTCGGTGGACGACGTCGTCGGTGAGGCGCCGGCGGAGTCGTTCGACGCGCTCGTCCTGCCGGGCGGGGTGGCCAATCCGGACTTCCTGCGCATGGACGAGCGGGCGGTCTCTTTCGTCCGGGAGTTCTTCGAGCGGGGCCGTCCGGTCGCCGCGATCTGTCACGCTCCGTGGACGCTGGTGGAAGCGGGCGTGGTCCGCGGCCGGGTCCTGACCTCGTGGCCGAGCCTGCGTACGGACATCCGCAACGCGGGCGGCACCTGGGTCGACGAACAGGTCAAGATCTGCGACCACGGCTCCAACAAGCTGATCACGAGCCGCAAACCGGACGACCTCAAGGCGTTCTGCGAGGCGTTCCTCGACGTGTTCTCCCAGGAGGCCGTCCGATGAGCTCTCCCACCGACCGCACCGGCCCCACCGACCCCACCGACCTCAAGCGGCAGCAGCGTGAGGCCGCCCGCCCGGCCGACCCGGCGTCGGGTCCCCTCACCACCGACCAGGGGGTGGCCGTCGACCACACCGACGACTCCCTGACCGTCGGCGAGCGCGGGCCGACCCTGATGGAGGACTTCCACTTCCGGGAGAAGCTCACCCACTTCGACCACGAGCGGATCCCCGAGCGGGTGGTGCACGCGCGGGGCGCGGGCGCCTACGGCTACTTCGAACCGTACGAGTCCTGCGCCGAGTTCACCCGTGCCGCGTTCCTCCAGGACCCGTCCGTGCGGACCCCGGTCTTCGTGCGGTTCTCGACCGTGCAGGGCCCGCGCGGCTCGGCGGACACCGTGCGGGACGTACGCGGCTTCGCCACCAAGTTCTATACGTCGGAGGGCAATTACGACCTCGTCGGCAACAACTTTCCCGTCTTCTTCATCCAGGACGGCATCAAGTTCCCCGACTTCGTGCACGCGGTGAAGCCGGAGCCGCACAACGACATCCCGACCGGCGCGTCCGCGCACGACACCCTGTGGGACTTCGTGTCCCTCCAGCCGGAGACACTGCACACGATCATGTGGCTGATGTCGGACCGGGCGATCCCGCGCAGCTACCGCATGATGCAGGGCTTCGGCGTGCACACCTTCCGCTTCGTGAACGCGGCGGGCCGGGGCACGTTCGTGAAGTTCCACTGGAAGCCGAAGCTGGGCACGCACTCGCTGGTGTGGGACGAGGCGCAGGAGTGCCAGGGCCGGGACCCGGACTTCAACCGCCGGGACCTGTGGAACGCCATCGAGGCCGACGAGTACCCGGAGTGGGAGCTGGGCGTCCAACTCGTTGCGGAGGAGGACGAGTTCGCTTTCGACTTCGATCTGCTCGACCCCACGAAGATCATCCCGGAGGAACAGGTGCCGGTCCGGCCGATCGGCCGTATGGTGCTGGACCGCAACCCCGAGAACTTCTTCGCGGAGACCGAACAGGTCGCCTTCCACACGGCCAATGTCGTCCCGGGCATCGACTTCACCAACGACCCGCTGCTCCAGGCCCGCAACTTCTCCTACCTGGACACCCAGTTGATCCGCCTCGGCGGCCCCAACTTCAGCCAGCTGCCGGTGAACCGCCCGGTGGCGCCGGTGCGGACCAACCAGCGTGACGGCCACCACCAGTCCGCGATCCACGGCGGCACCAACTACTTCCCGAACTCCCTCGGCGCCGGCTGCCCGGCCCACGCGGGCGTCGACAGCAAGGCCTACACGCACTACGCCGAACGCGTCGACGGCGCCAAGATCCGCCGTCGCAGCGAGAGTTTCAAGGACCACCACAGCCAGCCCGCCATGTTCTGGAACAGCATGGCCCCCTGGGAGAAGCAGCACATCGTGGCGGCCTTCCGCTTCGAACTCGGCAAGGTCGGCGCCCTCACCGTCCGCGCCCGTACGGTCGAGCAACTCGCCAAGGTGGACCCGGAGTTGGCGGCCGAGGTCGCGAAAGGCATCGGTGTACCCGTGCCGGCCGACGCCGAGCCGGTGACGTACAAGCTCACCTCCCCCGCCCTCAGTCTGGAGTCGCAGCGCGGCCCCGGCTCCATCCGCACCCGCCAGATCGCCGTGCTGGTCGCCGACGGTGTGGACGCCGGGCAGGTGACCGGGGTGCGGGAGGCGCTGGCCGCCGAGGGCGCGATCGTCGAGGCCATCGCGGCCCAGGACGGCACCGTGCGCGGCGCGGACGGCGCCGAGTACACCGTGGACCGGGCCCTGCCGACCGTCGCGTCCGTCCTGTACGACGCGGTCCTCCTCCCCGGCGGGCCGGTCGGCACCCCGTCCCCGTCGACCGACCCCGACGCCATGCGCTTCGTCCGCGACGCCTACCGCCACGGCAAGCCGGTCGGCGCCCTCGGCTCGGGCGTCGGCATCCTCGCCGCCCTGCGCCCCGAGGGCGTGCGCCTCTCCTCCGAGTTCCACCACGTGGTCGCCGACCGGGGCGTGGTGACGGACACGGCCCAGGGCACGGCGGGCGAGGACTTCGTCCGGGAGTTCATCGAAGCGATCAAGGCCCACCGCCACTGGAACCGCCCACCGACCCGCTGCTGACGACAGCGGAAAGGCCGGGCCCACGGGCCCGGCCTTTCCGGGGCGCGGGGCTGTGCCGAACGGCTCTCTAGGGCCGCCGCCCGAGCAGGCACAACAGCCTGGTCTGCGCGTCAGCGCCCGCCGGCGGCTCCACCGGCGCCCCGAACAACCCGCTCTTCTCCAGCTCCTCCGCATACGGCGCGACCTCATCCGCGGCGAACGACACCAGCTCCTGCGGCAGCCGCTCGTCCGCCCCGATCGCCCGCGACAGATCCCACGCGTGGACGACGAGATCGGCGACCATCTGGGCGCAGTACGCGGTCGCCGGAGTGTCGCCGTACGACAGATGAACCGTACGTTCGAGCGCACCGGGCCCCGCGAACGCCTCGCGCGCGGAGTGGGCCGCCGTGTCCCAGGAGGCGGCGGGGTCCGTCCCCAGCAGATCCCCCTCGAACGTGTCGCCGACCTCCTCGATCATGCAGGCGTCCCGCACCAGCGACGGCACCCACAGCTGCTCGGACACGAGATGGTTGACGAGGTCACGCACCGACCACTCGGCGCAGGGCGTGCCCGCGTCCCACTGGTCGCCGCGCACCGCGTGCACCCGCTCGCCGAACAGGTCGACGGCCCGGCCATGCAGGGTGAGCAGCGCGTCGGTGTCGATCATGGCGTCTCGGGCCCCCGGCCGCGGGCCCCCTCGCGTGTGCGCCCGGCCACGACCGGGCGGCGTGGGTGGCGGCGCAGGTACTCGCCCTCCAGTTGCGCCATGCGCAGGTTGTGGGCGCGCAGGGCGTCGTTCGATCCATGCAGCAGCGTGTCGTGCCGCGTGCGGTGAATGGTCTCCAGCTCCTTCATGAGCTGCTGGTCGTCCAAGCGACCCGGTTCGACTCCGGTCATGTGCTGCCCCACTCGTCGTGTTCCTGTGTGCGGCCCGAGTACCCGCTCGGGAGCACACAGTCCCGGGCGGCATCCGGGAGGGAGCCATGGATTCCGCGTTCTCAGTCCACTCTACGAACATCCGCGGCCCCGGGCCTCCGCGTAGGGCCTACCGCGCCCGCTCCACCCGCCGCTCGTCCCACACCGGCTCCGCCGTCTCCCGTACGCGGCCGTCGGAGCCGAAGACGAGAAAGCGGTCGAACGAACGAGCGAACCAGCGGTCGTGGGTGACGGCGAGGACGGTCCCCTCGAAGGCTTCGAGGCCTTCCTGCAATGCCTCCGCCGACTCCAGGTCGAGGTTGTCGGTGGGCTCGTCGAGGAGGAGGGCCGTGACGCCCTGCAACTCCAGGAGCAGGATCTGGAAGCGGGCCTGCTGGCCGCCGGAGAGCCGGTCGAAGGACTGCTCGGCCTGCTGGGTCAGCTCGTAGCGGCGCAGCCGGGACATGGCGGCGCCCCGGTCCTGGGCGTGCTCCTTCCACAGGATGTCGAGCAGCGTGCGCCCCTCAAGCTCCGGGTGGGCGTGCGTCTGCGCGAAGTGCCCCGGCACGACCCTGGCGCCGAGTTTCCACAGGCCCGTGTGGGCCACGTCGCCGCCGGCGAGCAGACGCAGGAAGTGGGACTTGCCGGAGCCGTTGGAGCCGAGGACGGCGACCCGTTCGCCGTAGAAGACCTCCAGGTCGAAGGGTTTCATCAGGCCGGTGAGTTCGAGTCCGGCGCAGGTGACGGCCCGCACACCGGTACGGCCGCCCTTGAGCCGCATGGTGATGTCCTGCTCGCGCGGCGGCTCCGGCGGCGGCCCCACCTCCTCGTACTTGCGCAGCCGGGTCTGGGCGGCGCGATAGCGGGAGGCCATGTCGGGGCTGTTCTCGGCGGCCTGGCGGAGGTTCAGCACCAGCTTCTTCAACTGGGCGTGCTTCTCCTCCCAGCGCCTGCGCATTTCCTCGAAGCGCTCGAACCGCCGGCCGCGCGCCTCGTGGTACGTGGCGAAGCCGGCGCCGTGCACCCAGGCGTCGGCGCCCGCCGGGCCCGGCTCCACACTGACGATCTTCTCGGCGGCGCGGGCCAGCAGCTCCCGGTCGTGCGACACGAAGAGCACCGTCTTGCGGGTCTCCTTGAGCCGCTCCTCCAGCCAGCGCTTGCCGGGTACGTCGAGGTAGTTGTCCGGCTCGTCGAGCAGCAGCACCTGATCGGTGCCGCGCAGCAGCGCCTCGAGCACGAGCCGCTTCTGCTCACCGCCGGACAGCGTCCGCACCTGCCGCCACTGCGCCTTCTCGTACGGCACCCCGAGCGCGGCCACGGTGCAGATGTCCCACAGGGTCTCCGCCTCGTAGCCGCGTACCTCGGCCCAGTCGGAGACGGCCTGCGCGTACTTCAGCTGGGCCGCCTCGTCGTCCACGGTCATGATCGCGTGTTCGGCGACGTCGACCGCCCGGGCCGCCTCCCGGATCCTCGGCTGCGCCACCGACACCAGCAGGTCCCGTACGGTCGTCTCGTCCCGCACCGACCCCACGAACTGCCGCATCACCCCGAGCCCGCCGGTGACGGTCACCGAGCCTCCGTGCGGCTTCAGCTCCCCGGAGATCAGCCGCAGCAGGGTCGTCTTGCCGGCCCCGTTCGGCCCGACGAGGGCCACCACGGCCCCCTCCCCCACCCGAAACGACACATCGCCGAGCAGCGCCCTCCCGTCCGGCAGGTAGTACTCCAGATGCGCGGCTTCGAGATGTCCCATGGGGCGCATTGTCCGAGGCCGGGGAAGCGGCGGGCAAATCCATTTCCATCGCCCGCTCCCGCTGGGCGCCGGTGGGCGAAATCCACCCGCGCGGCGCCGACCCCCACCCCGCCCGACACGAACCCCCCGCCATGGGGTACCCGTGGACCCATGACCGCAGACGTCGACCTCACCGTCCGCCCGCCGGGCCACCACATCCTCCGGGACCGTTTCCTCGCCGCGGACAGCCGCCTGTTCAACGCGGTGGCGACCCGTGACTGGCCGGGCGCCCACCCCTTGCTGCCGAAGCTGAGCCGCGCCGCGAACCACGGTGTGCTGTGGTTCGCCACGGCGGCGGCGCTCACCGCGACCCGCAGTCCGAGGGCCCGCAGGGCCGCCGCCCGGGGCGTGGCCTCGCTCGCGCTGGCCTCGGCGACGATCAACACGCTGGGCAAGCGCTCGGTGCGCCGCCCCCGCCCGGTCCTGGACAACGTCCCGCTGATGCGCCAGCTGAAGCGCCAGCCGATCACCACGTCGTTCCCGTCGGGGCACTCCGCCTCCGCCGCCGCGTTCGCGGCCGGCGTCGCCCTGGAGTCGCGCGGCTGGGGCGCGGCGGTCGCGCCGCTGGCGGGCGCGGTGGCGCTGTCCCGGGTGTACACGGGCGCGCACTTCCCGAGCGACGTCCTGGTGGGCGCCGCCCTGGGTGTGGGCGCCGCCTACGCCGTACGGGGCATCATGCCGACCCGTGACCAGCTGCCGCCGCCCGGCCGCCCGTACGTGGACGCGCCCGCGCTGCCGGACGGGGACGGGCTGGTCGTGGTCGCCAACCGGGCCGCGGCCACCTCGGACCGGGTGCGCGCGCTGCGGGACGCGCTGCCCGCCGCCGAGACCGTGGAGTGCGAACCGGAGGACGTGACGGCCGAGTTGGAGAAGGCGGCCGCCCGCGCCCGGGTGCTCGGCGTGTGCGGCGGCGACGGCACGGTGAACGCGGCCGCCGAGGTGGCCCTGCGCCACGGCCTGCCCCTCGCCGTGCTCCCCGGCGGCACGCTCAACCACTTCGCGCACGACCTCGGCGTGGAGGACGCGCGGGATCTGAGCCGCGCCCTGCGCGAGGGCGAGGCCGTCCGGGTGGATCTGGGGCACTTCACGACCGGCGGAACGGAAGGCCACTTCCTCAACACCTGCAGCCTGGGCGTCTATCCGGAGCTGGTGCGCGAACGCGAGCGCTGGGAGCGGATGCTCGGCGGCTGGCCGGCCGGGGTGATCGCAGCGCTGCGAGTCCTGCGCTCCGACCGTCATCCGCTCGGGGCCACCTTCGAGGGCCGGCCGCGCCCGATCTGGCTGCTCTTCGCCGGCAACGGCACCTACCACCGGCTGGGCCTCGCCCCGGCCCGCCGTTTCGACCTGGCGGACGGGCTGCTGGACGTCCGTGTCGTGCACGGCGGCCGCCGCCCGGCCCTGCGGCTGCTCGCCGCGGCCGTCGCCGGGCCACTGACCCGCACCCCGGCCCACGCGGCGGTCCGCGTTCGACGGCTCCGGGTGGACGGCATCGCGCCGGGCACCCTCCTCGCGTACGACGGCGAAGTCACCGAGGTGGAAGGGGATCTGACGCTGCGGAAGATCCCGGAGGCGCTGACGGTCTACCGGCCGCTGCCACTGCGCTGACCGATCCCGAGCAGTCCACAATTCAAGACGGCGGTCTCATTATTCGACACGGTCCCGTACGGTTCGAACACGACCTCGCGAACCTCGTGGAAGGGGAACGGCCATGCCGAAGGCACGGGAGACCGCCGTCTACACGCACGGACACCATGAGTCGGTGCTGCGCTCGCACACCTGGCGGACGGCCGCCAACTCGGCGGCCTACCTGCTCGGTTCACTGAAGCCCCACATGAGGATCCTGGACATCGGCTGCGGTCCGGGCACCATCACCGCGGACCTGGCCGCCCTGGTCCCGGACGGCCGGGTCACGGGTGTCGACCACGCCGCCGGCATCCTGGACCGGGCCCGGGCCACGGCCGCCGAACGCGGCCTGGACAACGTGGACTTCGCGGTCGCGGACGTCCATGCGCTGGACTACCCGGACGACACCTTCTGCGTGGTCCACGCCCACCAGGTGCTCCAGCACGTCGGCGATCCCGTGCAGGCGCTGCGCGAGATGCGCCGGGTCACGAAACCGGGTGGTCTCGTCGCCGTGCGCGACTCCGACTACGCGGCGATGACCTGGTTCCCCGAATCCCCGGGCATGGACGACTGGCTCGACCTGTACCGCCGGGTGGCCCGCGCCAACGGCGGGGAGCCGGACGCCGGGCGGCGGCTGAAGTCGTGGGCCTTGCGGGCCGGGTTCACCGGCGAAGACATCACCGCCACCTCCGCCACCTGGACGTACGCCACGGCGGACGAGCGGGCCTGGTGGAGCGGGCTGTGGGCGGACCGGACGGTCGCCTCCGCCTACGCCGAACGGGCGACGGAGAGCGGCGAGGCGACGGTCGGGCGGCTGGAGGCGATCTCGGCGGCCTGGCGGGAATGGGGCCGGCAGGAGGACGGCTGGTTCGCCGTACTGCACGGAGAAATTCTCTGCCGTAAGGCGGCCTGATCGGAGGAATTCGGGAAACCCGGACCATCAGGAGGTTCGCATAATGGTTCCCATCCTGTTGGTACTGCTTCTGGTGCTGATTCTCTTCGGTGCCGGATTCGCAGTGAAGATTCTCTGGTTTATCGCACTGGCCGTGCTGGTGCTGTGGCTCCTCGGATTCCTGGTGCGCGGCACGTCCGCCTCCGGAGGAAGGGGCCGCTGGTACAGGTGGTGAATTCACCCGCGCCGACGGTGAGCCGGCCGACGGTGAGCCGGCCGACGGTGAGCCGAAGGTGAATTCACTCGCGCGGTAGCAATGGTCCGAGCGGCCCAAGGTCCAGATTCAGGTCCTCGGGCCGCAGTCCGTAGCGCTCGCGCAGCTCGGTCATACGGTCGTCGAGCAGCATCAGCGTGAGCCCGATGCGCTCCTCCTGGTCCTCCGAGAGCTCCCCGGTGTCGAAGCGGCGCAGTGCCTGCCGTTCCATGAGCTGGCGAAGCAGCTCGACGACGGTCAGGACCAGTTTGACCAGGTCCCGCTCCACCGTGTCGGGCTCCAGTTCGAGACGGTTGCGGCTGGTCACTCGCTACCTCCCCAGGGTGAGGGAACCTGCGCGTTCACCGAGCTGATGAGCGCGTTGAGATCGATACGGACGAGGTCGACGTCCGCGATGCGCAGGGTGAGATCGCCCGTGATGACGACCCCGCCGGCGAGCAGCCGGTCCAGGAGGTCGACGAGGGCAACCTCACGGCGTTCGACGACGGTCACGAATTCTCCTCCCCGCTGAAGGAATACGCCGCCCACGGACCCGTGAGTTCCACGCGCAGTCCCGGTTCCTCGTTCTTCGTACGGTCCACCAGTTCCACGAACTCCTCCGAGCGGGCGCGCGGCACCAAATAGGCCGCGTTCAGCACATTGCGGCCGGGCACGCCGGAGAGGGCGGAATTCTGGGGCGCGTGCAGACGAGTGTCCTCCGCGAATTCCGAGAGGCTTTCGTGCAGGCGGCGCGCGAACCTCTCGGCGTTCACCCACATCTCCTCGTGGGCCCGATGGCTCCGGCGCCGCTGTCGCAGATAGTCCCGCCCGCTGGCCACCTTCGCGGACTCCTGGGACGGCTCCTGGGCCTCGGATTCCGCGTACACCTTGACGCCCCACTCCACCCGGCCCGTCAGCCGGTCCAGGGTCCGCCGGAAGCCGTCCTCGCGGTCCTCCAGCATGACCCGTACGCCGCTGTCGTCGCGGAAGACGGTGCCGAGCCGGAGCGGCAGGGGTGTGGTGACGACGGTGAGCGCGTCGATCACGCTCTGGTGGGCCCGGGCGGTCGCGGTGAGCCAGTCCAGGTCCTCCAGATGGGCGCGGAGCGGCTCCTCCGCGAAGTCGCGCTCCGGCACCTCGCTGACCACGGCGATCAAATCGTGGTGGCGCAGCTGCCGGGGCGGTGCGCCCGCCACCCCGGTCAGCTGGGCCTGGAGAGGCGCGTCGAAGGGGCGGCAGACGGCGTACACATAACGCAGTCCGGTCATGAGGGCTCCTCTCTGGCACGGCCGCGCTCGATGGCCGGCTCCGGCTCCCCGGCGTACCGGCCGTCGTCCAGCTCGGCCAGCCGGGCGCGCAACTCGGCGTTCTCACGGGAGAGTTCGTCCCGGCGGGCGTGCGAGGACAGCGCGGGGTCGGTCTCCCACCAGTCGATCCCCATCTCCTTGGCCTTGTCGACGGAGGCGACGATGAGGCGCAGCTTGATGGTGAGCAGCTCGATGTCGAGCAGGTTGATGCGGATGTCGCCCGCGATCACCACGCCCTTGTCGAGCACCCGCTCCAGGATGTCGGCCAGGTTGGCGCTCCCGTTCTGGCCGTACGGCTCGGGGACTCGGCTCGGGAATGTCATCGTCGGCTCCCGCCCACGGCGGCCCGCTCTTCGTCCTCATCCTCGTACGGTTCCTCGTCGATGTCCTCCTCGGCGTCGCCCTCGGCCTCGGGGATCTCCTCGTACTCGCCCTCGTCCTCGTACTCGTCCTCGGGAGCCTCCTCCTCGTCGGCGTACTCCTCGGGCTCGTCCGGCTCCCGCTCTTCCTCCTGCTGCTGCTCCCGTTCCTCCTCCGCGAGGGCGTCCTCGTGGCTGACGACGACCTCGCCGTCGCGGATCTCACCGCGCCAGCCGTCCTCGGCCTCGCCCCTGAGGGTGATGAAGCGGGCGAAGTTCTTGAGGTCGAGCCGGGCCCGGCGGCCCTGGGCACGCCAGAGGTTGCCGGTCTTCTCGAAGAGGCCCTTCGGGTAGTACTCCACCACCAGCAGGACCCGGGTGAGGTTGTCCGCGAGGCGGTGGAAGGAGACGGCCCCCTTGGTGGTGCCCTTGGCGCCCTCCGAGGTCCAGGTGATCCGATCGTCGGGCACCTGTTCGGTCGTGTGCGCCTTCCAGCTGCGGTTGGACCAGAACACCTTCAGCTGCCAGTCGGAGTGCGTGTCGTCGGCCCGGCCGGCGCTCTTCACTCCCTTCGCGAAGGTGCTGAAGCTCTGGAACCGGGTCCACTGGTCGTACGCGGTGCGCACCGGCACCCCGACGTCGATGGACTCGATGATCACGGTGGGCTTGTCGCCCGAGCCGCCCTTGCGCTTCCCCTTGCCGCCGCCGAGGTTCTTGAGCGCGCCGAGCACGTTGTCCTTGGCCCGTCCGGCGCCCACCTCCAGGGCGGTGCGCAGCGGCCCCTTGCCCTCGGCGAGCTTTCGGCCACCGTCGAGGGCGAGCTTCGCGAGGCCTGGGCTGTTGCCGGCGGCCATGTCGTCGAGCTTGACGGTCGCCTCGCCGAGCTTGCGTCCGGCCTCGACGAGGAGCCGCTGGGCCTGGGCGGCCAGATACTCCCGGGCCTCCTCCTTGAGATGGTCGACGGCCTCGCTGTGGGCCACCTCGGTGAGCGGGTTGCTCTTCGTGGCGTCCTTCGCCCGGTCCGTCACCCCACCGGACGCCCCATCGGCCGCCCCGCGCGTGGCACGGCCGGTCGCCGAGCCGAGAGTGTCAGTCATCGCGGCCACCTCCCTTCACTGCCCGCGACCGGGTGGCCTTGCGGGCTGTCTTCTTGGCGGCCGTCTTCTTCGCGGGGGCCTTCTTCGCGGGGGCCTTCTTCGCGGGGGCCTTCTCGGCCGTCCCGGCCGCGGTCTTCTTCGCCGCCCGCTTGCGCGGTGGCCGCGGCTCGTCCTCGGGCGCGTCGTGGCTCGACCGCCGTTTCTCGTCCCCGCCGCCCCTGGAGGCCGAATCTTCCGGGGCCACTGCGGCGAGCTGGTCGCGCACCTGCGAGGTGCGCCCGTGCAGCCGGTCGGCGAGCCCTTCGATCCGCCGCTCGACCAGCGCCCCGGTGGCCGCCTTGCCGACACCGCGCAGGTCCTCGCGGAGCTGGTCCCCGACCTCCTTGAACTGCGGGTTGTTCTGCAGCTGCTGTGACACCAGGTCCGCGAGCGCCCGTGGGCTCAGGTGCATCCGCTTGCCGGCCACCATGGTGCCGACCGCGAACGCCAGCTTCATCTTCTTGGTACGTCCGAGGACGTATCCGGCCCCGATGGCGAGGCCCATTCCCAGTCGATTCATCGTGTCGTCCCGTCGCCGGTTCCTGTGCTTCTCCGCGCGCTGATCTCCAGCCGGTCGAGAAGCTCGTCCTCCAGGCGGTCGAACTCCTCCTCATCGAGCTCGCCCGCTTCGAGCCGCTGCTCGAGGCGGGCGAGTTCGGCGCGGACGGCCGCCGGGTCGTAGTACTGGCGCTCGGCCTCGGTGAGCACTTGTCCCACCGTCCAGAGGCTGCCGCGGACCGGTGCGAACGGCAGCAGCAGCACCTCGGTGATGAGCCCCATCTGCTCTCCTTCCTCCTCGGCCCGAGAGCGCCGCGGGTACGCGCCCTGTGCGAAAGGCCGTCAGTGCGGGTGCGTCGTCAGTGCGCCGTCTCGGCGGGCTCCGAGGGCCCCGGCTCGACGAAGCTGTACGGCGGCAGCGGCCCGTTCACGCGCAGTTCGATGTGCGGATGGCTCTTGCGGAGCTGGTCGACGGCGGCGAGGAACACCTCCGCCGACTGCCGGTCCACGAGGAACGACACATTGGCGAGCCAGCCGGTGGAGTCGGGGCCCACACTGGCGGCCGCCGCGGCCGGCTCGAGCGCCCGCTGCAACACCGCCGCGTCCTCCGCCTCCCGGGCCTGCACGGCGGCGACCACCATCTCGCCCAGCCGCAGCCGGTCCTCGTAACTGCCGCCGCCCGCCTGCCGGTTGGCCTCGGCGAGAGCACGCAGATCGGGGTTCTCCCCCATCACCCGGTGCAGCACGGCCTGTTCGTCATGGCTGGCCTTGACGTTGTACTCGACCTTGCCGTCGAGGGCACCGAGCCGCTCCAGATAGTGCTCCGCGCGTTCGGCCAGCACCCCGGTGACGGAGGTGTCGTCCGGGGCGACGCTGCCGAACCGCATGGGCAGCAGGGCGCCGCCCGCACCCGCCTCGCTCAGTACGTTCTGGTGGGCGAGCAGGTCCTTGCGCTTGGGGCGCAGCCCCTCGGGGGCCTCGCTGACGATCGCCGCCAGCTCACCCTCCTTGAGAACGCGCACGGGGCGCGCGGGGTCTCCGACTCCGCCCATGCCCTCGGGGAGTGCGGGGTGTGAGCTCGCGGTGATGCCGTAGACGTACGTGCTCACTCCTGTTCCTCCCTCTTGCGCGAGCTCGTGGTCTTGCGCGCCCGGGGCCGCGACTCGGACTGGCCCTCGTCGCGCTGCCCTTCGCCGCGGGCCTGTTGGAAGGCGCCGGAGATCGTCTCGGCGGCGCCGGACAGCGCCCCCTTGGACTTGCCGCGCGCGCCGGACTCGGTGATCTCACCGACGAGGTCCGGCAGGCCGGGGCTCTTGCGCGGCCCGGCCTCCAGGTCGAGCCGGTTGCACGCCTCGGCGAAGCGCAGATAGGTGTCGACGCTGGCGACGACGACCCGGACATCGATCTTCAGGATCTCGATGCCGACCAGGGAAACCCGTACGAACGCGTCGATGACAAGTCCTCGGTCGAGGATGAGTTCCAGGACGTCGTACAGGCCGCTGCTGCCGCCTCCGCCGCCGGACTGCTGTGCCGGGACTACGGTCATGCCGGCCGTTCCTCCTTGTCTGTATTGCCCGTCTTGTCGGTGGATGTCGGAGCGGGACAGCGGCCTAGTGGCCGCCCGGGCGATGTGGGTCCGCCCTCCCGCGTTCGTAACGGCGGACGCGCCGATAGCCGGTGAGTTCGCCGTCGGGGGCGAGCTCCACCTGATAGCTCGCGAGCAGGCTCATCGTGTCGGGGACCCTGGCGATTTCCAGGACCTCGATCTCCAACACCCAGCCGTCCTCGGTCTGTTCGAAGGACGACACGGACTCCGCCGCCATGCCGGTCAGCTCCGCGAGCTGGGTCCGCGCGTGGCGCAGCACCTCCATGGCGCCGGGCCTGCTGTCCGTCGCGTCGTCCTGAGACGTTCCGGATACTTCTTGTGGTTTACGTGAACCTTGTGCCTTCGGTGCGTTGGGTGTGTTCGACATGGCCATCACCGAGTGGCCCCACGTCCCTTGGCCAAACATGTCGCGGCGGGTGCGGTTGCGCCGCTCGCCTCAGCCGCGCAGCGCCGCGAGTCGCCGCCGCGCCGGCCCCAGGGCGCGGCCCCTGCCGAGCGCTCCCGCCCAGGGGTTGGTGCGGGCCTGTTCGACGGCGTCCGCCGGCGTCCAGCGGCGGGCGTCCACGGCCGGGTCGTCGAGCAACTGCTCCCAGGTGAGGGGCGTGGCCACGGGTGCGCCGGGGCGGGCCCGTACGGTGAAGGGGGCGACGGCGGTCTGGGCGTAGGCGTTGCGCTGCACGTCGAGGTAGAGCCGGTCGCCGCGCTCCTTCTTGCGGGCCGCCGTGGTGAGCCGGTCGGGGTGGGCCCGGACGAGTTCCTCGGCGACCTCCTTGGCGAAGTCGCGCACCGCGTCGAAGTCGTCGTGCCCGTTGACCGGTACGACGACGTGGACGCCCTTGGAACCGGTGGTCATCGGCGCGGACGGCAGCTTCAACTCGTCGAGCAACTCCCTTACGTCCCCTGCCGCTCGACGGACCTGTTCGAAGTCGTCCACCGCCGGGTCGAGGTCGAAAACCATCCGGTCGGGCCGGTCGACACTGCCGGTCCGGGAGAGCCAGCGGTGCAGGGTGAGGCAGGCCTGGTCGGCGAGGTAGACGAGGGTGGCGGCGTCCTGGCACACCGGGTGGAGGACCGTGCCGCCCTCCTTGGCCACCTCGACGCGTTCGATCCAGTCCGGGTAGTGCTCGGGGGTGTTCTTCTGCATGAACATGGGCCCGTCGATCCCGTCGGGGTGCCGTTCCAGCATCAGCGGGCGCCCGCGCAGATGGGGCAGCATGAAGGGGGCGACGGCACGGTAGTAGGCGACGAGGTCGCCCTTGGTGTACTCCTTGCCGCCACCGCCGCCGCTCCCACCACCGCCACCACCCCCCTTCCTGTCGGCGGGGAACAGCACCTTCTCCGGGCGGTGGATCTCGACACCGCGTCGGCCGACCCGAAGCGTGTGCGGGTCCCCCATGGTCAACTCCTCTCCGTCCACGGGCCGTTCAGGGCGTGATCGCGTGCTCCACCAGCAACCGCCCCGCCGCCGCGATCGCCTCCGCGTCGATGCCCGCCTCGTGCAGCTGCTCCTCGGGGGAGGCCGAGCCCGGCATCGTACGGACGGCGAGGCGGACCAGGCGGGGCACCGGGCGGCCGTCGAGGAAGGCGTCGAGGACCGCGTCGCCGAGGCCGCCCTCCTCGTGGTGGTCCTCGACGGTGAGGAGGCAGCCGGTGCGTTCGGCGGCCTCGCGCAGGGTGCGGCGGTCGACGGGCTTGACCGAGTAGAGGTCGATCACCCGGACCTGGATGCCCTCGCCGTCCAGTGCCTCGGCGGCCTTCAGCGCCTCGTGGACGGTGACCCCGGCCGCGACGACCGTGAGCCGGTCGGTGTCCGAGGCGCGCAGCACCTTGCTGCCGCCGACCGGGAAGTCCTCGGTCGGGCTGTAGATGACCGGGCTGTCGCCCCTGGACGTGCGCAGATAGCGGATGCCTTCGAGTCCGGCCATCGCGGCGACGAGCTTGGCGGTCTGGTTGGCGTCGCACGGGTACAGCACGGTCGAGCCGTGCACCGAGCGCATCATCGCCAGGTCCTCCAGGCCCATCTGCGAGGGCCCGTCCTGGCCGATGGAGACACCCGCGTGCGAGCCGACGAGATTGAGGCCGGCCCCGCTGACCGAGGCCATGCGGATGAAGTCGTGGGCGCGGGTGAGGAACGCCGCGAACGTCGAGGCGTACGGCACCCAGCCGCGCGCCGCGAGCCCCACCGAGGCGGCCACCAGCTGCTGTTCGGCGATGTAGCACTCGAAGAACCGGTCGGGGTGTTCCTTGGCGAAGAACTCGGTGCGCGTGGAGTCGCCGACCTCGCCGTCCAGGACGACGACGTCACCGCGCGCGGTGCCGAGGGCCGCGAGCGCCGAGCCGAACGCGTTCCGGGTGGCGACCTCGTCGCCGATGTCGTAGCGCGGCAGTTCCAGGTGTCCGGCGCGTACGGCGTGCAGCATCCGGGCGGCGGGCGGCTGGCTGACCTCGGCGCGGAGGTCGCGGACGCCGCCGAGTTCCTCGATCGCCTCGTCGGCGTCCTTGAGCGGCTTGCCGTGCAGCCCCTCGCGGTCCTGGACCGACTCGACACCCTTGCCCTTGAGGGTGCGGGCGAGGATCACGGTGGGCTGGCCCTTGGTGGAGTCGGCCTCGCCGTACGCGCGCTCCACGGCGTCCACGTCGTGCCCGTCGATCTCGACCGTGTGCCAGCCGAAGGCCGCGAAGCGGCGGGCGTAGGCGTCCAGGTCGTGTCCGTGCCGGGTGGGCCCGCGCTGACCGAGCCGGTTGACGTCGACGATCGCGGTGAGGTTGTCCAGATGCTCGTACGCGGCGTGCTCGGCGGCCTCCCACACCGAGCCCTCGGCGAGTTCGCTGTCCCCGCAGAGCACCCACACCCGGTTGCCGGTGCGGTCGAGCCGCTTCCCGGCCAGCGCGATGCCGACGCCGACGGGCAGCCCCTGGCCGAGCGAGCCGGTGGCCGTCTCCACCCAGGGCAGCCGCCGCGGTGTCGGGTGCCCTTCGAGGCGGCTGCCGAGCTTGCGGTAGGTCATCAGCTCGGTCTCGCTGATCGCGCCGGCCGCCTTGTACGCGGAGTACAGCAGGGGCGAGGCGTGGCCCTTGGACAGCACGAAGCGGTCGTTGCCGGGGTGCTGGGGGCGGTCGAAGTCGTAGCGGAAGTGCCGGGCGAGCAGCACCGCCATCAGCTCGGCGGCCGACATGGACGACGTGGGGTGCCCGGAGCCCGCGGCGGCTGCGCAGCGAACACTGTCGACCCGCAACTGCTGGGCCAGCTCGGTGAGTTGACGGCTGTTCATGAGTCTCCTTCCGAACCCTTGGCGGGCTTCGGCGATGGCTGCGGCTCCTCGGGCGCACCGGGCGCGCTCTGCGCGGCAGACGTGCTCCGCACAGCAGGCGTCTTCTGCGCATCAGGCGTCCGCTGCGCACCCGGCGCCGCCGTCCGTTCCGGGCCGCCCGGCATCCGGGCCAGCTCGGGTGAGGCCGTGTCCAAGGGCACCGCCCAGGACCGTACGAGCCCCAACTGGACGCCCTGGCGCGGCAGTACGGCGTCGAGGAGCCAGTCGGCGGCGACGCGGACGCGGTTGCCGGGCATCGCGGCGAGGTGGTAGCCGCGGGTGACGGCTCCGGCGACAGGGCCGGACAGCGGTATGCCGAGGGGATTGGCGGCGGCCTTGGCACCGCCGAGGTCCACCACGAAGCCCAGGTCGCTGTGGCGGTAGGGCTTGGGCTCGCCGAGGCCGAGCGAGGCGGCGACATTGTGCCCGGCCGTCTTCCCCTGCCGCCAGGCGTGCTGGGCGGTCATCGGCGTGTACTGGCCGGGCTTCGTCAGATCGGGCACCGCGGCCGCGTCCCCGCAGGCGAACACCTCGGGGCGGCCGGGCACATGCAGCGTGGGCTCGACGAGCAGCCGGCCCCGCTCCATCGGCAGCCCGAGCGACTCGGCGAGCGGATCGGGCCGTATGCCCACGCACCACACCAGCGTGCGCGTGTCGACGAACTCCCCGTCGGTCAGCAGCACTCCGGTGGACGTCGCCTCCTTCACGGAGGTCCCCATCCGCACGTCGACACCCCGCTGCCGCAGTACCCGGTCGGCGGTGCGCGACAGCTTCTCGTCCAGTTCGGGCAGTACCCGGTCGGCGATGTCGAGCAGCAGCCAGCGGGGCCGCATGCCCTGCCGCAGCGGCTGCTTGCGTACCAGTTCGTCGGTGAACATCTGGCCGTGGACGGCGACCTCGGTCCCGGTGTAACCGGCGCCGACCACCACGAAGGTGCAGCGCGCGTCGCAGCTCTCGGGGTCCTCGCCGCCGGCCGCCAGCTCCACCTGCCGGGTGACGTGGTCCCTGAGGTAGAGCGCCTCGGGCAGCCCCCGGAAGCCGTGGGCGTGCTCGGCGACACCCGGGATGGGCAGCAGCTTGTTGACGCTGCCGGCGGCGAGCACCAGCCGGTCGTAGGTGAGCGTGCCGACGCCGCCCTCGGGGTCCGAGTAGCGCACGGTGCGCGCGTCGAGGTCGATGTCGTCGGCCTCCCCGAGCACCAGGCGTACATGACGCAGGGTGCCGGCGAGGGAGACGGTGACGCGGCGTGGTTCCAGGATGCCGGCGGCGACCTGGGGCAGCAGGGGCAGATACAGAAAGTAGTCGGTCGGATTGAGCAGGGTGATGTCGGCCTTGTCCCTGGTCAGCCGGGCCAGGGTGCGGGCCGTCCGGTAGCCGGCGAAGCCGGCGCCGACGATCACGATGCGGGGTCGACTCACGGTTCGCCTCCGGCGGGGTCGCGCATACGGAGTCCTCAGAGTCCTCGGAGTCCTCGGGCGTGGAAGTCCTGTGATGTACGAGCCTTCCGCGTCCCCCTGGTCAAGGCGCCCAAACCGACCCGCCGCCCGAACGTCCGTGGGTTTCCCCTGTGACCTCCGGGTACTCGGACCGCGACCCGACCCGCACAGACCCGCACATGTCGCGGAGGTACCTCCCATGCCCGAATACGGCTACTTCCTGGCGACCGAGGAGTTCGGTCCCGCCGATCTGGTCGAGCAGGCGCGAATGGCCGAGCAGGCCGGATTCGAATGCCTGTGGATCTCGGACCACTACCACCCGTGGAACGACGCGCAGGGGCAGAGCCCGTTCGTGTGGTCGGTGATCGGCGCCCTCTCGGAGGCCGTGTCGCTGCCCATCGAGACCGCGGTGACCTGCCCGACCGTCCGGATCCACCCCGCGGTCGTGGCTCAGGCGGCGGCGACCTCCGCGGTGATGACGGGCGGCCGGTTCCGTCTCGGCATCGGCTCGGGCGAGGCGCTCAACGAGCATGTCCTCGGCACTCGCTGGCCGCCCGCGGACGTCCGTCTGGAGATGCTGGAGGAGTCGGTCCAGGTGATGCGGCACCTGTTCACCGGCGAGGAGGTCACCCATCGCGGCCCCCACTACACGGTCGAGAACGCCCGCCTCTACACGGTCCCCGACGCGCCCGTCCCCATCGACATCTCGGGCTTCGGCCCCAAGGCCACCGCGCTCGCCGCCCGTGTCGGCGACGGCTTCATCACCATGGGGCCCGACGAGGAACTGGTGACCCAGTACCGCAAGGGCGGCGGGGGCGGCGGCCTCGTCAGCGGCGGCACGAAGGTCTGCTGGGGCCAGAACCGCGACGCGGCCGTCCGTCTGGTCCGCCACCTCTGGCCGAGCCAGTTGCTGCCCGGCGAGATGGCCCAGATCCTGCCCACGCCGAGCCACTTCGAGCAGTTGGAGCCGCTGGTCACCGAGCGGATGGCCGGCGAGAACACGGTCTGCGGCGACGACGTCGACGAACACGTGGCCGAACTGAGCGCCTTCGCCAAGGCCGGCTTCGACCGCGTCTACGTCAGCCAGATCGGCCCGGACCAGCGCGGCTTCTTCGACTTCTACCGCACGAAGGTGCTGCCCCAACTCCGGCAGAGCGCACGCTGACGATGAGTTCCCATGAGTTCTCGGCCCAGATGGTGTTTTCTCTCCCCATCATCTGGGCCGAGCCCTGTCACCGGCTCACCGGCTCACCGGTCCGGGTGGTGCGGTGCCTCGGGGCCGGTGTCGGCGCCGGGCGCGACGGGCGGCACCGGCGGGTAGCCCGCCGGCCCCATCCCGCCCGGGGGCATCCCGGGCGCCGTACCGCCGACGACCCGGTCACGGTCCGCGGCCGGCTCCCCCTTCCGCCGCCCGGCCGTCGGCCGGGCGGCGGAAGGGCGGGCCGCACCCCTCAGCACATACGCCACCGCACCGAGCACGACAGCCGTGATCAGTGCGGCGGCCCAGTCGGGCAGCCCGAGTGAGAGCGCCAGACCGAGAGCCAGGGCCAGGGCGGCGCCCGCGTACAGGGCGACCGCCCCGGAGGCGGCGTACAGCGCGGCCGTACGCCGCTGCTTGCGCGTCTGCTGCCGCAGTTCGTCGCGTACGGTCTCCCGGGCCACCAGCGCCAGCTCGTCGACCAGGTGCTTGTCCAGATGTTCCAGATGATCCAAGCGGTTCATGGCGTCCGGGTACCCGGGCCGGTGCCCGCGTAACGCGGCGCGCGGCGCACGGCAGCGCGCGAACCGGCCGAAACGATCTGTTCTCGGCCGGTCCCCAACTAGGCTCGCCCATATGGAGATTCTCGGAACCACGCTCCGTATCTGCGTCGACGACCTGGAAGCCGCCGTCCCGTTCTACGAGAGACTCTCGGGCGGCCCCGCTGTGCGCTTCGAACGCGGCGGCGTCCAGGTCGCCGCCGTCGGCTGCTTCCTGCTGATGAGCGGCCCGGAGTCGGAGCTGGAGGTCCTGCGCAAGGTCACCGCCACGATCGCGGTCAAGGACGTCGACGAGGCCCACCAGATCCTCACGGCCTCGGGCGCCCATGTGCTGGCCGGCCCGATCCCCACCCCCGTCGGCCGCAACCTCATCGCCGTCCACCCCGACGGCTCGGTCTACGAGTACGCGGACCGCCGGCCGGCCGAGTAGAACCCGGCCCCCGGAACAGCCTCACGTCGACCGGCCGTCCCCGATGTTCTCGTCGAGGTACGCGTCGTCGAAGTACGCGTCGTCCCTGATCCGGACCGCGGCCTCCTCCGCCGACAGGCCGCTCGTCGTGCCCTCCTGGGAGTAGACGTCCTGGTCGCGGGGGAGATCGGGGTCGGGTTCGTCGTAGAGCAGTCCGGCGGACTCCTCGGGTTCGTCGTACAACAGCGCGGCCTGCGCCTCGGGGGCGCCGGGCTCGACGTACGGCTCGGTCTCCGGCTCCTCGTCCGCCAACCGCTCGTCCAGGGACTCGCGTTCGAGCACCTCGTCGACCGTGGTGTCGCGTTCCTCGGCGATCGTCGGCTCGTCCCCGGCCACGGGCAGCTGCTGAGGGTCGTTCGACCACTGCTGCTCCGGCGACCCGTCCTGCAGATCCGGCATGCCCTCGTCCTCGGGGTCGGCGCCGGGCGCGAAGGCCCCGTAGCCGAGGGCGCCGCACAGGAAGCCGCCCTCGACGATGTTGTTGATGTTGATGAACCCGGCGATCCCCCCGCCGTCCTTCTCGCACACCAGGAACCCGGCCTTCGTCGGATCCTCGATGAGCCGACCCGCGTACGCGGCGTACACGGCGGGTGTGGCCGGCGGAAACAGCCACGGGTGGTGCAGATCCTTGCTCTCCCGCGCCCGCGCGGTGAACTCGGAGCCGTCTTCCCCGGTGAAGTGCCGTATGCCCACGCGGGGGCCCTCGGCGAGATAGCGGTTGCTGACGTTCTCGGACACCTCGACACCGTACGCCGTGACCCGCGGCGCCCGCCGCCCCAGCCCGTTACCCACCCCGCCCTCGCTACCGCCCCCGCGTCACCCGCGCCGCCTCATGAAATACACCCCGCACAGCGCCCCGATCACTCCCGTCCCCAGCAACGCCATCCACAGCGGCATCGTGACCTCGGGAATCAGCAACCGGATCTTGGTGTTCCGGGTGTTCTCGAAGATGAACACGAGCCCGAGCACCGCGAGCACCCCCACGACAACCCTGGCGGGCGTCACCACATCACCCCACCGGCCGCCCCGACGCCCCCTGGCGCTGTCCGATGCCGTCTTCTTCGGGCTCATACCACCAGCATGCGGCCCGCGACCGGCCGGCGCCTGGCGGGAGGTGCCTCCGGGTGAGCCACCGACCCCGGCTCGGCCGGACCTCAGACCAGCGCCGGCTCGTCCAGCGTCAGCGTCCCCGCCTCCGTGTCCAGCTCGGCCGTCACCCCGAACGGGATGGTCAGCGCGCCTTCTCGGTGGCCGAAGCCGAACTCCTCCACCATCGGCACGCCGAGGCCGCCGAGACGGTCGACGATCAGCGTCCGGAGCTGGTCGTACGGCTCGCACTGCGCCCAGGAGCCGAGGATGATGCCGGCGACGCCGTCGAGCCATCCGGCGCGGAGGAGCTGCGTGAGGTAGCGGTCGAGGCGATAGGTCTCCTCGCCGACGTCCTCGACGCAGAGGAGGGCGCCTCGGGCGGAGGGGCGGGCGTGAGGGTTGCCGAGTTCGGCGGCGAGGAGGCAGAGGCAGCCGCCGAGTACGACGCCCCGGGCGCGGCCGGGGACGAGGGCGGTGCTCCCTTCGGCGGCCTTGATCGTGCGTACCGTCTCGGGGGCGAAGAGGGTGGCGCGCAGGTGTTCCTGGGCCCGTGCGTTCTTGATGAAGTCGACGCCCGCAGCCATGGGGCCGTGCAGGGTGACCAGTCCGGCGCGGGTGGCGAACGCCTCGTGCAGGGCGGTGATGTCGCTGAAGCCGACGAGTGTCTTGGGGCCCGCCGCCCGTATCGCGTCCCAGTCGAGCAGGTCCACCATGCGCTGCACCCCGTAGCCGCCGCGGGCGCAGAGCACGGCGGTCACGGACGGGTCGCACCAGGCGGCCTGGAAGTCGGCGGCGCGGTCGGCGTCCGTGCCCGCGAGGTAGTTGAACCCGGGGTGCCGGTCGAGCGCGTGGGGTGCGACGACGGGGTCGAGGTCCCAGCCGCGCAGGATGTCCAGCCCGGCGCTCAGCCGCTCCTCGGGCACCGGTCCGCTGGGGGCGACGACGGCCACGCGGGCGCCGGGGGCGAGGCGGGCGGACCGGGTCGGCGCGGAGACGGGACGGGTCGGCGGGGGTGTCGTCACTTGGTGAGCTCCAGAGTAGGGATTCCTGGAGGATTCAACCCGAAGACCTGCGCGTACAGCGACAGCTCCGCCTCCAGGACCCGCACCATCGTCTCCGCCCGCCGGAACCCGTGCCCCTCCCCTTCGAACGTGATGTAGGCGTGCGGTAGCCGCCGCCCCTCCAGCCGGGCCAGGAACCGCTCGCACTGCGCGGGCGGGCAGATCACGTCGTCGAGTCCCTGGAGCAGCAGGAAGGGCGCGGTGACGCGGTCGGCGTGCTCGGTGGGCGACCGCTCCACGTACCGCATCGGTTCCTCGGCCAGCGGTCCGACCAGGCTCTCCAGGTACTGGGACTCGAAGTCGTGGGTCTCCCCGGAGCCCCAGTTCGTGAGGTCGAGGATCGGGTACAGGATGGTTCCGCAGGCGTAGACGTCGGTCGTGGTGAGGGACACGGCCGTGGTCCAGCCGCCCGCGCTGCCGCCCCGGACGGCGAGCCTGGTGCGGTCGGCGGTGCCCTCGTCGGCGAGGGCGAGGGCGACCGCCGCGCAGTCCTCGACATCGACGACGCCCCACTGCTCGCGCAGCCGGTTGCGGTACTCCCGCCCGTATCCCGTGGACCCCCCGTAGTTGACCTCGGCGACCCCGATGCCGCGCGAGGTGAAGTAGGCGATCGCCAGGTCGAGGACCAGGGGCGCGCGGCCGGTGGGTCCGCCGTGCGCCCAGATGACGTACGGCGGCAGCTCGGTGCTGAAGGCGACGCAGCCGGGGTGGTGGGGCGGGTAGATGTGCGCGTGGATCTCACGTCCCGCGGGTCCGAGGAACGTACGGATCTGGGGTTCGGGGTAGTGGGAGGGGTCCACCGGGTCGTCGTGGGCGGCCCCGATCACCCGGGCGTGACCGGTGGCGGCGTCCAGCTCGACCACCTCGTACGCGCTGCGGGGGCTGGCGCCGATGCCGATGACCCGGCTGCCGTGCACGGCCAGCGACGGGGCGAACTCGGTCCACGGTCCGTCCGCGTCGACGACCTGGCCGGTCTCGGTGTCGAGGATGCCGAGCGCGGTGGCGCCCCGCCCGTGCACGACGGCGACGAGCCCGCCGGCCAGCAGCGCGAACCAGCGCGAGCCGATCTTCCACAGCGGACCGCCGAACTCCTCCTCCCGGGCGCAGAGAACCGTGCGCCCGCCGCCGTCGTGGTCCGCGCGGTACAGGTTCCAGTAGCCGGTGCTGTCGCTGGAGTACACGAGGGTGCCGTCGGCGGCCCACTCGACCTGGGCGACGGACTCGTCCGGGCCGCCCCCGACGGTCCTGGGCTCGCCCAGCAGGCCCTTCTCGGTCACCTCGGCGACGACGAGCGCCGTGCCGTCCCACGGCATGCGCGGGTGGTCCCAGGCGAGCCACGCGGCGCGGCGGCCGTCGGGCGAGAGCCTGGGGCCGGTGACGAACCGGTGCCTGTCGTCGGTGAGTTCGCGTACGGCGTCCCGGTCCTCGGCGGCCGAGCCGTCCAGTGGCACCGCGGCGACGACCCGTCGTACGTCGGTGGGTCCGTCCCCGGTGAACTCCTCCAGGACGCACCACACCTCGTCCCGCTCCGGGTGCGGCCTCGGGTCCACCCAGCGCAGGCCGCCGCCCACCGACGACACCGGAGTGAGCGGGCGGGGCTCACCGCCCGGCTCGCAGCGGTAGAGGCGCTGGTCGGCGAAGTTCACGAAGACCACGAGGGGGCCGTCGTCCCGCATGACGCCGGCCCAGGGCCGGCCGCCGTACTCCATGACCCGGCTGCGTACGTTCCACGGCGCCGGCAGCACCGACTCCTCCGTGCCGTCGGCCGTGCGCCGCACGAGGGTGCGCCGGCCGCCCTCGGTGGGCCGCGGCTCGGTCCACCACGCCTCGTCGCCGACGAAGCCCACGAACTCGGGATGTCCGTCGTGCGCGGCCGCGAGCGACGCGTCGATCGGCGAGGGCCACGAACCGTACGCCAGAGTCTGCACCTTGTCCCCCATTTTCCTCTGTCCCCCGTGTCCCATTTCTCAGGCCGTCCGCAGGAAGCGGTCGAGTACGCGGACGCCGAAGTGGAGCGCCTCGACCGGGACGCGCTCGTCGACCCCGTGGAAGAGGGCCGCGTAGTCGAAACCCTCGGGGAGCTTCAGCGGCGAGAAGCCGTAGCCGGTGATGCCGAGCCGTGAGAACTGCTTCGCGTCGGTGCCGCCCGGCATGCAGAACGGCACGACGTGGCCCTCGGGAGCGAACGCCTCGACGGCGGCCCGCATCCGCGCGTACGTCACCGAGTCCACCGGCGCCTGGAGGGCGACCTCGCGGTGCTCGAACTCCCACTCGACATCGGGCCCGGTGAGCCGGTCGAGGGTGTCCCGGAACTCGTCCTCGCCGCCGGGCAGATACCGCCCGTCCACATGGGCGACGGCCTCCCCCGGGATGACATTGATCTTGTAACCGGCCTCCAGCATGGTCGGGTTGGCGCTGTTGCGCACGGTCGCCTCGACCAGGGCGGCGGCCGGACCGAGCTTGTCGAGCAGCCGGTCGACGTCGTGCGGGTCGTCGAGGTCGGCCTCGACGCCGTACAGCCCCGCGAGTTCGGTGAGGGACGCGCGGACGGTCGGGGTGAGCCGGAGGGGCCACTCGTGCGCGCCGATCCGGGCGATCGCCGTCGCCAGCCGGGTCACCGCGTTGGCCCGGTTCACCTTGGACCCGTGCCCGGCCCGGCCGTGCGCCGTGAGCTTCAGCCAGCCGGTGCCGCGCTCCCCCGCCGCGATGGGGTAGATCCGCCGGCCGCCGCCGTCGTGGAAGGTGAACGCCCCCGACTCGCTGATGCCCTCGGTGCAGCCCTCGAAGAGGCCGGGGTGTTCGTCGGCGAGGAACCCGGAGCCGTCCTCGGCGCTGGCCTCCTCGTCGGCGGTGAACGCGACGACGACGTCCCGGCGGGGCCGTACGCCTTCGCGCGCCCATTGCCGGACGACCGCGAGGATCATCGCGTCCATGTTCTTCATGTCGACGGCGCCCCGGCCCCAGACCACGCCGTCGCGGATCTCCCCGGAGAACGGGTGCACGCTCCACTCCTCGGCCTGCGCGGGCACCACGTCCAGATGACCGTGGACGAGCAGCGCGTCCGCCGACGGGTCGGTGCCCTCGATCCGCGCGACGACGTTCGTACGGCCCTCGGTGCGCTCCAGCAGCGTGGGCTCCAGGCCCGCCTCGGCGAGCAGCGCGGCGGCGTACTCGGCGGCGGGCCGCTCCCGGCAGTCCCCGCCGCCGCGGTTGGTGGTGTCGATGCGGATGAGGTCGGAGGTGAAACGGACGACCTCGTCGAGCGCCTGCTGTCGCAAGGACTCCGCAGGCTTCGTGGTGCTCGTGGTGCTCGTGGTGTTGGTGGCCTTCGCGGACTCAGCCATATGTCTCCTCCACCGCGGCC
The DNA here is from genome assembly GCF_016598475.1 of Streptomyces adelaidensis. GTDB lineage: Bacteria > Actinomycetota > Actinomycetes > Streptomycetales > Streptomycetaceae > Streptomyces > Streptomyces adelaidensis. The sequence continues at coordinate 99,248 of NZ_JAEMUX010000017.1, forward strand.
GAGACGATCGTGGTGACCGCCTTGAAGGTACGGATTCCCTCGTACATGGTCGGGCTGGTGTACGCGACCTTGCGTTCACCGATACGGGTCACGCCCGGCACGACCGTCGCGGCCATCGCCAGGTGTTCGGCGTCGAACTCCAGTGCCACGGTGAACGGCCCGCCCCTGACCGGTTCATGACGCACCGCGAGCGACACGGCCGCCTTCGCCGCCGCTCGGATGTCGGCGGCCGTTCTGGCCGGGGTGCGGCACACCGCCGCGTACCGCGACACATGGTCCTTGACCGCGACCTTGTGCGCCTCGGGCGCATACCCCAAGGCGTCCTCGCAGGCCACGTCGTCTCCGGTCACCAGCACCACCGGTACCCCGTACTCGGCCACGACATGCGAGTTCAGCAGCCCTTCACTGGCCCGCTGGTCGTCGACCCACACCCCGGTGATGGAGTTCGCCAGATACGTGTGGGCCAGGACCCCTTCCATCCCCGCGCCCGCGTGGTAGCCGATGAACGCGATGCCGTCCACGTCCCCGTGTTGCACGCCCTCCACCATCGACAGCGACTTGTGCCGCCCGGTGAGCATCTCCGCGCGCTCGTCCAGCTGCTCCAACAGCAGATTGCGCATCGTCCAGTGCGCCTCGTTGATCAGCACCTCGTCCGCTCCGCCGTCGAAGAACCCGAGCACGGCGGCGTTCACGTCCGAGGTGAACATCGAACGACACCGCTCCCACTGCGGCGTACCCGGCAGCACGTCGGCCGGCCACGTGACACCGGTGGCACCCTCCATGTCCGCACTGATGAGGATCTTCATGCCTCGAACCGTACGCGCTCGTGAAGATGCGTGGCATGCCTGTGGATAACTCCCACCGCCCCGGCCCACCGAGGTGCACCAGGACAGCTCACATGCGGGGCTCTATCCCGTACGGCCCACCACGTACCACCGCGACGGCAGTTCGATCCGGGCCCCGTCGGCCGTGTGGTCGGTGGTGACCAGCGGAAGATCGCCGCTCGTGAGAATGGTCAGCCCGGCCGCGCGCACATACTCCGGGATCGCGTCGTCGCTCACCTCGCCGGGTGCGATGCCGTGACGGAAGACCGGTGCGAGCTTGGCCGGGGGACCGGTCGGGCCGGCCGCGAGGCCCATGAGTACGGGCTTGGCGGCCTCGGCGAGTTCGACGAGACAGGCCCGGCCGCGCTCGCCGAGGAGCGTGGCGATGTTGTCGACGAGGCGGCGGCGGTCTTCGGGCTCGCACTGGTGGAGGACGCCGCGCAGGTAGACGTTGGCGTCGCCGAGGTCGGCGTGCAGGGCGTCGGTGTCGGCCTTGTCGGCCGCGTCGAGCAGACGGTAGGCGGCCCGGCCGTCGGGGTCGGCGCGGCGGGCGTGGTCGAGCGCGGCGGACGACAGATCGGCGCCCACGACGTGCGCGAAGCGGTCGGCGAGGTAGCGGGTCTGGGTGCCGTTGCCGCAGCCGAGGTCGATGAGGGGCAGCTCGCAGGCCGTCAAGTACGGCTCGAACAGGGCGAGATGGACGGCCGCGGTGCGTTCGGGCTCGGCGTCCCAGAAGACCGCTCCCGGTTCGCCGGGGGCCTCCCGCCAGAACCCCTCCCAGGCCTCCCTGTACCGACTCGTCACACTCATGCCCAACTCCCCGTATCCGACGCCGACCCGCCTCTCAGGGCGGCCCAGATCGGTCTACCGCGCCCCGGATGCGGGGACAAGGACCGCGCGCACACCTTTACGTCCCGTTCGGACGCCGCGCCGCCTCAGCGTCGCCGTGGCAGCGTCAGTTCGAACCACACCGTCTTGCCCGCGCCCGTCCGGCTGGTCCCCCACTCGCGGGCCAGGGTGGTGACGACGCGCAGCCCGCGGCCGAACTCGTCGGTGGGGGCCGCGCTGAGCAGTGTGGGGAGGGTGGGGTCGTCGTCGCAGACCTCGCACTGGAGGGTGTCGCCGCGGATGAGGCGCAGTTCGACTCGGCGGCCGCGGGCGTGTCGTACGGCGTTGGTGACGAGTTCGCCGACCAGCAGTTCGGTGGTGGCGGTGAGGGAGTCCAGGCCCCAGACGCAGAGCTGTTCGCGGACGACGGCGCGGGCGCGGCCGACCTCTATCGGATCGGCGGCGAGCCGCCACTCGGCGACATCGTCGGGTTCGATGCCGTTGAGGCGGGCCATCAGCAGGGCCACGTCGTCCTTGCGGCCGCCCCGGCAGGCCGCCGAGAAGGTGGCGGCGAGGGTGCGGATGATGGTGTCGCAGGCGTCGTCCATGGAGGCGGCCGGGTGGGCCGCGGACTCACACAGTGTCGCGAGGCCCACGCCGATGTCCTCACCACGCACCTCGACGAGCCCGTCGGTGCACATCACCAGCCGGTCGCCGGGCTCCACGCGCACGTGTACCGCCTCGAACGGCACCCCGCCGACGCCGATGGGCGCGCCCGTGGGCAGGTCGAGCAGTTCGCTGCGGCCGTCGACCGCGCGGACCAGCACCGGCGGGATGTGGCCGGCGTTGGCGATGTGCAGTTCGCTCGCGATGGGGTCGTAGACGGCGTAGAGACAGGTCGCGAGGTAGTGCTCGCCGAGGCGCTGGGCGAGGTCGTCGAGGTTGCGCAGGAGCTGTGCGGGTGGCAGGTCGAGGGCGGCCATGGTCTGGACGGCCGTGCGCAACTGGCCCATCATCGCGGCGGAGTTGAGGCCGTGCCCCATGACGTCGCCGACGACCAGGGCGGTGCGGGCGCCGGGCAGCTTCACCGAGTCGAACCAGTCGCCGCCGACCCGCCCGAGCAGCGTGCCCGGCAGATAGCGGGTGGCGATGTCGCAGCCCGACATATGGGCCGCGATGTTCGGCAGCATGCTGTCCTGGAGCGTCTCGGCGACGTTCTCCTGGTAGGTGTACATACGCGCGTTGTCGAGGACGAGGCCCGCGCGGGCGGCGAGTTCGGCGCCGGTGACGCGGTCCATGTCGTCGAAGACCTCGCGCTCCGGGTGGCGCAGCAGGATCATGAAGCCGAGCACCACGTGGCGGGCCTTCAGCGGCACGATCAGCATGGAACGGCCCGTGATCAGCGGCCGGATGTCGCGCTTCTCGAACTGCGCGGCGATTCCGTGCCCCATCTGCTCGCTGATGCGCGGCACGAGGACGGGTTCGCCGGTGGTCATGCACTGGAAGAACGGGGTGTGCGCCGGGAACGGCATGGCCTCGCCGACCGGTACGACGTCGTCCCAGCGGCCCGGCTCGTCCGTGTGCTCCAGTGCCACCCGGTGCCACATCGTGGTCGTGTCGGGCACCCCGTCGGGGAAGCCCTCACCGGCGACGACCTGTTCGCGCAGATAGGTGCCGGCGACGTCGGTGAAGCGCGGCACGACGGCCTTGCTGACCTCGACGATGGTCCGGGACAGGTCGAGGGAGGTGCCGATGCGGCCGCTGACCTCGTTGAGGAACTCCAGGCGCTCGCGTACGGCCGCGTATTCGAGGTCCTCGCCCTCGTCCCGCGCGTCCTGCGGGACCGGCAGCCCTTCGGCGACGGCGCGCGCGGCCCGCGCACGGCGCGCCTGCCGCTCCGCACGCCGGGGCACGCCCCAGTCGGGGGTGACGGGCACCCGGTCGTTCTGGCTGAACTCCAGCACCGGATAGCCCAGTTCGAGGACCTGGGCGACGATACGGGCGCTCTCGCCGACGCTCATGCTGGGAAGGATCTCGGGGAGTCTGCGGGCGAGTTCACCGGCGCCGGGGAAGTCGGTGTGCAGGGCGAAACCGGGGGCGATGCGTTCGGTGGCCACGACCACGTCGTCGTCCGCCCGGCACAGTGTCTCGGCGTCGGCGGCCAGCACGAGGAGTCGTTCCGGGCCGGGGCCGACCAGCGGGTAGGCCCACCACAGGACGTCGACCCGGGCACGGTCGGGCGCGGTGAGCCGGGCGCGGCCCGCCGCCGGGTAGGACAGGTGTCCGTCGAGGGAGGACTCCAGGTCGTGGCCGAGCGCGTCGTACGGGCCGTACGCCCCGTGGGCCGGGGTGTCGTCCTCCTCCGGGAGGGCCCCGGAGACGGGCAGCAGGTCCAGGGCGGGCCGGCCCACCGCGTCGTCCTTGGCGGTGCCGAAGAGCCGCCGGGCGCCGGTGCTCCAGTGCGACACGAGGCCCGCGCGGTCGACGACGACCACGGCCAGGGGTATACGACCGGCCGCGGCCTGCTCCGCCATGCCATGGCCGGCGTCATGACCGGCTCCATGACCGGCTCCGTGACCGGTAGTCGCGCCCGTGTCGGTGCCACGGTCCATGGCCAAGGCCCTTTCTCCCCACGGCTCGCAAGATCTGCGCCGCCCCCACTACCGTACGGCTGCGTAGTGTTGCGAGGTGTGGCAATGCACGAATTTTCCCGAAGGAGCCTCCGGCGCACCGCTGGCGGCACGGGCGGCGCACGATTCACTCGCACGCCCCCCGGATGACGACCGGCCCGGCCGACAGCGCAGCCCACTCAGTGCCTCAGCCGCTCCGTCCCTCAGTCCCTCAATCGCTCAGTCCGCGTGCCCCAGCTGCAGATCCCGTTCCGTCCTGCCACCGGCGGCGACCTGGAGCACCTTCGCGACGGGGGGATATCCGGTGGCGATCACCGTGTACTCGCCCGAGGAGAGGTCGACGAACCGGAACGTCCCGTCGATGCCGGTGGTGAGGGTGTCGACGACGTTGCCGCCGGCGTCGAGGAGGGTGACGCGCGCGTCCTCCACCGGTCGGCCGCCCCCGGCGCGGACCGTGCCCCGCAGGACGGCTCCCCCGGCGAGTTCGATGTCCTGGCGGGTCTCGCGGGCGGCCCGGACGGTGACGGGCAGCGCGGCGGGGCGGTAGGAGTGGGCGCCGGCCGCGAGGGTGTACTCCCCGGCGATCAGTTCGGTGATGACGTACTCGCCCTCCTCCCCGCTGCGGGTGGTCACGACGACCTCGCCGTGGACGTTGGTGAGCGTGACGGTCGCGTCGCTCACCACCCGGCCGTCCGCCGTCCGTACGGTCCCGACCAGGCGTCCCGCGCCGCCGAGGACGATGTCGACCTCGACGGGACGCTCGCCGACGGTGACGCTCACGGCCTGCGGCTGGTGGCCGCCGGCGGCCGCGATCAGCACATAGGCTCCCGGCCCGGGCGTGGACAGCGCGTACCGCCCGTCGTCGCCGCTGCCGCCGCGCCCGGTCTGCCGGCCCGTGGCGTCGATGAGGGTGAGCGCCGCCCGGGGCACGACGGTGCCGTCGGGGTGCTGGACCGTGCCGCAGACAGGCACTCCGGGGGCGTACTGCGAGCGATGCGAGACGGGGGTCCCCCCGGTCTGGGCGGAGGGCGTGGGCTCGATGGGTACCTCGTCGTGGGTCACCGGAGGTTTCTCCTTGAGGAAGCAGGCGACGAGGAGCCCGAGGACGAGCACCGGCGCGAGGTACAGGAAGATCCGCGGCATGGCCTCGGCATAGGCCCCGGCGTAGGCGTCGCGCAGCGGGTCGGGCAGGGCGTGGACCAGCTCCGGGGTGAGGGAGTCGGGGTCGGGGAGGACGCCGCGCGCGCGTGCGGGAAGGCGGTCGGCGAGCCGTTCCAGGAGGAGCGCGCCGAAGACGGCCACCCCCAGGCTGCCGCCGAGCTGCCGGAGGTAGTTGCCCGCGGCGGTGGCGCTCCCGGTGTCGCCGGGGCGCACGGAGTGCTGCACGGCGAAGATCAGGACCGGCATCACCATGCCGATGCCCGCGCCGAGGACGGCCGTCCAGATGCCGTACTGCAGCCGGGGCGTGTCGGTCTCCAGGCGGGACAGCAGCCACATGCCGAGGGCGGCCAGGGCGCAGCCGAGGACGGGGTACGTGCGGTAGTGCCCGGTGTGGCTGATGAGCTGGCCGGAGACGACGGACGCGCCGACGATCCCGGCCATCATCGGCAGCATCAGGAGCCCGGACTCCGTGGCGGAGACACCGCCGGCCATCTGGAGCTGGGTCGGCAGATAACTGGCGGCGCCGAAGAGGGCGATGCCGATGGCGATGCCCACGAGCCCGGTCACCACGAAGGCCGAGTCCTTGAACAGCCGCAGGGGGATGAGCGGTTGGACGGCGAACCGCTCCGCGACGAGGAAGAGGACGGTCGCCAGGGCCGCGCCGGCGCCGAGCCCGAGGACGATCCGTGAGTCCCACGGGTAGGTGGTGCCGCCCCAGCCGGCCAGCAGTACCAGGCAGGTCGACGCGGCGGCGAGCAGCAGCGTCCCCAGGACGTCGAGGCGTCCACGGGCCGTGGGCTTCGGCAGCTTCAGCGCGAAGGTGACGACGGCCAGAGTGATCAGGCCGAAGGGCACATTGACGTAGAAGCACCACCGCCAGGAGAGGTGGTCGGTGAACCAGCCGCCGAGGAGCGGGCCCGCGACGGAGGCGAGGCCGAACGCGGCGCCGACCAGGCCCAGATAGCGGCCACGGGCCCGGGACGGCACGAGGTCGGAGATGATCGCCTGCACACCGATCATGAGGCCGCCCGCGCCGAGGCCCTGGAGGGCGCGGAAGGCGATGAGCTGGTCCATGGTGTGCGCGCGGCCGGCGAGTGCGGAGCCGGCCAGGAAGACCACGAGCGCGAACTGGAAGACGCCCTTGCGGCCGTGGAGGTCGCCGAGTCTGCCGTAGACGGGCAGGGTGACGGTGGCGGTGAGCAGATACGCCGTGATCGTCCAGGACATCCGGTCCAGGCCGTGCAGCTCGCCGACGATCTCGGGGAGCGCGGTGGCGACGATCATCTGCTCCAGCGCGGCGAGGAGCAGGACGAGCAGGAGGGCGGAGAAGACCAACCGGACGCGGCCCGGAGCAGGTTGGGGAGGCTCGGCGGTCGGTGGCGGTGCGGGTGTGGTGGTCGGTTCGCCCTTCACCAGAGTGATCGCGCCCATGCGTACCGCTCCCCTCGTCGCACTTACCGCACAATTCCCGCGTTAAGCGGCAACTGTCGGTAAGTGCGGCGAGTTACGGCATTCCGGGGAGCGTCACGGAGATCCACTCGAACCGGTGAGGGCGGCAACATGCCCCGCGCGGCCACCCGTTGGACCGGGGCGCCGCTTCCGCCGTATGCCCTGGTCCCGGCGTTACTTCTCGACCTCGGCGGCGAGGTTGGCGAGCAGGGCGTCGTAGATCCGGCCGAGGCCCTTGGGAGCGAAGGTCTTCTCGAAGAAGCCTCCGATGCCGCCGGCGCCCTGCCAGGTGGTGGTGACGACGACCCGGGACCCGCCCTCGCCGGCGGGGGTGACCCGCCAGACGGTGACCATGGAGGAGTTACGGTCCTTCTCGACCAGCTCGCCGTCGGAGGGTTCGGTGACCTCCAGCAGACAGTCGCGGACGCGCTTGCTGGTGGCCTGGAGCCTCCAGTGGACGAGGGTGCCCTCGCCGTCGCCGCCCTCGCGCACCTCGTACTCGCTGAAGTGCTCGGGCAGCAGCTTCTCGCGCGCCCCGCTGTAGTCGGCCAGGGTGTCGAACACCGTCTCCGCGTCCGCCGCGACGACTCGCTCAGTCGTGGCCTCTACCTGCGCCATTGCACTTCCTCCAGCACTTGGTAACTCGGGGATGTGCGGAAAGCCAACCACCCCCCGCCCGGACGGCCCAAATCGGGGTGCCCCAAGGGCCGCGAGCGGCCTGCCCGGACGACCCCCGGCAAGACCTCCACACGATGTTCGAAAACCAGTTCGCACGATCAAGGGAACGTGTGTTCTATTCTGGGGCTCAGAGCAACCGAGGAGGCGTCCATGCGCTGGGACCATCTGGCCGAGAACCCCGCCACGGCCCGGGACGCCGCGCTGTTCGGCGTGGATGTGGTGACGAGCCGCACCTTCGACACTCCCGAGTTCCGCGGCATGACCTTCCACGAGGTCCGCGCCAAATCGATCGTGAACCGGGTGCCGGAGCCTCACGGATGCCGTTCGAGTGGACGGTGAACCCCTATCGGGGGTGCACGCACGCGTGCGTCTACTGTTTCGCCCGCAAGACCCACAGCTATCTGGACCTCGACACGGGTCTCGACTTCGACTCGCAGATCGTGGTGAAGGTCAACGCGCCCGAGCTGCTGCGCCGGCAGCTGGCCTCGCCGCGCTGGCGCGGCGAGCACATCGCGATGGGCACCAACGTGGACTGCTACCAGCGCGCGGAGGGCCGCTACCGCCTCATGCCGGGCATCATCACGGCCCTGCGCGACCACGCGAACCCCTTCTCCATCCTGACCAAGGGCACGCTGATCCTGCGCGACCTGGACCTGATCAGGCAGGCGGCGGAGGTCACCGAGGTCGGGATCTCGGTCTCCGTCGGCTTCACCGACCCCGAGCTGTGGCGCACGGTCGAGCCGGGCACGCCCGCCCCGGAACGCCGGCTGGACGTCGTACGCGCCTTCACCGACCACGGCATCGACTGCGGGGTGCTGATGGCCCCCGTGCTCCCCTTCCTCAGCGACCACCCGGACCGGCTGCGCGCCACCGTACGGGCCATCGCGGCCTCCGGCGCCACCTCCGTGACCCCGTTGGTGCTGCATCTGCGGCCCGGCGCACGCGAGTGGTACATGGCCTGGTTGGAGGGCCACCACCCCTCTCTGGTACGGCGTTACGAGCGGCTGTACGCGGAGGGCGCGTACGCCCCGAAGTGGTACCAGCGGCAGATCACCCGTCAGGTACATGAACTGGCCCAGGAGTACGGCATGGGCCCCCGGCGCGCGGAACTGCCGAGGCGGATACCGGCGAGCGAACCGCCCGCGCCGGAGACGGCCCCGAACACGGAGCCGACCCAGTTGACACTGCTGTGACGGAAGAGGCCTGACACCTCCGGGGACAACCGGGCGTTTCTCCCACCCCGATCGGGTCAAGTCTCGGCGGAACGAGTTCTTCCCAGGGCGCTGTCCGGGACGATGCGACGGAGGCCGTGACGTGCACGGCCCGAAATCCTCCGTCCTGGGAGGCCTGACGATGAAGAAACGCGCAGCCGCTCTGTGCGGTGCCGCCGCTGTGCTGGCCGGCATGGTCACGGCGGTCCCGGCCGACGCGAGCGGTGGCTCCGCCGCCGCACCGGTGGCGAAACTCGCCTGGAAGAAGTGCGCCACCGCCGAGAACCCGACGCTCCAGTGCGCCTCCCTGAAGGTGCCGCTGGACCACCGCGAGCCCACCGGGCGGAAGATCACCCTCGCCCTCTCGCGGGTCCCGCACACCGCGAAGAAGTTCCAGGGACCGCTGCTGGTCAACCCCGGCGGCCCCGGCGGCAGCGGGCTCACCCTGGCCGGATTCGTCGCCTCCTCGCTGCCGAAGAAGGTGGCGGCGCAGTACGACGTCATCGGCTTCGACCCGCGCGGCGTCGGCGCCAGCAAGCCCGCACTGAACTGCGAGCCGGGTCACTTCTCACCGGTGCGCCCCGACTCCCTGCCCACCACCGCGAAGACCGAGCGGGCCAACCTCGAACGCGTCGAGGCCTTCGCCAAGGCCTGCGCCACGAAGTACGCGGACGTGCTGCCGTACATCGACACGATCAGCGCGGTCAAGGACATGGACGCCATCCGCGAAGCGCTCGGCGCGAAGCGGATCAACTACTTCGGGTACTCGTACGGCACCTATCTGGGCGCCGTGTACGCCAAGCTCTTCCCGCACCGTCTGCGGCGTGCCGTGCTGGACTCCGTCGTCGACCCCACGGGGGTGTGGTACGACGACAACCTCCAGCAGGACCAGGCGTTCAACGACCGCCACCGGGCACTGATGGCCTGGATCGCGAAGAACGACAAGACGTACAGGCTGGGCACTGATCCGGAGAGGATCGAGGCCAAGTGGTACGCGATGCGGGCGGCGCTGGCCAAGAGGCCCGCGGACGGCAAGGTGGGCGCCTCCGAACTGGAGGACACGTTCATGCCCGGCGGCTACTACGACGGCTACTGGCCCTACCTCGCCGAGGCCTTCGCGGCCTTCGTGACCAAGAAGGACGACGACCCGCTGGTCGAGGCGTACGAGAACTTCGCCGCCGTCGACGCGGCCCGCGACAACGGCTACAGCGTCTACGCCTCGGTGCAGTGCCGTGACGCGTCCTGGCCACGCGACTGGGACGAGTGGCGCGACGACAACTGGGCGGTGTACGAGAAGGCACCGTTCATGACCTGGAACAACGCCTGGTACAACGCACCGTGCGCGTTCTGGCCCACGAAGTCCCTGCACCCCGTGGACGTCACCAACACCGAGGTGCCACCGGTCCTGATCTTCCAGGCCACGGACGACGCGGCCACCCCGTACGAGGGCGGCGTCGTCACCCACCATCTGCTGCGCGGCTCCGGTCTGGTCGTCGAGCAGGGCGGCGGGAACCACGGCATCACGCTGAGCGGGAACGCCTGCCTGGACAAACACCTGGCGGCGTATCTCACCGACGGCACGGTGCCGCGCGGTCACGGCGAGGTCGACGCCGTCTGCGAGAAGCTCCCCGGCCCCAAGCCCCTGAGCACCGAGGCCGCGTCCGCCTCCGCGCGCGGCTCGACCCTGCACGGCCTGCTCGGCTTCCGCGGCTGAAGCCGACCTGACGGCACCGCGGGGGCACGAAATTGTCGCCCCCCGCGGTGCCGTCCCCTTTAGGGTGCGGCCATGAACGACGACCTCCTGATACGCGAGATGACCCCGGCCGACTGCCGTCCCGTCGCCGAGATCCGGATCGGCGGCTGGCGGACCGCGTACGCGGGGCTCGTACCGCAGTCGTATCTCGACGCGATGGACGTGGAGGAGGACGCGGAGAAGCGGCGGGCGATGCTCGCGAAGCCGGGCAGCTCTGTGGTGAACCTGATCGCCGAGCGCGCCGGCCAGGTCGTCGGCTGGGCGGCGTACGGACCGTACCGGGACGGTGAAGTCCGCACCGGGGACGCCGAGTTGTATGCCCTCTACATCCGGCCGGGCCACTTCGGCGGCGGAGTGGGCAGCGCCCTGCTACGGGCCTCCACCGACCGCTGCACGACCGCCGGACACGGCCGCGTGCTCCTGTGGGTGCTCAAGGACAACACCCGGGCCCGCCGCTTCTACGGACACCACGGCTTCACATCGGACGGCGCGGAGGAACCGTTCGAGGTGGACGGGGTCGAGGTGCCCGAGGTGCGATACGTACGCGCCCTGTAAGGGGCGCGGGGAACTGCGCGACAAGCCCCCACCGGGCCCGCGGCCGAGTCACGGCTCAAGCAGCGGAGCGCTACCGCTGCTTGGGGATACGAGCCAACGCACGCACTGCCGCCTCGGCGAGGTTCGGATGCGCGAGGGCCTCGTTCAGGACCGTCCTGGCCCGCGCATCCCCCAGCGCCCCCAGCCCCTCCACACACGCGAGCGCCACGCGCCGATAGGGATCGTGCGGTCCGAGCCGCCGCTGAAGCGTGGTGATCAGGGCAGGCACGGCCTCAGGGGCCCGAAGCTCGACCAGCAGCCGCACAGGATGCAGCGCATAGGCGACGCGCAGCTCATTCGTGGCGAGGGCGGCCGCCGCCCGGGCGGTACGCGGGTCGCCGAGCCGGGCCAGCGCGTACGCCGCGGCGGCGCACCGCGGCGGATCCCGGTGGTTCAGCAGCAGGACGAGCGCCTCGAAGGCCCGCCGGTCCCCCGCGACCCCCAATCGGAACGCCGCCAGCTCCCGCGCCCACAAGGGCTGCCCGGGTTCGGTCAGGACGGCCGCCAACTCCTCGGTGCTCTCGGTCACGACAAGTCGCTCGTATCCGGCGGAGCCACCCGCCTCGTGCCGCACACGCTCCGTGAGTGATCGCAACTGCTCGCCCATGCCACCGAGCGTACGGGCGCGAACGCGCTCCGGGGGCGTACATCACAAACCCGAGGGCTGGCGCGCTCGTTACCCGCGGGTTAAGCTCACACGAGCGAGTTACCCACTCGTGTTCGCTCCCGACGGTTTGGTGACGCAGCCGTCGTGAGCACAGTCGGTTCGGTACGTGAAGTACCAGTACGGCTCGGCCCCGGGACAGGGTCGGTCGGTTCAGCCGTTTCCCCTGGGCGTGTGCATGCCCGCGGCGACGGCACCGGGCGTGTGCGCCAGTAGCCCGGCACCACCCACACCCGCACCTTTACGCGCTGGTTGCGCCTTCGTCGGCGTACCCGGGACGCGTTCCTCCTCAAGTCGTCACCCTCATTCCAGGAGTCCCGCGATGGCCACTCCCCTGTCCTCCCCCGTCTCTCCCTTCAAGACGATCGCCGTCATCGGCCTCGGCACGATGGGCACCGGTCTCGCCGAGGTGCTGTCCCGGGCCGGCCGCGAGGTCGTCGGCATCGACATCAGCGAGGAGGCCGGCGTCCGCGCCGTCGCCGCACTGGAGGCCTCCACCGAGCGTGCCGTGGCACGCGGGCGGATCACCGAGCAGGAGCGCGGCGATGTCCTCACCCGCTTCCGCACTTTCACCGACCTGCGGGCCGCGGCCGACGCCGACCTGGTGATCGAGGTGGTCCCGGAGTCGTACGAGATCAAGCAGCAGGTCTTCCGCGAGCTGGACGCGATCGTGCGTCCGGAGGCCGTTCTCGCCACCGGCACCAACGCGCTGTCGGTCACGCGGCTGGCCGCCGAGTCGGCGCACCCCGAGCGGGTGCTCGGGCTGCACTTCTTCAACCCGGCGCCCGCGATGAAGCTGGTCGAGGTCGTCTCCTCGGTGCTGACCGCGCCGCAGGCCGTCGCCCAGGTCACGGATCTCGCCCTCGACCTGGGCAAGGAGCCCGTCGCGGTCGGCGACCGGCCCGGTTTCGTGGCCGACGGGCTGCTGTTCGGCTACCTCAACCAGGCCGCCGCGATGTACGAGGCCAAGTACGCCTCCCGTGAGGACATCGACGCGGCGATGCGGCTCGGCTGCGGCCTGCCGATGGGCCCGCTGGCGCTGCTGGACCTGATCGGCATCGACACCGCCCGTACGGTCCTGGAAGCCATGTACACGGCCTCCCACGACCGGCTGCACGCGCCGGCCCCGATCCTCAGGCAGCTCAGCGACGCGGGCCTGACCGGCCGCAAGTCGGGGCGCGGCTTCTACTCGTACGAGGCCCCGGGCTCCGCCACCGTCGTGCGGGACGCGCTGACGCCCCAGGAGGGGGTCGCGACGGCCGCCGCCCGTACGGTCCGCTCGGTGGGTGTCGCGGGTTCCGGGACCATGGCGTCCGGGATCGCCGAGGTGTTCGCGAAGGCCGGGTACGGGGTCGTGCTGGCCGCCCGCAGCGAGGAGAAGGCGCAGGCCGCGAAGGCCCGCATCGGCAAGTCGCTGTCGCGTTCGGTCGACAAGGGCCGGATGACGGTCGAGGCCGCCGCCGAGACGCTGGACCGGATCACCCCGGCCGGCTCGTACGACGCCTTCGCGGACGTCGATCTGGCGCTGGAGGCCGTGGCCGAGGACCTGGAGGTCAAGCGGCAGCTGTTCGCGACCTTCGACAAGGTCTGCAAGCCGGGCGCGATCCTCGCCACCACCACCTCCTCGCTGCCCGTCGTCGCCTGCGCCCGCGCCACCTCGCGCCCGCAGGACGTGATCGGCATGCACTTCTTCAACCCGGCGCCGGCGATGAAGCTGGTCGAGGTGGTCCGCACGGTCCTCACCGCCGAGGACGTGCACGCGACCGTGCGCGAGCTGTGCACCTCGGTCCGCAAGCACCCGGTGGACTGCGGCGACCGGGCCGGTTTCATCGTGAACGCGCTGCTGTTCCCGTACCTGAACAACGCGATCAAGATGGTCCAGGAGCACTACGCGACGCTGGACGACATCGACGCGGCCATGAAGCTGGGCGGCGGCTACCCGATGGGGCCGTTCGAACTGCTGGACGTGGTCGGGCTCGATGTCTCGCTGGCCATCGAGAAGGTCCTGCACCGCGAGTTCCGCGACCCGGGGCTGGCCCCGGCGCCGCTCCTTGAGCACCTGGTGGCCGCGGGCTGCCTCGGCCGCAAGACCGGCCGCGGCTTCCGCGAATATGCCAAGCGCTGAGTCCGAGGGCGACCGGTTCGCGGCGGGCGGCGAGTGGGGCGGCCTCCTCGATCCGGGCGGCCGCCCCCCGCCCCCGGGCCGCGCGGCGCTCCCGGCCGACCCCCCGTCCGAGCGGGGCCGGGGGATGGCCGGACGTGCGCACTCTCCTGCACGGATGCAGTACGTTCGGGGCATGTCCCAGCCCGCCAAGTCCTCACGTACACCGGCTACGCCCGACGCTCCGGAGAGTGCCGCGGGCAGTCGTGCCGCCGCCCAACGGCTCAAGATGCGCCGGGAACTGGCGGCCGCGGCCATGGAGCTGTTCTCGACCAAGGGGTACGAGGCGACCACCGTCGACGAGATCGCGGCGGCGGCCGGGGTCGCCCGCCGCACCTTCTTCCGCCACTTCCGCTCCAAGGAAGAGGCGATCTTCCCGGACCACGACGACACCCTGATCCGCGCCGAGGCGGTGCTCAACGCGGCGCCCCAGCACGAGCACCCGCTCGACACGGTGTGCCGCGGCATCAAGGAAGTCATGAAGATGTACGCGGCCCGGCCGGAGATCTCGGTCGCCCGCTACAAGCTGACCCGCGAGGTCCCCACCCTCCGGGAGGCGGAGATCGCCTCCGTGGCCCGCTACGAGCGTCTCTTCACCCGCTATCTGCTGGGCCACTTCGACGAGCACGCCCACCACGACGACGGCAACGACGACCCGCTGCTCGCCGAGGTCGCCGCGTCGGCGGTCGTCACCGCGCACAACCACGTACTGCGGCGGTGGCTCAGATCAGGCGCGCAGGGCGACGTCGAGACCCACCTCGACCACGCCTTCGCCATCGTCCGCAAGACCTTCGGCACCGGCACCGGCGCGGGCCGGACCCTGGCCCCGGAGCCGGCCGTCGCGACAGCCTCGGCCCACGGCGAGGTCCTGGTGACCGTCGCCCGGACGGACGCCCCCCTCGACGAGGTCATGCGGACCATCGAAGAGGCACTCCGGGACCGCTGAAACCCGACCGCGCCCCGACCGTGCCCGGTCGAAACCCCGCTTTACTCATCGGCAACTGTGAGAACGGCCACCCCATCGGGTGGCCGTTTTGGCATGTCAGACCCCTTTTTCGAGGCGCTCTGATCGATCATCGCTCAGGTGTTGCGTAAAGATTTCACCTGAGCGAACTTTCTGGCACTCCGTGCCTTGCGGGGTGACACGGCGTGCCATACGTTGAAGGAGTCCGGGCGGCCGGCGTGCAGAGACCTTTCGTACGTCGGCTGTCCCCGCAAGCCACGTGCTTACGCGCCCGGACGCCTGCGTCACAGGCAACCTTCAGCGCCACAAAGCGCCGCCGATGCACCACCTCCGCCGAACCGACGGCATCACTCGACCCAGCACAGCAGCACTCGACGTAACCCTCAACAGCGTCTTCCCTCGGACGCTCGTCGCCGGAGGCACCACCGTGAAGGAAATCCTGGACGCGATCCAGTCGCAGACCGCCTCGGCTGCCGACATCGCCGCACTGCCGCTCCCCGAGTCCTACCGCGCGATCACCGTGCACAAGGACGAGACGGAGATGTTCGCGGGCCTCACCACCCGTGACAAGGACCCCCGCAAGTCGATCCATCTGGACGACGTGCCGATCCCGGAGCTCGGCCCGGGCGAGGCCCTGGTGGCCGTCATGGCCTCGTCGGTGAACTACAACTCGGTCTGGACCTCGATCTTCGAGCCCATGGCGACCTTCGGGTTCCTGGAGCGCTACGGCAGGCTCAGCGAGCTCACCAAGCGCCACGACCTGCCGTACCACATCATCGGCTCCGACCTCGCGGGCGTCGTCCTGCGCACCGGCCCCGGCGTCAACGCCTGGCAGCCCGGGGACGAGGTCGTCGCGCACTGCCTGAGCGTGGAGCTGGAGTCGTCCGACGGCCACAACGACACGATGCTCGACCCCGAACAGCGCATCTGGGGCTTCGAGACCAACTTCGGCGGCCTCGCCGAGATCGCGCTCGTCAAGTCCAACCAGCTGATGCCCAAGCCGGGCCACCTCAGCTGGGAGGAGGCCGCCGCTCCGGGCCTGGTGAACTCCACCGCGTACCGGCAGCTCGTCTCCCGCAACGGCGCCGGCATGAAGCAGGGCGACAACGTGCTGATCTGGGGAGCGAGCGGCGGGCTCGGCTCGTACGCCACCCAGTTCGCCCTGGCCGGTGGCGCCAACCCCATCTGTGTCGTCTCCAGCGAGCAGAAGGCCGGTATCTGCCGGGCCATGGGCGCGGAGGCGATCATCGACCGCACCGCCGAGGACTACAAGTTCTGGAAGGACGAGCACCACCAGGACCCCAAGGAGTGGAAGCGCTTCGGCAAGCGCATCCGCGAGCTCACCGGCGGCGAGGACGTCGACATCGTCTTCGAGCACCCCGGCCGCGAGACCTTCGGCGCGTCGGTCTACGTCACCCGCAAGGGCGGCACGATCGTCACCTGCGCCTCGACGTCGGGCTACAACCACGAGTACGACAACCGGTACCTGTGGATGTCCCTGAAGCGGATCATCGGCTCCCACTTCGCCAACTACCGCGAGGCCTGGGAGGCCAACCGCCTCATCGCCAAGGGCAAGATCCACCCCACCCTGTCGAAGGTCTACTCCCTGGAGGAGACCGGGCAGGCCGCGTACGACGTGCACCGCAACCTCCACCAGGGCAAGGTCGGTGTGCTCGCGCTGGCCCCCGAGGAGGGGCTGGGCGTGCGCGACCACGAGAAGCGCGCCGAGCACATCGACGCCATCAACCGCTTCCGCAACATCTGAGACACCCGGGGTCATAGATGACTGAGCGTCAGTCCGCCGAGGACAAGCGGGAGAAGGACCGGCCGTGGCTCATGCGCACGTACGCCGGTCACTCCACGGCCGAGGCGTCCAACGAGCTGTACCGGCGCAACCTCGCCAAGGGCCAGACGGGCCTGTCGGTGGCGTTCGACCTGCCGACACAGACCGGCTACGACTCCGACCACATCCTCGCCCGCGGCGAGGTCGGACGGGTCGGGGTCCCGGTCGCCCACGTCGGTGACATGCGCCGGCTGTTCCAGGACATCCCCCTGGAGCAGATGAACACCTCGATGACCATCAACGCCACCGCCATGTGGCTGCTGGCGCTCTATCAGGTCGTCGCCGAGGAGCACGGCGCGGACATCACCCAGCTCCAGGGCACGACCCAGAACGACATCGTCAAGGAGTACCTGTCGCGGGGCACCCATGTGTTCCCGCCGGGGCCGAGTCTGCGCCTGACGACGGACATGATCGCGTACACGGTCTCCCACATCCCGAAGTGGAACCCGATCAACATCTGTAGCTACCACCTGCAGGAGGCGGGCGCCACGCCGGTCCAGGAGATCGCGTACGCGATGTCCACGGCGATCGCCGTGCTAGACGCCGTGCGGGACTCGGGGCAGGTCCCGGCCGAGAAGTTCGGTGATGTCGTCGCCCGTATCTCCTTCTTCGTGAACGCGGGCGTCCGCTTCATCGAGGAGATGTGCAAGATGCGGGCGTTCGGCCGCATCTGGGACAAGATCACCCGCGAGCGGTACGGCATCGAGAACGCCAAGCAGCGGCGTTTCCGGTACGGCGTCCAGGTCAACTCCCTGGGGCTGACGGAGGCGCAGCCGGAGAACAACGTCCAGCGCATCGTGCTTGAGATGCTGGCCGTGACGCTGTCCAAGGACGCCCGTGCGCGTGCCGTTCAGCTGCCGGCCTGGAACGAGGCCCTCGGGCTGCCCCGGCCCTGGGACCAGCAGTGGTCGCTGCGGATCCAGCAGGTGCTGGCGCACGAGAGCGATCTGCTGGAGTACGAGGACATCTTCGAGGGCTCGCACGTCATCGAGGCGAAGGTGACCGAGCTGGTCGAGGAGTCGCTCACCGAGATCGACCGGATCCAGGAGATGGGCGGCGCGATGGCCGCCGTCGAGTCCGGCTACCTCAAGTCGCAGCTGGTCTCCTCGCACGCCGAGCGCCGGGCCCGGATCGAGTCCGGGCAGGAGAAGATCATCGGCGTCAACATCTTCGAGTCGACCGAGCCGAACCCGCTGACCGCCGACCTCGACGCGGCGATCCAGACGGTCGACCCGGCGGTCGAGGCGCGGGTGGTCAAGTCGCTGCGGGACTGGCGCGACACCCGCTACCAGCCGCCGTTCAACCATCCGCGCCCCTGCAAGGCGCTGGAGCGGCTGAAGGAGGCCGCGCAGGGCACCGCCAACCTCATGGAGGCCACCCTGGAGTGTGCCAGGGCCGGGGTCACGACCGGCGAGTGGGCCGGGGCCCTGCGCGAGGTGTTCGGGGAGTTCCGGGCGCCGACCGGTGTCTCGTCCGCCCCGGTGGCGGTTCCGGCCGAGGAGGGCTCGGCCATGTCGGAGGTCCGCCGCAAGGTGGAGCTGACCGCGAAGGACATGGGCGTCGGCAAGCTCCGCTTCCTGGTCGGCAAGCCGGGCCTGGACGGGCACTCCAACGGGGCCGAGCAGATCGCCGTGCGGGCCCGTGACGCCGGGTTCGAGGTGGTCTACCAGGGCATCCGGCTGACGCCCGAACAGATCGTGGACGCGGCCGTCGCCGAGGATGTGCACGCCGTCGGGCTCTCCATCCTGTCCGGCTCGCACGCCCAACTGGTCCCCGATGTGCTGGAACGGCTGCGTGTGGCGGGAGCCACAGACATTCCGGTGATCGCCGGTGGCATCATCCCGAATGGAGACGCCGAACAGCTGAGGGCCGCGGGCGTGGCCGCGGTCTTCACCCCGAAGGACTTCGACATCACCGGCATCATCGGCCGCATCGTCGACGAGATCCGGAAAGCGAACAAGCTCGACCCCCTGGAGGTCCCCGCATGACCAGCCCTGTTCCTCAGGTGAACCGCCTTCGCCCGCGGCGCTCCTGCCTCGCGGTGCCGGGAAGCAACCCCCGCTTCCTGGAGAAGGCCCAGGGCCTCCCCGCCGACCAGGTCTTCCTCGACCTGGAGGACGCCTGCGCGCCGCTCGCCAAGCCCGAGGCCCGGCACACCATCGTCAAGTTCCTCAACGAGGGCGACTGGACCGGCAAGACGCGGGTCGTGCGCGTCAACGACTGGACGACGCAGTGGACGTACCGCGACGTCGTGACCGTCGTCGAGGGGGCGGGCCCGAACCTCGACTGCATCATGCTGCCGAAGGTGCAGAGCGCCCAGCAGGTCGTCGCTCTCGACCTCCTGTTGACCCAGATCGAGAAGACGATGGGCTTCGAGGTCGGCAAGATCGGCATCGAGGCGCAGATCGAGAACGCGCAGGGCCTGAACAACGTCAACGAGATCGCGACGGCCTCCCAGCGCGTCGAGACGATCATCTTCGGCCCGGCCGACTTCATGGCGTCGATCAACATGAAGTCGCTGGTCGTGGGCGAGCAGCCGCCCGGCTACCCGGCGGACGCCTACCACTACATCCTGATGAAGATCCTGATGGCCGCCCGAGCCAACAACCTCCAGGCGATCGACGGCCCCTACCTCCAGATCCGCAACATCGACGGCTACCGCGAGGTCGCGGGCCGCGCGGCCGCGCTCGGCTTCGACGGCAAGTGGGTGCTGCACCCGGGCCAGGTCGAGGCGTCCAACGAGATCTTCTCGCCCTCGCAGGAGGACTACGACCACGCCGAACTGATCCTGGACGCGTACGACTACTACACGTCCGAGGCGGGCGGCAAGAAGGGCTCGGCGATGCTCGGCGACGAGATGATCGACGAGGCCAGCCGCAAGATGGCCCTGGTCATCTCCGGCAAGGGGCGCGCGGCCGGCATGAAGCGCACCGGCAAGTTCGAGATTCCGGAGGCGTAGCGACATGCAGTTCGGGCGCACTTACGAGGAGTTCGAGGTCGGGGCGGTCTACAAGCACTGGCCCGGGAAGACGGTCACGGAGTACGACGACCATCTCTTCTGTCTCCTCACCATGAACCACCACCCGCTCCACATGGACAGCAACTACGCGGAGAAGACGACCGATTTCGGCAAGAACGTCGTCGTCGGGAACTACATCTACTCGCTGCTGCTGGGCATGTCCGTGCCGGACGTCTCGGGCAAGGCGATCGCCAACCTGGAGATCGAGTCGCTGAAGCACGTGGCGCCGACCTTCCACGGAGACACGGTCTACGGCCAGACGACCGTGCTCGACAAGTGGCCGTCCAAGTCGAAGAACGACCGCGGGATCGTGTACGTCGAGACCAAGGGCTACAAGCAGGACGGCACGCTGGTGTGCGTGTTCCGCCGCAAGGTGCTGGTGCCGACCGAGACATACATCAAGGAGCGCGGCGGTGAGCAGCCGGGCCGCCCCCAGCTCAAGGAGCAGGAGAAGTAGCCATGGCACGACTCGCCCAGACCCACGGGCTCACGGACGTCCAGCAGGAGATCCTGTCCACCGTCCGCGACTTCGTGGACAAGGAGATCATCCCGGTCGCGACCGAGCTTGAGCACCGCGACGAGTACCCGCAAGCGATCGTCGACGGACTCAAGGAATTGGGCCTCTTCGGCCTGATGATCCCCGAGGAGTACGGCGGTCTGAGCGAGTCCCTCCTCACGTACGCGCTGTGCGTGGAGGAGATCGCCCGGGGCTGGATGTCCGTCTCCGGGATCATCAACACGCACTTCATCGTGGCGTACATGCTCAAGCAGCACGGCACGCAGGAGCAGAAGGACCACTTCCTGCCGAAGATGGCGCTCGGTGAGATCCGGGGCGCCTTCTCGATGTCGGAGCCGGGCCTCGGCTCCGACGTGTCGGCCATCACGTCGAAGGCGGTCAAGGAGGGCGACGAGTACGTCCTCAACGGTCAGAAGATGTGGCTGACGAACGGCGGGACGTCAACACTGGTCGCCGTACTCGTCCGAAGTGACGAAGGACACCCCGAGGGCACGGCGCCCCACAAGTCGATGACGACCTTCCTCGTCGAGAAGGAGCCCGGTTTCGGGGAGGTCCGTCCCGGCCTCACCATTCCCGGGAAGATCGACAAGATGGGTTACAAGGGCGTCGACACGACCGAACTCATCATGGACGGACTGCGCATTCCGGCCAATCGTGTACTGGGCGGCACCACCGGCCGAGGGTTTTACCAAATGATGGACGGCGTCGAGGTCGGCCGGGTGAATGTGGCCGCACGTGGCTGCGGTGTCGCTCAGCGTGCATTCGAACTCGGTGTCCAGTACGCCCAGCAGCGGCACACCTTCGGAAAGCAGATCGCCCAGCACCAGGCGATCCAGTTCAAGCTGGCCGAGATGGCTACCAAGGTCGAGGCCGCCCATGCCATGATGGTGAACGCAGCGCGCAAAAAGGACTCGGGCGAACGAAACGACCTCGAAGCAGGAATGGCCAAGTATCTGGCCAGTGAATACTGCAAAGAAGTCGTCGAGGACGCCTTCCGGATCCACGGCGGTTACGGCTTCTCCAAGGAGTACGAGATCGAGCGCCTCTACCGCGAGGCGCCGATGCTGCTGATCGGTGAAGGTACCGCCGAAATCCAGAAAATGATCATCGGCCGTCGGCTGCTCGAAGAGTATCGATTCCAGGGCTAGCCGATGGCCGAATGTCCGATTAGGGGTGTTTCCTTCGAGAAGTAGGTCACACCCCGTCAGCACTGTTCGGCCGCCGACTCGGCTTCCTTGCTTGCCCAGTTGCGGCTCGCGCCCGGTACGATCCCCGGAAAGCCGCCGTCCCCAGTCACCGCGCGGCATCATCCGCTACGAAGGTCATCCATGCCCCACAGCCAAACCTCTGCACCACGCGACAGCCTGGTCGGCGTACGCCTCGCGCGCGGAGCATCGCCGTGGCTTCTCCCGACCGTCGCCACCGCAGCACTCAGCCTCGTCCGCGCGCGCCGTTCCGGCGCCGCCCGGGCCGTGGCCGTACCCGCCACCGCGCTGGCGGCGGGCATGCTGTGGTTCTTCCGCGACCCCGAGCGTGAGATCGCCCAGGGCCGGGTCATCTCGCCCGCCGACGGAGTGGTGCAGAGCATCATGCCGTGGAAGGACGGCCGCACCCGCGTCGCGATCTTCATGAGCCCGCTCAACGTCCACGTCAACCGGGCGCCGCTGTCCGGCACCGTGACGTCGGTCGAGCACATCCCCGGCGGGTTCGTGCCGGCGTTCAACAAGGAGAGCGAGAACAACGAGCGCGTCGTCTGGCACTTCGACACCGAGCTCGGTGACATCGAGATGATCCAGATCGCCGGCGCCGTGGCTCGCCGCATCGTCCCGTACCTCCCCGAGGGCACCAAGGTCGAGCAGGGTGACCGGATCGGGCTCATCCGCTTCGGCTCGCGCGTCGACATCTACCTGCCCGAGGGCGTGGAGATCGACGTCGAGGTGGGTCAGAAGACCGTGGCTGGGGTGACTCGCATTGACCGTGATTGATCCGGAGACACAGACGGGCTGGGTGCCCGAGGCGGACGAGGTGGCGGACGACGCGGAGGAAATGCCGCTGTCACTCCGCCTGTCGATAGCGGACACCCTCACCCTGGGCAACGCGACGTGCGGCTTCATGGCGGTGTACTTCACCACCACCGGCATCCTGATCCCGCACCTCACGGGCAGCCAGGAGTCGGGCATGGCCCGCCACAGCGCGGCCACCGCGGTGATCCTGATGCTGTGCGCGGCGATCTTCGACCTGTTCGACGGGCTGGTGGCGCGCAAGCTCCGCTCCTCGCCGATGGGCGCGGAGCTGGACAACCTCTCCGACCTGATCAGCTTCGGCCTGGCGCCGGCGTATTTCGTCCTCGTCTACGGCATGGTCGCGGACGACGCGCACCAGCGCGTGGCGGCGGTGGGCGCGATCGTCGTACTGCTGGCCGTGGTGCTGAGACTCGCGAGATTCTCCTGCGTCACGGTCAAGGACGGCACCTTCCAGGGCATGCCGTCGCCGTTCGGCGCGCTGACCGTCGTCTCGATCGTGCTCCTTGAGCTGCCCTTCGTGGCGACGCTCCTGGCGATCCTCGGCATCGCGTGGCTGATGGTGAGCCGGGTCGAGTACCCGAAGCCGCGGGGTCCCCTCGCGGGGGCGGTGCTCTCCTGGATCGTCCTCTCCATGGGTCTGCTGATGGCCTGGGCCTTCGACGCACCCGGCGGTCAGCTCCTCCTCCAGACCGGCTGCGCCCTGCAGCTCGTGATGGGCGCGGTGATCCCCCTCTTCGCCACGGCGCGGCGGGTGAACAACTTCCGCGGCAACCGGCGCGAGGCGCGGGCGGCGCAGCTGCCGTAGCCGTCCCGGCGGTGTGCGGGGCCGTGAGAGTCCCGAAAGCGCGACGAGGGCCCGAACCTTTTGGTTCGGGCCCTCGTCGCGTATCGGTGGTGGGGGTTGCTGGGCGGGGTGCCGGTCCGGTGGGGGGCTGGTCGCGCAGTTCCCCGCGCCCCTAAAAGCGAAAGACCAGGGGGCGCCCCCGCTTTTCAGGGGCATGGGGAACTGCGCGAGCGACCACGAACCACCCGCGGCCGAAGATCTCAGCTCAGGAAGTCCCGGCCGATCTGTTCCGCCACGTCCTCCAGAATCGGCCCCGCCTCGGCGATGCACCGCTCTACGTCGGGCTGGAGCTCGGTCAGCGGATAGGCACGGCGGATCCCGGCCCGCCCCAGCGCCTGCGGCGGCAACGCCAGCCGTCCGCAGACCGCGACAACCTCCTTGTCGGCGGCACGCGCGGCCGCGGCGACGCCCGCCGGGGCCTTGCCGTGGAGGGTCTGCTCGTCGAGGGACCCCTCGCCGGTGATGACGAGGGTCGCGCGGGCCAGCGCGTCCGAGAAGCCCAGGACGTCGAGCATGACCTCGATACCGGGCCGGAAGCGCGCGCCGAGGATCAGGGCCCCGTAACCGATGCCCCCCGCGGCCCCCGCGCCCGCCGCGACGGCGTGCTCGGCGGCCCGGCCCCCGATCGCCGTCTCCAGGACGGCCACGAAGTGGGTCAGGGCCGCGTCCAGCGTCGCCACGTCCTCGGGGCTCGCCCCCTTCTGCGGCCCGTACACGGCGGGGGCGCCCTTCGGGCCCGTCAGCGGGTTGTCGACGTCGCTCGCCAGGACGAAGTCGATCGACGCGAACCTCTCGTCGAGGTCCGACAGGTCCGCCGTCACCAGGTCGCGCAGACCTCCGCCGCCGGGCCCGACGGGCTTGCCCGCCTCGTCCAGGAAGCGCGCGCCCAGCGCCGCGAGCATGCCCGCGCCGCCGTCCGTCGTGGCGCTCCCGCCGACGCCGAACACGATGCTGCGGGCGCCGGCGTCGAGCGCGGCGCGCAGCAGCTCTCCGGAGCCGTACGTCGAGGCCGTGAGCGGTGCGAAGACCCCGGCGGGGAGCCGCTGCAACCCGCTGGCCTCGGCCATCTCGACGACGGCCGTGTCGTCGCGCAGCGCGTACGCGGCGGTGACGGGCTCGCCGAGCGGCCCGGTGACCCGTACCTCGCGCCGTTCGAACCCGGCCGCGACCGCCGCGGCCACCGTGCCGTCGCCGCCGTCGGCCACCGGCAGCGCCTCGACCGCCAGGTCGGGCCGGACGCGGCGCAGGCCCGCGGTGACCCGCTCGGCGACCTGGACGGCCGTCAGCGTGCCCTTGAACTTGTCCGCGGCGATCAGTACCCGCGGGGTCGCCCTGTCAGTTCCAGTCCCGTCCACTGCGGCGTTCGCCACCTCGCGTTCCCCTCGCTCATCGGGCCTTGCGCATGTCAAGGCAGTCGCGCCGCTGCGACCCTAACCGGATCGGACGCTGTCCGTCATGCCCTGTCCCGCCCACCGAACACCGGACGCCGGCTGGAGGGCTTCTGCGGGGCCTACGCCGTCCGCCGAGCGCCGGCGCCCGGAATTGGGTAGACCTTCAGCCATGACCGCCATGACCCCTGTGGGCACCGAACTCACCGACCGCGTTCTCGGGGGCTGGCTGGGCCGGATCGCGGGCAACATGCTCGGGAAACCGGTCGAGCAGGGCGACCTGTGGACGCGGGAGCGCATCGACCGCTATCTGCGGCAGGCCGAGGCCCTGCCCCTCACCGACTACCTGCCGGAGCCGGCCACCGAGAGCGACGGGCTGGCACTGCGGCCGGAGTGGCGGGAGTGCGTACGCGGCCGGATCCACGGCAGCTGCCGCGACGACGACGTCGACTACGCCATCCTCGGGCTCCACCTCCTGGAGACACACGGCTTCGGCTTCTCCACCGAGCAGGTCGGTGACCTGTGGCTGCTGCGGCTGCCGTATCTGCAGACGTTCACGGCGGAACGGGCCGCCTACCGCAACCTCGCGGGCGGGCTGAAGCCGCCGCTGACCGCCACCTACGACAACCCGTACCAGGAGTGGATCGGCGCTCTCATCCGTGCCGACATCCACGGCTGGACCTGTCCGGGCCGGCCCCGGCAGGCGGCCTCGCTGGCCCGGCGCGACGCGGTGCTCTCGCACACCGGGAACGGGGTGTACGGGGCGATGTGGGCGGCGGCGCTGGTCGCGGCGGCGTTCACGGCGCCCGGGGTGCGGGCGGCGGTGTACGAGGCGATGGCGGTGATCCCGGCGAGCTGTCGTCTCGCCAGGACGGTACGGCGGGTCGTCTCGCTGCACGACGCCGGGCTGACCTGGGAGGACACACTCGCGACGGTGGGCGAGGAGACGGCCGGGCTGGGCTGGATCCATGTCGTGCCGAACATCGCGGTGCTCACCGCCGGGCTGTTGTACGGCGAGGGCGACTTCACCCGCACGATCACGCTGACCGTCCGAGGCGGGCTGGACACCGACTCGAACGGTGCCACCGCCGGCTCGGTGGCGGGTGTGCTGTGCGGGGCGGCGGCGATCCCGGGCCGGTGGAAGGACCCGCTGGAGGACACCGTGCGCAGCGCCGTGTTCGGTTTCGACGGGGTGCGCATCAGCGAACTCGCGGAGCGCACGGTGCGGTTGGCGACGGAGTCCGCCGCCTGAACGCCCATTTTTCGCCTCCTGCGCGCCGTCTA
>NZ_JAEMUX010000170.1 GCF_016598475.1 Streptomyces adelaidensis
AGCCAGCGGTTCTCCGAGACCACCCAGAAGGGGTGTGTGGTCGTCGCCGTCAGTGACTTCGAGTTGATCGTCAGGTCGACGAAGTGCTTGTCGTCCTCCGTGACGATCGTGCCCGCGACCTCACGGACGACCGTACGGCCGGTCTTCGGGTCCGTGACCGTGACCTTGTCGCCCGGTCTGATGTCCTTGATCTTCTTGCGTTTGCCATCGGCCAGAAGGACTTCGGCGTCGGGCAGGAAGCTGTGGCACTTGGGCTTCCCACGACCAACTGCACTCTTGATCCTGTCGACGGCGGCAAGGGCCTTCTCCCGCGCCTTGGCCAGGTTGGCCCGTGCCTTGTTGACCCGCTCGGACGCCTTCGACATGTCCCTCAGGCCGCCGAAGAGATCCCCCAGCAGGCCGGTGACGCGTTTGGCCAGCTGGATGCCCTTGCGCATGTTCCAGGGCATGCCGTACTTCGCCAGGAGCTTGCCGGCGATACCACCCGCGAAACTGCCCGCGATGGTCAGCATCGTCTCGCCGCAGGCGGCCAGATCACCGCTGGAAAAACAGTCCAACGCGGCATTGACGCCGAGGATGTCCATGACGATCTTGACGAGCTCCTTGCCCGCCGACCTGAACCGCTGCTGGGCGGAGGATTGCTGCTGCTCCGCTGCGGCGACGTCCTGTGTCGCCCGGCCGACATCGGCACTGCCACCAGCGCAGGCCGGGTCGACGGGGTTCGGGCACCAGGCCCCCTGACTACGGTAGTTGCCGTGCCGGTCGCAGCTCATGGACCGGCCGTTCCGGCATTCGAACAGGCCTGTCGGATCGGACAGCGTCACGGGGGTGTTGCTCGCGTACGCGTACCCGTTCATCTGCTGCGGCCGCGTGTAGTCGATGAGCGGATCCGCCGAGATGAACTTGCCCAGATCCGGGTCGTATTCGCGGGCTCCGATATGGACCAGGCCGGTCGAGGCATCGATCGTGCCGCCGACGAAGCCCTTCTCGCCCGGCCAGGTGCCCGTCTCCGGTGACAGCTTGCCGCGGGCGGCCCCGTACGGGTCGGTACGCCGTTGGGTGACGGCACCGCTGACCGCGTCGACGGCGAGGTCGCCGGTGCCGTGGTGGTCGGCGGAGAGGAACGAGACCTTGTTGTCCGAGGTGCGGATCGCGATCGTCTGGCCGGCGTACGAGTAGTGGCGCGTCGCCGTGACGGCGGTGGAGCCCGTCTTCAGCTCCAGTTCCATACCCGGCAGGTAGAGCGTGGTCGCATCGGCGGTGGTGCGCTTGATCCGCGCGCCGCCCGCGTCGTACAGGAACGAGGTCTCGGTACCGTCGGCCTCTGTCGCCTTGGTCAACTTGCCGGTCGCGTCCCAGTCGAGGCTCTGGGTGTCGCCGCCGATGGTGCGCTTGTGGGTGTTGCCCGAGACGTCGTACTGGTACGTCTGCTGCCGGTCCCCGGTCGGGGTCGTCTCGGCGATCTTGGTCACCTGGTGCGGGCCGCCGTCGCCGGTCTCGCCGGGCGTGCCGTCCTGGTCGCCGTCCTGGTAGGTGAGGGTCCGGGTGGTGTTCTTGGCGGTGTTCAGGGACGGGTCGTGGCGGGTCTCCTGGGTGCGGTTGCCGATGTCGTCGACCGACCAGCTCGTCCAGTAGGGGGAGGGCCCGCCCAGCGGGTTGGTGCCGGGGGCGGCGTCACAGGCGGTGGGCTTCTTTCCGGCGTAGTCGGCGGTCCCGCCGATCGTGCCCTCGCCCTCGGCCGTGGTGGCGGTGGCCGCCGGGGTCCAGGCGTCGACGAGGCGGGCCTGGCCGTCGTAGGCGAAGCACTGCACATCGAGTGTCGAACTGCTCGCCGGGGTGGCGGTGTCGGTGATGGACAGGACGTTGCCGGACTGGTCGTAGGAGTAGTGCTGGTCCTTGGCGACCGTGGCGGTGGAGCCGACCTTCACCGTGGCCCGGGTGAGACGGTCGGTGCCCTTCTCGTAGTAGAAGTTCTTCTCCGTGCGAGGGCCGCCGGTGCTCAGGGAGAGCTGGAGCAGCTGGCTGGTGTTGGACCAGACCGTGCCGGTGACGTAGGTCGAGGTGGCGCTGGCCATGGTGAGCGGGCGCTGGAGTTCGTCGTACGTGTACTTCAGGCTCTCGGTGGGCAGTCCACCGGCCGCCGGCACACCGGTGGAGGCGACCGTGCCGTCCCGGTTGTAGGCGGTGGTGAAGGGATAGGTGCCCGCGAGCTTCCCTTCCGAGGCCGGGACCGTGTAGTTGGTCGTCAGCGGCCGGTAGAAGGTGTCGAAGGTGGCGACGACAGTGGAGTACGCCTCACCGTTCGGCAGGAAGCGGTAACTGGCGTGGGAGTAGCCGAGCGAGCCTGACTTGTCGTACTTGGTCTCCGTCAGTTTGGTGCCCTCGGACACCGCCCCTTCCCAGGTCGACTTGGGCCTGCCCAGGCTGTCGTACTCGGTGGACAAAATCCGCTGCCGGGCGTCCTTGGTGGACGTCAGACGGTCGGCCTCGTCGTAGGTGAGGATCGTCTCGCCGGCGTCCGGGTCGACCTTGCGGACCATGCGGCCGCGCTGGTCGTACTCCTGGCGCCAGACGTTGCCCTTGGAGTCGGTGACGGTGGCCAGCTCACCGGCCGCGGTGTGGGTGTACTTGGTGACCGTGCGCTCGGAGCCCGGGCCGGTCGGGACGGGTGTGTGGCCCTTGTAGTGCCACAGCTCCTTGACCTTGCCCTCTGCGTCGGTGACCGTCGTGGTCGCCACACCGCCGGGAGGCGGGTCGCTGTGCGTCATGTTGCCGTCGTAGGAGGTGGTGTTTCGCCACTGCTCGTATCCGGCGATGGTGAAGATCTCGGCGGTGGTGCGGCCCAGGCCGTCGTACTCGTAGCGCGTCTGGTTGGCGACGTCTCCGTTGGTCACGGTGAGCAGTTCGTCGGAGGCGGTACCGGCGGCGTAGTACGTCTCGTTGGCCCGTTTCACCGCGCCCGTAGAACCGTAGAACGAGTCGGCCACCATCCGGCCGCCGGTGGGGCCCTCGGTCTGCTTCTGGCGCGGGCGCAGCAGACCGTCGTACAGCTGCCACTCGGTGCCGTAGGTGCCGTCCTGCTCGATCTTCTCGGTCTTGACGGCGACCGGCTTGTCCTGGCGGACGAGGTAGGAGTACTTGATGCTCGGCGTCTGGTTGCTGCGGCGGTCGGGCAGCCAGACGGAGGTGAGCCGGCCGAGCGCGTCGCGGGCGAGGTCGGTGCGCCTGGTGTTGGGGTCGGTCTGGCCGGTGGACTGGCCGCGCAGCCGGTCGTAGGACGTGGTGGTGATGTGGCCGAGGTCGTTGGTGACCTTGGTCGAGGAGATCAGGCCGTTGACGTCCGTGTACGCGGTTGTCGTCAGCGCTCCGGCCACGTCCTCCTGGCTGGTGGGGCGGCCGAAGCCGTCGTAGGTGGTGGTGCCGGTGGTCTGGTATGTGCCCTTGGTGCCGTCGTGCGAGACGAGGCGTTCGGTGGCGGTGGCCAGGCCCTTGGTGGGCGCGGCGCCGTAGGCACCCTTGTCGTACAGGGTGCGCTCGTCGGTGACGATGTCGCCGGGGGTCTTGCCGTCGGTCGTGCGGTTCGGCGTGACGTCACAGGCGACCGAGACGGTCTCGATCTGCTGGGGCAGGGAGTAGATGTGCTTGGCGGCACTGTCGGCGTACGACGTACGCGTACAGGTGTTGTCGGTCGCCGTCGAGGTGTCACCGCGGTTGTCGATCTTCAGAACGCGGCCGTACTCGGGGTCGAACTCCGTCGTCGACAGCGTCTCCACCCAGCCGCCCGAGGACTTGGCGGAGTATCCGCGCACCTCGGTCGTCTCGGTGATGGTGGCCTTGGTGGTGCCCCAGCTCCTGGTCTGGGTGGCCGTGTCGTGCTTCCACGGCTTGCTGATCACCTTGGAGACGACCTTGCCCTTGTCGTAGGCGGCCTTCTCCACCTCGTAGCCGGTGAACTCCTTGTGCCCGGTGAAGTCGGAGCCGTCGGACGCGGTGATCTTCTCGGTGCGGGTTCCGCCGCCGGGCGCCTTGTCGCCGTCCATGCCCTGGAGGTAGGTGTGGTCGACACGGGTGCTGTGCTCGCTGTCGCCGCTGGTGACGGAGACCTTGCCGTAGCCCTGCCACTGACTCCAGGTCAGGAACTTCTCGTCGGTCATGCCGTCGGGCTCGGCATGCCGCCAGGCCGCGTCGCCCTGGTATTCGTAACGGGTGACCATCACGTCGTTGACGTCGCCGCCGGTGCGGTCGCGCTGGCTGACGGTGTCGACGACGTACTTGTGGAACCAGTCGGTGATCGGCTCCAGTTGGCCCGACGGCGCCCACATCACCGGGTAGCAGCGCTTGACCGACTCACCGGGCTTGGGCAGGGCGTCCGCCGAGCAGTCGGCCGCCTTGTAGGCGATGTCGAGCTGGGCGCCGCTCTCACTGACCACGGTGGCGAGCCGGAAACGGTTCAGGGGCGCGATGTTGTCGCCGATCTTGTCGACGCGGTTCTCCAGCTTGGTGCCGATCAGCGACACGGGCGGCAGTTCGATGTCGGCGCCGTCACCGGCCTTGCCGGTGTGGACGATCTCCGACAGCCACAGGGTGTTGGAGTCGTCGCCATTGTCGGTAAAACGGTGGGTCAGCGACCAGGAGTCGACGTCGGTGTACGGGGTCGCGCTGTCACCGGTGTAGGCCTGCGTGGTGATCGCCGTGAGCCGCTTACGGGTCCAGAACGACGGGGAGGCCTGGGTGGCCGTGCACTTGGTGTCCGCCTTGCAGTAGCGGTCCCACGGGGTGTCCGGCCACTTGCCGGCGTTGGCCGCCGTCCACTTGTCAGTCGCACAGTCGAACGCGTCGGTGGCAAGGCAGCGTTCGGCGGTGTCGAAGACCACGCGGGCCGGTGCGGACTGCGAGTACAGCGTGGACTCGCGCTGACCGTACTCGATGCGCTTGAGGTAGCCGCCACGGACATAGGAGGTGCCGTTGGCGTCGGTCTTGCCGTTCAGGGCGTAGTGGTTGGTCTCCTGCCCGTAGGAGTAGGTCATGACATTGCCCTGGGTGTCCTTGACGTAGTCGAGGTTCCAGCGCCACGCCTGCTTGCACCACGCTTCGGCGAACGTCGCCTTGTAGCAGGGCTCCTTCTCATCGTCACCGAAGACCGGCGCGGTCCACGCGGAGTCGGTCTCCGTCTTGCCGCTGCTCCAGCCGGGAAGCCGGTTGAGGCCGAACCAGTACTCGGTGCCGTCGGTGGTGGTGACCTTCCAGTGCTCGCCGTCGTCGTCTCCGTTGGTGGCGTCGGTCAGCTTCTCGACCTTGGAGCCGTCCTCACCCGAGACATGCCACTCGCCGGACTCGTCGTCCTTGACCAGCTGTGCCGCCGAGCCGTTGAGCATCAGCGTCGCGTTGTCGAACGCCCAGCACTGTTCGCCGGAGGAGGAGTGTCCGTCGTCGGCGCAGGCCTTGTACGAGCGCTCGACGTAGCCAGGCTCGTAGGAGAAGCCCTCGCCCACCCAGGAGCCCTGGTTGTTGGTGGTCGCGGTACGGCCGTCCGCCGACTGGGAGGAGTACGACAGGCCCACCGACGGGGTCAGTCCACCGGGCGTCGGCACGACCGAGATCGGATACGACCAGGAGAAGCCGCCCGAGGACGGCGCAACACTCCACTCGGCCGAGGGAGACAGCGGAGTCGCCTTGTAGTCGCCCTGTGCGGAGGCGTCGGCGGCGGCAAGGGCGACCACCGTGCCCGCGGAGGTCGCGGACAGGGGCGCGGAGACGGTCTCGGCCTTCGCGTCGTTGACGGAAGCCAGCGGCTTCGGGCTGCCCTTGCACTGCTTACCGCCGAGCTTCTCCTCCAACGCGCAGGCGGGCACCTCGTACAGGGCGAGGCGGGAGCCGTAACTACCGCCGTACGCTTGGGCGAAGGTGCCGTAGTCGACGCTGAGCCGTACCTTGGCCTGCTGGGTGTCCGGGTTCTTCACCCGCAGAAGGACACCGGCACCCGCGGC
>NZ_JAEMUX010000171.1 GCF_016598475.1 Streptomyces adelaidensis
AGCTAGTTCGCGGAGCGCGAGTGGGCGGCCGCCCCCGTCACGGTACGGCCGCCCACCCGGCACTCACAGCCGGTGCGGCTTCGCGCGACGGCGCAGGTACCAGACCGCCGCCACCGTACCCGCGGCCACCAGCGCGCCACCGCTTGCCAGGGTGATCGTGCCGTACTCCTCGGTGGCCCCGCCGATACCGCCCATGACGCCCAGTGAGGGCGAGGGGGAGGCGGTGGCGGTCGCGGAGATGGTCGGGGTGGCGGCGGTGACGATGATGGACTGGGTGCCCGCCGTGGTCCCGTCCTCGCACACCACGATCACGGTGTACGTGCCCGGGATGACGCTCCCCCAGGCGGCGGACTGGGTGGTGCTGGTGCCGGTGAGCGTCGCCTGACGCCCCTGGGAGAAGTTCGCCTGCCCGCCGGCGAGCAGCGAGGCGTTGCCGAACACGCCGTTGGTGCTGTTCGGGCAATCGTTGGTGGTGACCGTGACCGAGGATCCCGTGGTGCTCACCGAGATCCCCGTGGTGACGGCGGTGGCCGTCGTCGTGGTCAGGGCGATCGGCAGCGCGGCGGCGGCCATGGTCAGGCCGGAGCGGAGGAGTAGGTGAGACATACGCATGGGTCTGCCCTCCGGCGGCACGGTCGGCGGTACATCCCTTGCGCCGCCGGGCATCGGGAGACCCGTGCTGCCTCAGAGCGAGCCAACGCGCCCTTCGTCCCGTCCGCATGCGGACGACGCCCGGGCAGGTGACGGATTCCGCCGTGCGGGGGACCCCCGCTCACCCGCCGGTCCTCACCGTCCGCTCCGCCGAGTACCCGCCCCAGGTCCCGTCCGGCAGCTTCGCCCGGATCCGCACCCGGTACGCCACCCCGGCCTCCCGGCCCACGTAGAACCCGTACGTGGCCCGGTCCCTGGGCGGGGTCCCACCCCAGACGAGCGTCGTGGCCGGCTCTCCGTCGAGCTGGATCTCGTACTCCGTGACCACACCGTCGGTCCGCGGCGGAACCCACGACAACTCGATGGAGTACGCCCCGTCGGCCCGGCGCGTGGTGGCACGGAACCCGGTGGGCGCCGTACCCCGCCCCTCGTCCGCCCCCTGCGCGGTGGTCAGCCGGAGCGCCGGACTCGCGGGCGAGACGTTGTCCGCCGCGTCCCGCGCCCGCACGGTGAAGGAGTACCGGGTGCCGGCCCGCAGCCCCGTGACCACGGCCGCCGTCTGCTCCCCGCCCACACTGTGGATCTTCGAGTCGCCCTGCAGGACGTCGTACGACACCACGTCCCGGTCGTCCGTCGACCGCTCCCAGGTCAGCTGGACCGCCTTGCTCCCGACCGTCTTTCCGCCGAGGCGCCCGGGGCGGGTCGGGGCCCGGTGGTCGGCCGGCGCGGCGGCGGGCGTCGTGGCCCGCACCTCCGCGCTGGGCGGCCCGAGACCCCCGGAGACACCGCGGGCCCGGACCGTGAACACATACGTGGTGGACGGCGCGAGCCGGGTGATGTCCACCATGTGCTCGCCGCCCGACACGTCCCTCACCTTCGTAGGGCCCCGGTACACCTCGTACCCGGAGATCTCCGGTTCGCCGGACGCCCGGTTCCACATGACGTGGACGCTGGTGGCACTGCCCGCGGCCGCGGTGACCCCCGGTGGGGCCGGGGGCGGACGGCGACCGGGGCTCTCGTCCATCGCGCAGGCCGCCGTGAGGAGGAGCAGCGAGGCGCAGAGCATCGGCATCAGCAAGGGCTTCGGCGCGGCCCTCGCCGCGGGGTCGGACACGGGCTTCGGTACGGGAACGCGTCGCACGGTCCTGCCCCCTCGGACGTCGAACATCGACGGGATTGGTCTGTACCTATCTCCATGTATGACATGAGTGACGCGGTCACATCAAGGGGTGGGGCGAGAGGGCGTGGGAGCCGGTCGAACGCTCCGCGCGAGGTCTGCCGGTTCACGGCATCCGGAGCGGCTACGTGTGCTGGGGCTCTGACGCGACGTGAACTCGCCGTCTTTCCAAGGCAGTTCGCGTCGTACGGTGCGGGCCGCTGTCGTCGCCGATCCCGCGCCGACGAGAGCGGCCGAGCGGCCGGGGCCCAGGCCGGCCCGGGCCCTCGGCCGCGCGTCCGTGCCTCGGGCGCCGTGCACCGTCCGGCCCCCTCCCGGTGGCCGACCGCTCCGACCCGACCCAGTTTGGGTGAGTGTTCGTCACTGTCCCCCCAGGAGAGGGTCTCTCATCGTGCGAGTCCGCTCGTTCACGCTGGCCGCCGTCGGCGCCGCCCTGCTTGCCCTTGTCACCCTGCCCGCCCTGGCCCATCCACAACAGGTCATACAGCGGGAGGGCACCGTGACCGCGGCCGACCTGCTGGCGAAGGTACGGGGCTGTGTCCGGGTGTCGCCGGGGCTCTATCGCAATGACGTCGGCACCCCGGCCGTCGTCCCCGTCTGCGGGATCGACGGGGCGGTGTTCTGGAAGGCCGACATGGACATCGACTGCGACGGCCGGCCGGGTCCGCGCTGCAACCGCGACACCGACCCGTGGTTCCAGTCCACCACGTCCTATCAGCAGTCCGACGGCCGCCATCTCAGCCCCGAGACCCTGCCGTTCATCGTCGTCCCCGCCCCGAGCCTCATCTGGGACTACCGCGACCACGGCATCAAGGGCGGATCCGTCGCCGCCGTCATCTACGAGGACCGGGTCCAGTACGCCGTCGTCGGCGACACCGGCCCCCGGAGCATCATCGGCGAGGCCTCGTACGCCACCGCCGAGGCCCTCGGTATCCGCCCCGACCCGCGCCGCGGCGGCACCGACTCCGGCGTCACCTACATCGTCTTCGAGGACTCCCGCGTGAGCCCGATCGAGGACCACGGGGCGGCGGTGGAACAGGGGCAGGCGCTGGCACGGAGGTTCGTGGAGGGGTAGGGCCCGTGCGCGTGGCGCGGGGCCCACCGCCAGATGCGGCGGCAGGCCCCGCAGCGCAAGGATCAGCCCCTCGAAGGGTCACTCCTTCTGATACCGGAGGGTCACGCCTTCCGGCACCGAAGAGTCACGCCTTCCGGCACCGGAGGGTCACTCCTTCCTGTACAAGTACGCCTCCGAAGCCGCGGCCGCCACCGCCGCGAGGTCCGCTCCCGTCGAGGCCGTGACGACCGCGGCGACCGCGCCCTCGACGAACGGGGCGTCGACCAGACGGGTGTCCGGGGGAAGTTCGTCGCCCTCGGCGAGCAGGGCCTTAACGGTGAGGACCGCGCTGCCGAGATCGGTGAGGACCGCGACCCCGGCGCCTCGGTCGACGGACGCGGCCGCCGCCGAGATCAGCTCGGCGCTGGTGCCCAGGCCGCCGTCCTCGGTACCGCCCGCCGGGGCGACGGGAACGGCGGCGCCCGCACCCGCCAGACCCTTCGCCAGCTCGGCGACCGAGGCGGCGACGGCGGCGCTGTGCGAGACCAGCACGATGCCGACCGGCTTCCCGTCAGGCATCGGCCGCCTCTGAGGCCTCGGCGGCGGTGGCGAGGGCCGCGATCAGCAGCGCGGCCGACGTGGCGCCGGGGTCCTGGTGCCCGATGCTCCGTTCACCGAGATAGCTGGCCCGGCCCTTGCGGGCCTGCAGCGGGACGGTCGCCAGCGCGCCCTCCTCGGCGGCGGCCCGCGCCGCGACGAACGACTCGGTGAGCGCGTCGACGGCCGGGACGAGCGAATCGATCATGGTCTTGTCGCCCGGGGCGGCCCCGCCCAGCGTCATCACCGCGTCGACCCCGGCCCGCAGCGCCTCCGCGAACCGGGCCTCACTCACCTCGGCCGCCTCGCCGAGCGCCTTGCCGGTCCGGCGCAGCAGGGTGCCGTACAGCGGGCCGGAGGCGCCGCCGACGGTCGAGATCAGCTGCCGTCCGGCGAGCACGAGGACGGCGCCGGGCGTGTCCGGCGCCTCCTTCTCCAGCACGGCCGTCACGGCGGCGAACCCGCGGCGCAGATTGCTGCCGTGATCGGCGTCCCCGATCGGCGAGTCGAGCGCCGTGAGCCGCTCGGCCTCGCGTTCCACCGAGGCCGCGGTGGCCGTCAGCCAGCGACGGAAGAAGTCGGCATCGAGCACGGAATCTCCTTGCGTGGTACGGAAATTGACTGATCGTGAGGTGTAACGGCATCCAGGGGGCGGGCTGCTGCCGGTGGCGGCGGCCGAAGGTGCCCTCACACACCCCAGCGCAGTCCAGGAGTCCTGACGGGAGCGTCGTACAGCCGAAGCAACTCCTCGTCGACCTGGCACAGCGTGACCGACGCGCCGGCCATGTCGAGCGAGGTGACGTAGTTGCCGACGAGAGTGCGGGCCACGGCGACCCCGCGCTCGGTCAGCACCCGCTGGACCTCCGCGTTGAAGCCGTACAGCTCCAGCAGCGGCGTCGCGCCCATGCCGTTGACGAGCAGCAGCACCGGGTTGCGCGGACTCATGTCCTCCAGAACGGCGTTCACCGCGAAGTCGGCGATCTCCCGAGAGGTCATCATCGCGCGCCGCTCACGCCCCGGCTCACCATGGATGCCGACACCCAACTCCAGCTCCCCGGCGGGGAGATCGAAGGTCGGGCTGCCCTTGGCCGGCGTGGTGCACGCGTCGAGGGCCACCCCGAAACTGCGGGAGTTCTCATTGACCTGCCGGGCCAGCGCCTCGACCTGCCGCAACGGCTGCCCCTCCTCGGCGGCGGCCCCCGCGATCTTCTCCACGAACAGCGTCGCCCCTGTGCCGCGCCGCCCGGCGGTGTAGAGACTGTCCGTCACGGCCACGTCGTCATTGACGAGCACCTTGGCGATCTGGATGCCCTCGTCCTCGGCGAGTTCGGCCGCCATGTCGAAGTTCAGCACGTCACCGGTGTAGTTCTTCACGATGAACAACACCCCGGCCCCACTGTCCACGGCCGCCGCGGCCCGCACCATCTGGTCGGGCACGGGCGACGTGAACACCTCACCGGGACAGGCCGCCGACAGCATCCCCGGCCCCACGAAGCCTCCGTGCAAGGGCTCGTGCCCCGAGCCCCCACCGGAGACCAGCCCCACTTTCCCGGCCACCGGCGCGTCCCGCCGCACGATCACCCGGTTCTCCACGTCCACGGTCAACTCGGGATGCGCGGCTGCCATACCCCGCAACGCGTCCGCGACAACGGTCTCCGCGACGTTGATGAGCATTCTCATGGGTACCTCCTGGGGAGATTACGGGACGAGCCGATGACCTGTGTTTTAGCAGGTCAACATAGGCTTGACCAATTGTTGATCTTGACGGTTCGCGGGGGTCGTGGGCGGGCTCTGGCGGTACTGACGCTGACTCAATGCTGACTTTGATGACGGGGCGTCAGATATCTGGAGTGGTCGGGCACGGGGCGGCAGGATCGCATCTGTTGGGAAGTATCGACCTTGCGGCAGCGAAGGTCACGCGCATGGACGCTCAAGAGCGGTGCCAGGGTGCCTGAGGCTCTCTGCCGGTTGGGCCACGGGCGGTCCAGAATGAGGGGCGACGCGTGCGGGCGGCCGATCTGACGCGGCAGTGTTGGGGAGGGGACTCCTCATGAAGTTCAGGAAGAGAACGCTCGAATCCGGAGCCCTTCTCCGGGCTGATCGACTACTGATGAGCCCCGCTGAAGCCCTCGATGAGGGGTCTGACCGGCGGCGGTGAGAGCGTCGTGAACAGGTACGTGCGGAACTCTGCGAAGCCTTCCCGTACGACTGCACCGGCGGTGGGCCGAGGGCTGCACTGTCACCCGTCGCCTGTTCGGGGAAGTCCGAAAGCGTCGGTTACCCACTCTTTCGATCAGGACATCATCAACCTGGTGGAGCCACAGGTCCTAGAGGAGCACATCATGCACAGCA
>NZ_JAEMUX010000172.1 GCF_016598475.1 Streptomyces adelaidensis
AGCTCTACGGCTACGCGCCGAGCACATCCATCAGGTGGTCGTCGAGATCGGCCACCCACTCTTCGCGCCGCCACGGCCGCAATTCCCGCCGGGCCCGGCGTAGGCGAAGCGCCGGTACCCGGCCGCCCGTCGTCGACGCGGCGGACACGCACTTGTGCAGCAACTCGGCCGCAGCCTGCGGTTCGCCGAGGCGGAGCCGGGCGAGCGCCTGGTCCGTGGTCACGATCGCCCGTTGTACCTGGTCCCGTGGTGCCGTCAGCGTCTCGGCCGACCGGGTGAACCGGTCGTGTGCCGCTGCCGGGTCGCCGACGTACAGCTCGCACACGCCCTCGAAGCCCCGCAGATGTCCGGGGGAGAACGCGGTGGGCGCCGGGTCGCCGGTGTGGTCGGCCTCGATGTCGTACGAGGCGAGGCCGAGCGCGGCCTGCGCCTGGCGTTTCTGCCCGGCCCGCGCGGCGACTTCGGCTTGGAGCGCGTGTGCCCGCGCCCGGACGAGCGGGCTCTCTCCTGTGCGGGCCGCGCGTACGGCTTTGTCGACCAGGCGCCGCGCTTCGTCGAGGCCCTGTGCTGAGTACAGGGTGACCAGGGCGTGGCTCA
Source organism: Streptomyces adelaidensis (assembly GCF_016598475.1). Lineage (GTDB taxonomy): Bacteria > Actinomycetota > Actinomycetes > Streptomycetales > Streptomycetaceae > Streptomyces > Streptomyces adelaidensis. Next base: position 598 of record NZ_JAEMUX010000172.1, read on the forward strand.
TGTGCACACCGGCCTGTCGCCACGAGTCGCTCAGCAGACCCGCCGTCCGTGTCGCTTCCGCGTACAGGGCCCGGGACGCCGCGTCGTCGCGGGTCTCGAAGGCCAGCCGCCCGGCCAGCGCCGTAGCGGCCACCGCGACCTCGTGCAGCCGCGAGGCGAGCGGGTCGGGGACCGGTCCGTCGAGGAGGCGGCGGCAGGTCTCGACGGCGGGGGCGAGAAGGAGTTGCAGTCGGACCATGGGCAGCGAACCGACTTCCGCGTCGACGTCCGCGACGACGGAGGCCAGCCCCGCGATGGTCCCTTCCTCCGTCCTTCCTGGGTCCGCGAGCGCCGCGGCGAGTCCGGCCCGAACGGTCGGGGAGAGGAGAGCGAGCATCCCTCCGCCCTCGTCGGTGGCGGCCCGCAGGACGAGGCCGCGCAGCTCGGTGGTGCGCCGCTCGCTCTCCCCGAGCAGGCCGAGGGCGTGCAGGTACTCGACGAAGTCCGAGCCCGCGCCGAGGGAGAGTTCGCCCGCAGGTGTACGGGCGTACAGGTGGGCGAGCAGCAGCTGATACCGCTCGTCGGGCAGGCCGGGTTTCGCGGATTCCCAGCGGGCGACGGACCTCTGCACGCCGGCCACGGACGGGAGGGCCGGGTGGCGCAGTTCGTCGGCGAGAGCGATGAGGGCACGGGCGACGCCGGCGAGCGACAGGCCACGGTGGTGCCGCAACGCCTTCAGCCGTGCCGCCCCCGCAGCTCGATCGTCCATATCGTCATGGTGGAGCAAGAAGCGTCTACACGGGCACGATCAGGCGTGGTTTCCCCTGATCTCGTGTGTAGTTGAGGGTTTGCCACGTTCCGGAGGACTCCTCGACGTGATGCGGGAAGCCGATCGTCATACTCGCGTGATCGACCATCCACCGGTTCCGGGCGTGATAGGCGGGTGTCTTCGGTTCGGGCGCTCGGAGTTCGACGATCTCCTTGATGCGGTCACGGGTCCGGGCGATCGCCTGCCGTGCCTCGGCAGGCTGATGGCTGGTCGTGCAGGGCACTACGACCGTGAGGTCCGCAGCGGTGTTCCCGGCCAGCCACAGCAGGCTGAGGCTGTCGATGCCCTTCGCGCCGCCGATGTAGAAGTGCGTCTCGTGGGCGAACGGCTTGAGGTAGTCGGTGAAGATCCGGGCGTACTCGTCGAGGGTGTGGTGCCCGGTGTTCCGGGTGCCTGTGATGGCTACCGCCCGCATGATCAACTCCGTGTCATAGGTTGTCATATCCCGTCCGACGGGGCGCCGTTGAGATCGTCTGTGTGTGGACACAAACAACCTGCAAAGACTCGCCAGTGACCTGGAGAGGCATGGCCTCCGGGTCACCGTGCACGACAGCGCGAGGTGACTGGACGTGACGAACCCCCTGAACAGCCGTCTCTCCGAGGAGATTCTCGTCGAGGGCGGCCGCTACGTCACCGGCTTCGACTACGAGATCGGCGAGGCCGGAGACGAAACGGTGTGCGCCGAACGCATCGCCCGCATCCTCGCCGTCGCCACCGAACGGACGTCGTCAATTGCGCGAGGCGACGGTCCTGCGACGAGGGCCTCGGACCTGGCGGAGGCTTCGGGATGAAGACGACCATGGACCCGCCCGTGCACCTCGCTCTACCGCTCGACGAGCCCGAGTCGCCGCTCGACTGCGGCGTCTGCGCCGCGCTGGTCGAGCAGCGCGGCGAGGCCGCCGATCGGGGCGATCTGTCGCGCGTCACGGACCTCAACGTCGAGATCCGCAACCACCACTCGGCCCGTCGGAAGCGGCGGAAGGCGTGAGCGGCGGTGAGCGGGAGCGGCGCACCTTCCGCAGACCGCAGCAGTACGTGGTCCCGGATCACCTTCCGGGCGAGTCGGAGTACGGAATCTTCATGAACCACCTCACGGGGTGCGCGGACTGTGGGTACGGGCGGATCCACTGCGAGAAAGCCACCGAGATGTGGCAGGCGTACAAGAAGGCCCGGAGGAAGAGCCGTACCTGAGCCTCGGGTCCGGCGCTACGTCCGACGCCGGTCTCGTGAAGGGGTGGGTGCTCGCACCCCCAGCGAGTACCCACCGCCCCCTCCAACTCCCGTTCGGTCCGGGCCCCGGGCTTGAGGGGCGGACCAAGGTGCCGCGCAGGCGGGCGACGCGTTCGCGGCCTCACATGTGGTCGGCGCGGGGGTCAGGGGACGTCGCCAGGGACCACATCACGAAGACCGCGATGGCGATGCAGATGAGGGACCAGATGGGGGCGTAGGGCAGGAACATGAAGTACTCGATGGCGACGAGGGACGTCAGGGCGATACCCATCGCCCGGGCCCACTCGCGGCCCTGGATGACGAACCACCCCGTGGCCAGGACGCCGAGCCCGATGGCCAGATGGATCCAGCCCCACGCGGTGAGGCTGAACTCGAAGACATAACTGCCGATGTTCGTGTACACGTCGTCCGTGGCGATCCCGGCGATGCCGTTGAGGATGCCCATGACGCCGATGACCATCATGAGAACACCGGCGAAGACCAGACCCCCGAGGGCCCACGCCGAGCCGGCGTCGTGCTCCGGCGCCCGGGTCGGTGTCTCCTGCGAGGCGGAAGTCGAGCGCGGGGTGGTGCTGTGCTGGGCCATGAGGGCCTCCTCGAACGGATGGACAGCTCATCCGCATGGTCACGCCGCCGGGGGAGGGCCGCACTCGGTGTAGGCCAAACGGGTGACGCCGGTGCCGCAGGTGACGCCAGGGACGCCGGTGGCGTGCCCGGCCTCAGTCCAGCCGTGCCAGGAAGTCCCGCAGCGCCTTGTTGAACCGCTCCGGCCGCTCCAGGTTCGGCAGATGGGCGGCGCCGTCGATGACATGGAGGGTGGAGTCGGGGAGAGCGGCGTGCATCGCCTCGGCGTCCGCGACGGGCGTGTACTCGTCGTCCGCGCCGACGACGACCAGCGCGGGGACGGTGACCCGGGTGAGGAGGTCGCGGTAGTCGAGGCGCTCGGCGCGGCCGCGCAGGGCCGCCGCGGCGCCCTCGGGGGCGGTGGCCGTCATCATGCGGCGCACCTGGGCCGCGACCTCCGCGTCCGCGTACGGCGCGACCATCTTGTACAGCACCTCGTCGGCGTACCCCGTCATGCCCTCGCGCAGCAGCCGGTCCGCCATGGCGTTCCGGGTCCGCTTGCCCTCCGGGGTCTCGGCGGCCGGGAAGGTGTCGGCGAGGACGAGTCCGCGGACGCGGTGCGGGAACCTCCGGTAGCACTCCATGGCGATCTGGCCGCCCATGGACAGGCCGGCGAGGACGAACTCGGCGACGCCGAGGTCGTCCAGGAGCGTCGCGATGTCCTCGGCGAAGACCGAGAGAGGTGTGATGCCCGGGATCACGGGGGACTCGCCGTAGCCGCGCAGGTCGGGTGCGACCACGCGGCGGGAGGCCGCGAACTCGGTGATCTGCGGGTGCCACATCGTGCGGTCGAAGGGGTGGCCGTGGACGAGGACGAGGGGGAGGGCGGAGCCTGCATCCCCTTTGTCCTCGTATGCGAGGAAGGTGGTCATGGGTTCGACCCTAGAGTCCCTCAACTGCTCGGTGCAATAAGATCTTTGCCCTCGGTGCAATGTGGGGAGTGGCGCGGTGGAGTGGGGCGGGCATGACGGGTGACTATCGGCGGATCGCCGACCGCATCGCGGGCGACATCGCGTCCGGGCGGCTGAAGCCCGGTGACCGGCTGCCGCCGCAGCGGGTGTTCGCGCGGCGGCGGGGGATCGCCGGGTCGACCGCCGGGCGGGTGTACGGGGAGCTGGTGCGGCGCGGGCTGGTGGTGGGGGAGGTCGGGCGCGGGACGTTCGTACGGGCGGCGCCGCCGGTGTCGGCGGGGTGGGCGCTGGCCGAGCCGGCCACCTCGGCGCCCGTGAACCTGGAGCTCAACTACCCGTCCGCGCCCGGCCAGTCGGAGCTGCTGGCCGCCGGGCTCGCGCCGCTGCTGCGGCCGGACGTGCTCACGGACGCCCTGCGCACGGCCCCCGCGACCGGTACGGCTGCCGCGCGCGAGGCGGCGGCCGGGCTGCTCGCCACCGCCGGCTGGCGGCCGGCCCCGGACCGGTTCCTCTTCGCCGGGAACGCCCGCCAGGCCATCGCCGCGACCCTCGCCCGTCTCGTACGGCCGGGGGGCCGGGTCGGCGTGGAGTCCCTCACGTATCCGCTGGTCAAGGAGATCGCCGGGCGCGTCGGGGTCACCTTGGTGCCGCTCACGACGGACGGCGAGGGGTTGCGGCCGGAGGCGGTGGCGGCGGCGCACCGGGCGGCGCCGTTGTCGGCGGTGTATGTGCAGCCGACGTTGCACAACCCGACGTCGGTGACGATGAGCGGCGGGCGGCGGGCCGAACTCGCGTGTGTGGTGCGGGAGTTGGACCTACCGGTGATCGAGGACCGGATCTGGTCCTTCCTGGCGCCGGCGGGGGACGGCTCGGGTGGGGACGGCTCAGGTGGGGACGCGTCACCCCTGGCCTCGTACGCGCCGGAGCGGGTGTTCGTGGTCGACGGGTTGTCCAAGCGGGTGGCGCCGGGCCTCACGGTCGGATTTCTGGTCGTGCCGGAAGGGCGGGGTGAGGGCATGGGGGCCGCGCTCCGCTCGGGAGGCTGGACGGCCTCGCGCTTCGCTCTGGAGGCGGGGACGCGGTGGATCGGCGACGGGACGGTCGACCGGTTGACGGAGGCCAAGCGGGCCGACGCGGCGACACGGCAACGGCTGGTCGCCGCGCAACTCGCCGGGTTCGCCGTACGGGGCGACGCGCGGGCCTACTACGCGTGGTGGGAGCTCCCGGAGCCGTGGCGAGCCGACACGTTCTGCGCGGCGGCGGCCGCGCGGGGGGTGGCGGTGACACCGGGGTCGGCCTTCAGCGTGCCGGTGGTGGGGGCCGGGCGGGGCCCGGGGTCACCGGCCGGCACCGACAGACCGCCCCTGCGCCCACCGCCGCCGTCCCGGCGGCACGACTCCCCACCGCCGGGCCGGCCGGAACCGTCATGGACCCCGGCGCCCGCCTCCCGGTGCGTCAGGCTCGGGCTCGCGTCGGTTCCTCTGCCGGAGCTGGCGGGGGCGTTGCGGACGCTTGGCGATGTCGCGGGGGGT
>NZ_JAEMUX010000173.1 GCF_016598475.1 Streptomyces adelaidensis
ACCTGTCGAGCGACATCATCCGGCTCTTCACCGCGGCTCTGGATGAAGTGGGCGTCGAATGGAGACTCGCGAACGCCCGCAGCGTCTCCATCGCCCGCCAAGCCTCAGTAGCCCTCATGGACACCCACGTAGGCCCCAAGTACTGACACCCCCTACTTCGGACTGTCGTCCTCCCCGATGTGATGCACCCGCACCATGTTCGTCGAGCCCGCGACCCCAGGCGGGGATCCCGCCGTGATCACCACCACGTCCCCCTTCTTGCAGCGGCCGTACTTCAGCAACAGCTCGTCCACCTGGTCGACCATCGCGTCAGTCGACTCCACGCGCGGGCCGAGGAACGTCTCCACGCCCCACGTCAGGTTCAGCTGGGAGCGGGTCGCCGGGTCGGGGGTGAAGGCCAGCAGTGGAATCGGGGACCGGTAGCGGGAGAGGCGGCGGGCTGTGTCGCCGGACTGGCTGAAGGCGACGAGGAACTTCGCGTCGAGGAAGTCGCCGATCTCCGCTGCCGCGCGGGCGACCGCGCCACCCTGGGTGCGGGGTTTGTTGTGTTCGGTCAAGGGCGGGAGGCCCTTCTCCAGCATGTCCTCTTCGGCCGCCTCGACGATCCGGGCCATCGTGCGGACCGTCTCCATGGGGTGCTTGCCGACGCTGGTCTCGCCGGAGAGCATCACGGCATCCGTGCCGTCGAGGACCGCGTTGGCGACGTCGCTCGCTTCCGCCCTCGTCGGGCGGGAGTTGTTGATCATCGATTCGAGCATCTGGGTGGCGACGATGACCGGCTTGGCGTTGCGCTTGGCGAGTTTGATGGCGCGTTTCTGGACGAGGGGGACTTGTTCGAGGGGCATTTCGACGCCGAGGTCGCCGCGGGCGACCATGATGCCGTCGAAGGCGGCGACGATGTCGTCGATGGCGGCGACCGCTTGGGGCTTCTCGACCTTGGCGATGACGGGGAGCCGGCGGCCTTCCTCGTCCATGATGCGGTGGACGTCGTCGATGTCGCGGCCGCTCCTCACGAACGAAAGCGCGATGACGTCGAAGCCCGTGCGCAGGGCCCAGCGGAGGTCTTCTTCGTCCTTCTCCGAGAGGGCCGGCACCGAGACGGCGACGCCTGGCAGGTTGAGGCCCTTGTTGTCGGAGATGACGCCGCCTTCGAGGACCCGCGTGTGGACTTGGGGTCCGTCTACCGCTGTGACTTCGAGGGTGACTTTGCCGTCGTCGATGAGGATGCGTTCGCCGGTGGTGACGTCGGTGGCGAGGCCTTTGTGGGTGGTGGCGCAGATGTGGCTGTTGCCTTCGGTGTCCGGTTCGACGGTGATGGTGAAGGTGTCGTCGCGTTCAAGGAGTACGGGGCCTTCGGTGAAGCGGCCGAGGCGGATCTTCGGGCCTTGAAGGTCGGCGAGTATGCCTACGCTGCGGCCGGTTTCGTCGGAGGCCTTGCGGACGTGGTGGTAGCGGTCCTCGTGTTCGGCGTGGTGGCCGTGGCTGAGGTTGAAGCGGGCTACGTCCATTCCGGCTTCGACCAGGGCTTTGATCTGGTCGTAGGAGTCGGTGGCGGGTCCGAGGGTGCAGACGATTTTTGCTCGGCGCATGGTGTGAGCCTAGGGCTTACCGGTGGGTAGCGATTTGGTGGTGTGTGACTACTCAACGGCCTTTGGGTGAAGGGCATTTGACAAGTTTTGAAGTGGGCGCGGGGGTGCTCCGATGGGCGGGTCGGGGCACCTCCGCGGGGGTGTTTTAGAGCTGTGGTGGTGCCATGGTGAAGCGGGCGTTGACTTGTGCGTGGACGCGTTGGCGTTGGGGTTCGAGGTCGAGGGGGGCGGGGGTGTCGTCGGCTGCGGCGGCCATGGAGCGCATGCGGGCGCCGGGGGCGGCGGGGCGCAGGGGTTGGGGGGTTTCGGCGCCGATGTCGGCGAGTTCGACGAGGGCGGCGAGGGTGGTGCCGAGGGCGTCGGCGTATTCGCGTGCGCGTTGTACGGCTTCGCGTACTGCTTGTTGTCGGGCTTGTCTGTGGGCGGGTGAGGTGGGGCGGAGGGTCCACCAGGGGCCGTCGATGCGGGTGAGGTCGAGGTCGGCGAGGCGGGTGGTGAGTTCGCCGAGGGCGGTGAAGTCGGTGAGTTCGGCGGTGATGTGGACGCGGCCGTGGTAGGCGTGGATGCGTTCGTTGCGGGCTTTTTCCTTGAGTTCGGGGGTGATGGAGAGGGCGCCTGTTTCGAGTCGTTCGACTGCTTCGCCGTAGGTTTTGATGAGGTCGAGGACGGTGGTGTTGCGGCGGGTGAGGTCGTCGAGGGCGGTGCGTCGGTCTTTGCCGCGGGCGAGGACGGTGACTCGGATGCGGGCTGTTTCGGGGTCGACTTCGAGGTGGGCTTCGCCGCGGACGGCGATGCGGGGTGCGTCGGGGGTGCCGTAGGGGACGGCGGTGGGTGGGGTGTCTTCGGGGCTGGTGGTCATACGTCCCACTCTGTCACCGGTGGTGGGGGTGGTGATCTGGGTGGTCATCAGATCGAAACCTGGTGGGTCTGTTGTGGTGGGGGCGGTTCGGGTCAGAATCTACGCGCGTTGTCGCATGTGTCTTGTGGGTTGTTGTGCTGTGTTGTCTACGCGCGTTGAGATTCGTTTCCTCCGAGGAGTATCCCGAGATGGCCTTGAATCGCCGGAAGTTTCTGAAGAAGTCCGCTGTGACCGGTGCGGGGGTGGCGGTGGCGGGTACGGCCATGGCTCCGAGTGCGCAGGCGGCCGAGGTGACGGGTGGCGGGCGGAAGGCTCCGAAGCGGTACAAGTTCACCGTGATGGGGACGACGGACCTGCACGGCAATGTCTTCAACTGGGACTATTTCACGGACAAGGAGTTCGACGACAAGGCGCACAATGACGTCGGTCTCGCGAAGATCTCCACGTTGGTCGATCAGGTCCGTGCGGAGAAGGGTCGCCGCAACACGCTGCTCATCGACGCCGGCGACACCATTCAGGGTACGCAGTTGTCGTACTACTACGCGAAGGTGGATCCGATCACCGCCAAGGGTGGTCCGGTGCATCCGATGGCGCAGGCGATGAACGCGATGGACTATGACGCGGCAGCGCTCGGTAACCACGAGTTCAATTACGGTATCCCGGTGTTGCGGAAGTTCCAGGAGCAGTGTCGTTTCCCGCTGTTGGGTGCGAACGCGCTGGATGCGAAGACGTTGCGGCCGGCTTTTCCGCCGTACAGCATGCATTGTCTGCGTACGCCGCACGGGCGTGATGTGAAGGTGGCGGTGCTCGGGTTGACGAATCCGGGTATCGCGATCTGGGACAAGGCGAACGTGCAGGGGAAGATGACGTTCCCGGGGCTTGAGGAGCAGGCGGCGAAGTGGGTGCCGAAGCTGCGGTCGATGGGTGCGGATGTTGTGATCGTGTCGGCGCACAGTGGGTCTTCCGGTACTTCTTCGTACGGTGATCAGTTGCCGTACATCGAGAACGCGGCGGGGCTTGTGGCGGAGCAGGTGCCGGGGATCGACGCGATTCTTGTGGGGCATGCGCACACGGAGATCGCGGAGTACTTCGTCACCAACAAGGAGACCGGCAAGCAGGTTGTGCTGTCGGAGCCGTTGAAGTGGGGGCAGCGGTTGACGCTGTTCGACTTCGAGTTGGTGTGGGGAAAGGGTCGCTGGACGGTGGAGAAGGTCGCCGCGAAGGTGCTCAACTCCAATGCGGTGGCTGAGGATCCGAAGATCGTGAAGATGCTGGGTGACGAGCACGAGAAGGTCGTGGCGTATGTCAACCAGGTGATCGGTACGAATGCCGCGGAGATGACGTCGGTGGAGGCGCCGTACAAGGATGTGGCGATCATCGATCTGATCAACCATATTCAGGCCGACACGGTGAAGCAGGCGTTGGCGTCGACGGAGTACGGGTCGCTGCCGGTGTTGTCGCAGGCTGCGGCGTTCTCGCGGAGTGCGGTGATTCCGGCGGGGAATGTGACCATTCGGGATGTGGCGGGTCTGTATGTCTTCGAGAACACGTTGGAGGCGCGTCTGATGACGGGTGCGCAGATGAAGGCGTATCTGGAGTTCTCGGCGAACTACTTTGTGCAGACGGCGGCAGACGCGGTGGTTGATCCGGCGGCGCTGACGAATGCGAACGGGACGCCGGACTACAACTATGACGCGGTGAGTGGTCTGTCGTACGAGATCGATATCGCGAAGCCGGCGGGGTCGCGTATCGCGAATGTGTTGTTCGAGGGTGTGGCGTTGGCGGATGACGAGCGGTTCGTGTTCGCGGTGAACAACTATCGGGCCAACGGCGGCGGTAATTTCCCGCATGTCGCCGCGGCCCAGTTGTTGTGGTCGAACTCGGATGAGATCCGTAACACGATGATCGCGTGGGTGACGGCGAAGGGGTCGGTCGATCCGGCGGCGTTCGCTTCGGTGGACTGGAAGCTGACGCGGAACGGTACGCCTGTTTTCTAGAGGTTCAGGAGTGAGAGGTCCACGGCGTCGGCGATGGCTTTGGCGCCGGCGTCGTTGACGTGGAGGCCGTCGCCGCTGTTGTAGTCGTCGTGGATGCGGGTGGGGTGGTTGGGGTCGGCGACGGCGGCGGCGATGTCGATGACGGCGTCGAAGGGGTGGCGGTCGCCGAGGAGCCAGGTGTTGACCTCGGCGCGTACGGCTTGGCCTTCTTCGCTGTCGTAGCCGGGGTAGACGGTGCCGGCGTAGGGGCCGAGGGTGGCGCCGATGACGGTGAGTCCGGCGGTGTGGAGTCGGTCGGCGAGGGTGGTGAGTCCGGCGATGAGGTCGGCGGCCGTGGGTAGTTTGGCGGGTTCGGGGAAGGCGATGGCGCCGGGCAGGCCGAGGTCGTTGAGGCCGGTGTGGATGATGGCGTGGCTGGCGCCGGGTACGTCGAGGACGTCGCGTTCGATGCGGGACAGCAGGTGGGCGCCGATCTCGTCGGTGAGGAGTCGGTTGCCGGAGATGCCGGTGGCGACGATCCAGCCGTTGGTGAGGCGGCGGTCGAGTTGGGCGGGGAAGCTGCTGCCGGTGCCGGGGGTGGTGGCCATTCCTTCGATCCAGGAGTCTCCGAAGGCGACGGCGATGCGGGTGGTGTCGGGGGCGAGGACGTCGATGCCGGTGACGAAGTGGCCGGTGATCAGTTCGTCGGTCTCGTCGAGGGATTCGGCGGTGAGCTGGTCGCCGGGGACGGCGTGGCCGATGTCGTAGGGGATCGCGGTGTGGGTGGTCAGGCCGGTGTCGCCGGGGAGGTAGAGGTTGAGGGCGTATTCGTCGCCGGCGGTGACGGTGCCTTCGACGGGGTCGCTGATGGTGTCCTGGCCGGCGGGGATGGTGGTGGTCGTGGTCGTGGTGCCGGCGAAGCGGAGGGTGACGTCGGTGGTGGGGTCGATGGTGCTGGCTTCGGTGCGGCGGGCGAGGTGGGCGCCGCCGATGTCGAGGGGTGTGGTGCCGTAGCGGTTGCTGAGGCGGATGCGGAGCGCCTCGCCGTTGCCGGCGGGGCGCAGGGTCTGGCGGACGGTCTGGTTGGTGAAGCTTCGGACCTCGAAGAGTTTGAAGGCTTCGTGGGGGTCGATGACGGCGGAGCGGTGGGCGGCGATCCAGGTGTGGCCTGTGGGGGTGTGGGCTGCGGCTGTGTGCTCTGTGCCGGAGTGGTCTGTGCCGGAGT
>NZ_JAEMUX010000174.1 GCF_016598475.1 Streptomyces adelaidensis
CCTCCCGAAGGACGACATCGACCGCATGATGCGCGAGGCCGAGCAGCACGCCGAGGAGGACCGGCGCAGGCGTGAGGCAACCGAGACCCGCAACCGCGCCGAGCAGACCGCCTACCAGACCGAACGGCTGCTCACCGACAACGCCGACAAGATCCCCGCCGATGTGAAGGGTGAGGTCGACAGCGCTCTGGCGGAGCTCAAGGAGGCACTGAAGGCCGGGCCGGCCGACGGCGATGCCACGGGCACCCTGCGGCAGGCCACCGACAAGGTCACCGCCGCGGCCCAGAAGGTGGGCACCGCCATGTACGCGCAGGCGCAGGCGCAGGCTCAGGGCCGGCAGGGGGCCACTGCGGGCGCGGGCGGCAGCGAGGCAGACGCCGCAGGGCAGGACGAGGATGTCGTCGACGCCGAGATCGTCGACGACGACAAGGGGCGGGAGGGTGCTGGATGACCCGCTCGAGCGACACCCACCGCCCTGGCGAGCGCCCGCTGTCGATCATCCGCGACGACCGGCGGCGGGATCCGGGAACGAGCCTGGAGCCCCGCCGCCGCGGTGACGTCGAGCCCGCCCGGCAGGCCGACGCCGTCGTCGACGCCGACGACCTGCGGGCCCGACTGCGTGAACGCACTGCGGACCTGCAACGCGTGAAGTCCGAGTACGACCACTACCGCGAGCGGGTCCGCCGCGATCGCCGCGCGGTCGGCGAGATAGCCGTGGCCAACGTGCTGGCCGGCCTCCTCCCCGTCCTTGACGCCATCGACGAGGCGCACAGGCAAGGGGAAGTGACCGGCGGCTTCCAGCGCGTCACCGAAGTACTGCGGAGCGAACTCACCGCCCTGGGACTGCAGTCCTTCGGCACGGCGGGCGATCCCTTCGACCCCACCCTGCACGAGGCCGTCTCCTGCACCCACTCCGACCACGTCGAACAGCCCACCTGCACCGCGATCCTGCGCCCCGGCTACCGGGTCGGCGACCAGCTCCTGCGACCCGCTCAGGCAGACGTCGCCGAACCACGGACCAGGGGGTAAGGGTCAGCTCGAGTACACCCGCTGGACGAACTCCGCGAGCTGGTCGTCGGTGAGGTGACGGGCCATGTCGGTCTCGCTGATCATTCCGACCATCCGCTTGTTCTCGATCACCGGGAGGCGCTTGATCTGGTGGGACTCCATCTCGCGCAGGACGTCGGAGGTGTCGGCGTCGGCGTCGATCCAACGCGGCGTGCCCTCGCACAGGTCTCCGCAGGTGACCCTGGAGGGGTCCTGTCCCGAGGCGACGCACTTCACCACGATGTCGCGGTCCGTGATGATGCCGCACATCCGGTCGTCGTTGTCGGGGTCACTGACCGGCAGCGAGCCCACCTCGTGGTCCCGCATCATCCGCGCCGCGCGGTCCAGCGTCTCGGTCCGGGGGATCCACTGGGCGCCCGGGGTCATGATGTCCTTCGCAGTTGTCATCGCTCGCCTCTCTTGCGGGTGCGGTCGGCTCAAGAACGTGGCCGGGCGGCTTCGCCTTCCGGCCCGGCCACCTTCAGCTTCCTGGCATACCCGGAGCCCGTCGCCCGGGCGGGAGCCATCTGGGCGTCAGGTGCGCGGTGGACGGTCGCGAACGCCGATGCGTTGGACCAAGTGTGTGATGAGCGTGACGGTCCCGCTGCCATGGGCTCTCGTTGTGCGTTGGGCGGGATGCGGGAGCTCGGTGTGACGAGACCCGGTCGGGCCGGTTCACCTGAGAGCTGGAGACGGTGGAGTGACGATTGAAAAGGCCTCGCCGAGCGTGAGCGTGAGTGTGAACGTGAGCGAGGTGGGGTGGCTTGGTGCGACCGCGGCGGGAGGCGCATCCGACGGCTGCCGGGCGCTGCGCGAGCAACTCGTCGGGGCGATCTGTTCGATCCGCTCCCAGGCGGCGATGATGCACGGTCTGGCCATCGACGGGCTGAGCGACCCGGGGGCCGCCGGAAAGCCCGACAGCCCTCGCCTCCTCGGCGGGGGCGGGACCGAGGGCCCGCCCTCACGGTGAGGGGCCAGGCCGTCTCGTCCGTCGTCACGAGGCGACCGTCCACCGGTACGGCGAGCGGGGGTCTTTGCGGGCCGTCAGCGGGGTTTCCCGCCGATGCCGAGGAAAAGGCCGAGCCCCCTCGGCCAGGACGGCGGGCCGGTCGAGAGGGCTCTGTCAGTGGTGCTGTGTGCGGTTGTAGTGCTGTGTGCGGTTGTGGTGCTCTGTGAAGGCGTCGTGCTCTGTGAAGGTGTGGCGTTGGTGACGATGGTCGTGGTGAACCCTTGTCACGCGAGGTCGGAGGCTCCCCGGCTGACCTCGGCCACGAACGCGTTCCACGTGTCGGCGGGGAACGCCAGCGTCGGGCCGTCGGAAACCTTGGAGTCACGCACGGACAGGGCCGCGAGGACGGGGGACTTGACCTCGACGCACGCGCCGTTCCCGGTGGAGTAGGAGGACTTGACCCACGTGTCCGTGGTGCCTTGCTGAATTGCCATTTCTGCTCCGCTTGCGCTTTGTCGTTGAGTGCTGTCGCCGAACCGCGGGGCGGTGCTGTCCGTTGCCGGAATCCACGGTTCGGTTTGCGCCAAGGTCGTTGATTTCCTTGGCGTGATCGACGCTACTCGCCAACATCGGCTGACGAAGAGACTATTCACTCGGGTGGGTGGCATATTCCAAAGGATCTTCCCTCAAGGCCTTTCGAGGGTGTATCTTCCCGCCCCTTCACTTTCCAACAGTTCCTCTCAGTCCCCCTCGGCCCACTCGGCCTCAGTGTGGCCGCAGCTGTGCGTATTCCTTGGCGATGCCCGCGATGAACTGGCGGGACTGATCGACATTCAGAGCCTGCGCCCTCAAGTGCTCGTACATCACGCTGTACTTCTGGACGTCGGCCGGCTTCTCCAGATACAGATCACTGGTGACGCCCTCGATGTAGACGACGCTGGAGTCCGACGCGTCCGGAAACTCCAGAATCGCGTACTGCCCGTTCAGACCGGGATGCGCGCCGAGGTCGAAGGGGATCACCTGCACGGTGACATGCGGGAGTTGGGACTGCTCGACCAGGTGCTCGAGCTGCTCACGCATGAGGGAGCGATTGCCCACGACACGGCGCAGCGCGGCCTCGTCGAGGACGGTCCACAGCCGCAGGGGGCTCTCCGGCGCGGAGATACGTTCCTGTCGTCGCAGCCGTACCTGGACGCGGTTGTTGACGTCGCTGGAGGCGGTCTCGGGCAGCGCGCCCGCGATGAGTGCCTCGGCGTACGGGCGGGTCTGCAGCAGCCCGGGGACGACCTGGGGGTCGTAGACGCGCAGACTGGCCGCGTCCGTCTCCAGGCCGATGTAGACGCTGTACGGGACATCGCCGAACGCGTGCCACCAGCCCTGCTGGCGGGAGTCCTTGGCCATCTGCATCAGGGAGTCGACGACGCGCTGGTCCTCGACGTCGTAGACCCCGCAGAGGTCGCGGACGTCGCGCTGGCTGATGCTGCGGCGGCCGTTCTCCAGGCGGCTGATCTTCGACTGGGAGACCAGCAGCCGCTCGGCGACCTCCTCGGCGGTCATGCCCTTGAGCTCGCGGAGCCGACGCAGCTCCTGGCCCAACCGGCGTCGCCTGACAGTGGGATTGACATTGGACGCCACGGGACGTGCACCTCCGGCTGCGTGCCTCTACTTTGCGTATCTGCTGTTGAGCAGATTGCCACCAAGGTGCTGAGTACCGCTGGAAAACAGCGGATATGCGCTGTGCATGCGCCGTTCACGCCGGTGTTTTTCCGCCGTGGAGGGATCTCCGCCGAATTTACGCCCTCGATGTACGCCCTCGATGTACGCCCTCGATGTACGTCCTCGGTGTGCGACTTCGCCGCACGTCTGCGGACATGCGGCCGCGCGGGGCGTGCGGGGCCGTGGCCCTACGCGCCCCGCGCGAGCCGGCGGCTCCCGAACCGGGTCCTGGGGTCCTGGGTTCTTCGAGCGGTTCGGTGCCGGCGGTGCGATGCGATGCGAACGGTGCTGTCGCGGTACCGCTGTGGAACGGGTGGCGCGATGGGTGCCGGGGCCCGCGGCTCTGGGCCCGGCACCTCACACCTCCGTGCCGTTCAGTGCGCCACGACGCGTGCCATGGAGCCGCGGCGTGGCTGCATCGGAACGCCGCGTGCGGGTTCCGGTGCGGGTGGCCTGGCGCCGGGGACGGCCTGACGGCCGACCGGTGCCGGGCTGCGGCGTGGCTGTGCGGCCACGCCGTTCTGCACGTCCATGACGGCGTGGGCCACCAGGCCACCCATGGGGTCGTGCCGGATCAGATCCCGCAGCCGGGATCGGGACGAGCGTCCCTCGTTCCCCGGGTACAGGTGCTTGCCGAGGCCCACGGCGTGGGCGAGAGCGGCGAGCGCTGCCGTCCGCGGGTCCGGCGGTACGCCGGTGCGGATCGCCGAATCCAGCCGGGACTTGATCTCCCGGCTGATCGCCGTCTCCGTCGCCTGATAGCGCGTCGTCGGCAGCACCCCGCACATCTGGCCCGCGACGGCATGGACCATGCCGCAGCGCTCCAGGTGTGACAGGTAGGTCTGACGGAGCCCGAGACGCGGCCCGCCAATCCAGTGGACGGCACGCACGGGAGCGCCACGCCTTCGCAGCAACTCCAACGCGCAGTCCAGTGTTGGATCTCCAGTCGGCCGTGGGGACACCACGGCTATACGATCCCCGTCCGGGGCTATCCGTCCGGCCAGCGCCAGCTCCACTAGCTGTGCTCCGGCCAGACCAAGGTCGAGCGACTGCGGCTGTGCGGTGGTACCCGTGGCCGGGTCCAACGCCAGCAGTAGAAGCTCTTCCGGAATCGTTCTGCGGCTCCTGCCCATCCATGCCTCCCCGCGTGGATGAATGACAGGGTGACCCCTCTCACATTGGTCTGTCGAGGGTGCGTGACCGGAATGTAGTGGAACCGATAAGTATGTCGTTCTCGTCTACCGCAGGGTTTAAGCCCGCACACAGGACACTGGTACATGGTTCGGACAGCGGCGAGGCGCGGTGGTGCGTGCGGTGGCTAAGGTCCGGGCGGCGGGTTTCACGGTTCGGTAGGGCGCGCTCCTGAGGACGGGCGGCGCGCGGGAGGAGGCATCGGTGGCGGGCACGTCCCCCGACAGGTCGAAGCGGTACGAGTCGTCGGCGGGGTCGACGTCGGGGAGCGAGCCACCGGTCCCGGACGGCCCCGGTTCGGTCCCGGGCCAGACCTCCGGCTCCCCCCGACCGGCCACGGACCCCCGCGTCTCGATGTCCCGGGACACCCCGAGGGTCGACCAGGCAACCGCGGTCTTCTCCCGCCGAGCCTTGCTGGAGGCAGCCGAGGCGGAGGGCTTGAACTTGGACCTCGCCGAGACGGAGGGGTCGGTGGCCCAGGGGGCCGAGACGGAGGGGTCTGTGGCCGAGGAGGCCGAGACCGACGGGTCTGAGGCTGCGGGGTCGGAGACTGGCGGGTCGAAGGCCGACAGGTTGGAGCCTGCGGGGTCTGAGGCCGAGGTGTCACGGACCGGCGCGGCGAAGGCTGAGGCGGCTGGGCCTGAGGAGGCGGTGGCCGGCGGGGCTGAGACCGACGGGTCGGTGGCTGATGCGGCG
>NZ_JAEMUX010000175.1 GCF_016598475.1 Streptomyces adelaidensis
CTGATAGAGTCGGGAACGCAAGACCGAAGGGAAACTGCCCGGAGGAAAGCCTGGACCGGATGGTCTGGGTGAGTACAAAGGAAGCGTCCGTTCCTTGAGAACTCAACAGCGTGCCAAAAATCAACGCCAGATATGTTGATACCCCGTCTGCCGGCCAGATCATCTGGTTCGGTGGCAGGGTTCCTTTGAAGAAAATACACAGCGAGGACGCTGTGAACGGCCGGGCTTATTCCGCCTGGCTGTTCCGCTCTCGTGATGTGTGCACCCGATTACGGGTAAACATTCACGGAGAGTTTGATCCTGGCTCAGGACGAACGCTGGCGGCGTGCTTAACACATGCAAGTCGAACGATGAACCACTTCGGTGGGGATTAGTGGCGAACGGGTGAGTAACACGTGGGCAATCTGCCCTTCACTCTGGGACAAGCCCTGGAAACGGGGTCTAATACCGGATAATACTTCCACTCTCCTGGGTGGTGGTTAAAAGCTCCGGCGGTGAAGGATGAGCCCGCGGCCTATCAGCTTGTTGGTGAGGTAACGGCTCACCAAGGCGACGACGGGTAGCCGGCCTGAGAGGGCGACCGGCCACACTGGGACTGAGACACGGCCCAGACTCCTACGGGAGGCAGCAGTGGGGAATATTGCACAATGGGCGAAAGCCTGATGCAGCGACGCCGCGTGAGGGATGACGGCCTTCGGGTTGTAAACCTCTTTCAGCAGGGAAGAAGCGAAAGTGACGGTACCTGCAGAAGAAGCGCCGGCTAACTACGTGCCAGCAGCCGCGGTAATACGTAGGGCGCGAGCGTTGTCCGGAATTATTGGGCGTAAAGAGCTCGTAGGCGGTCTGTCGCGTCGGATGTGAAAGCCCGGGGCTTAACCCCGGGTCTGCATTCGATACGGGCAGACTAGAGTGTGGTAGGGGAGATCGGAATTCCTGGTGTAGCGGTGAAATGCGCAGATATCAGGAGGAACACCGGTGGCGAAGGCGGATCTCTGGGCCATTACTGACGCTGAGGAGCGAAAGCGTGGGGAGCGAACAGGATTAGATACCCTGGTAGTCCACGCCGTAAACGGTGGGAACTAGGTGTTGGCGACATTCCACGTCGTCGGTGCCGCAGCTAACGCATTAAGTTCCCCGCCTGGGGAGTACGGCCGCAAGGCTAAAACTCAAAGGAATTGACGGGGGCCCGCACAAGCAGCGGAGCATGTGGCTTAATTCGACGCAACGCGAAGAACCTTACCAAGGCTTGACATCGCCCGGAAAGCATCAGAGATGGTGCCCCCCTTGTGGTCGGGTGACAGGTGGTGCATGGCTGTCGTCAGCTCGTGTCGTGAGATGTTGGGTTAAGTCCCGCAACGAGCGCAACCCTTGTTCTGTGTTGCCAGCAACCTCTTCGGAGGGTTGGGGACTCACAGGAGACTGCCGGGGTCAACTCGGAGGAAGGTGGGGACGACGTCAAGTCATCATGCCCCTTATGTCTTGGGCTGCACACGTGCTACAATGGCAGGTACAATGAGCTGCGAAGCCGTGAGGCGGAGCGAATCTCAAAAAGCCTGTCTCAGTTCGGATTGGGGTCTGCAACTCGACCCCATGAAGTCGGAGTTGCTAGTAATCGCAGATCAGCAGTGCTGCGGTGAATACGTTCCCGGGCCTTGTACACACCGCCCGTCACGTCACGAAAGTCGGTAACACCCGAAGCCGGTGGCCCAACCCCTTACGGGGAGGGAGCTGTCGAAGGTGGGACTGGCGATTGGGACGAAGTCGTAACAAGGTAGCCGTACCGGAAGGTGCGGCTGGATCACCTCCTTTCTAAGGAGCATCTAGGCCGTCAAGCTGTGCTTGGTGGTCCAGGGCCATTACGTCGGCATACGTTCGACGGTGGTTGCTCATGGGTGGAACGTTGATTATTCGGCACTCTCAGTCATCTCGGGCTGTAAGTACTGTCCTTCGGGGCGTGGAAAGCTGATCATGAGTGGCGAGGGTGCCGGGCACGCTGTTGGGTGTCTGAGGGTATGGCCGTATGGCTGCCTTCAGTGCCGGCCCCAGTGCACTCGGATCTACTGGTTCGGGGTGATGGGTGGTTGGTCGTTGTTTGAGAACTGCACAGTGGACGCGAGCATCTGTGGCCAAGTTTTTAAGGGCGCACGGTGGATGCCTTGGCACCAGGAACCGATGAAGGACGTGGGAGGCCACGATAGTCCCCGGGGAGCCGTCAACCAGGCTTTGATCCGGGGGTTTCCGAATGGGGAAACCCGGCAGTCGTCATGGGCTGTCACCCTTGCCTGAACACATAGGGCAAGTGGAGGGAACGCGGGGAAGTGAAACATCTCAGTACCCGCAGGAAGAGAAAACAACCGTGATTCCGGGAGTAGTGGCGAGCGAAACCGGATGAGGCCAAACCGTATGCGTGTGAGACCCGGCAGGGGTTGCGTATACGGGGTTGTGGGATCTCTCTTTCACAGTCTGCCGGCTGTGAGGCGAGTCAGAAACCGTACAGGTAGGCGAAGGACATGCGAAAGGTCCGGCGTAGAGGGTAAGACCCCCGTAGCTGAAATCTGTACGGCTCGTTTGAGAGACACCCAAGTAGCACGGGGCCCGAGAAATCCCGTGTGAATCTGGCGGGACCACCCGTTAAGCCTAAATATTCCCTGGTGACCGATAGCGGATAGTACCGTGAGGGAATGGTGAAAAGTACCGCGGGAGCGGAGTGAAATAGTACCTGAAACCGTGTGCCTACAAGCCGTGGGAGCGTCGCTCACAGAGTTTACTCTGTGGGTCGTGACTGCGTGCCTTTTGAAGAATGAGCCTGCGAGTTTGCGGTGTGTTGCGAGGTTAACCCGAGTGGGGTAGCCGTAGCGAAAGCGAGTCCGAACAGGGCGCCGGAGTAGCACGCTCAAGACCCGAAGCGGAGTGATCTAGCCATGGGCAGGTTGAAGCGGAGGTAAGACTTCGTGGAGGACCGAACCCACCAGGGTTGAAAACCTGGGGGATGACCTGTGGTTAGGGGTGAAAGGCCAATCAAACTCCGTGATAGCTGGTTCTCCCCGAAATGCATTTAGGTGCAGCGTCGTGTGTTTCTTGCCGGAGGTAGAGCACTGGATAGGCGATGGGCCCTACCGGGTTACTGACCTTAGCCAAACTCCGAATGCCGGTAAGTGAGAGCGCGGCAGTGAGACTGTGGGGGATAAGCTCCATGGTCGAGAGGGAAACAGCCCAGAGCATCGACTAAGGCCCCTAAGCGTACGCTAAGTGGGAAAGGATGTGGAGTCGCACAGACAACCAGGAGGTTGGCTTAGAAGCAGCCACCCTTGAAAGAGTGCGTAATAGCTCACTGGTCTAGTGATTCCGCGCCGACAATGTAGCGGGGCTCAAGCGTACCGCCGAAGTCGTGTCATTCCAGCACATACCCCCAACGGGGGCTGGGATGGGTAGGGGAGCGTCGTCTGCCGGGTGAAGCAGCCGCGGAAGCGAGTTGTGGACGGTTGACGAGTGAGAATGCAGGCATGAGTAGCGATACACACGTGAGAAACGTGTGCGCCGATTGACCAAGGGTTCCTGGGTCAAGCTGATCTGCCCAGGGTAAGTCGGGACCTAAGGCGAGGCCGACAGGCGTAGTCGATGGATAACCGGTTGATATTCCGGTACCCGCTGTGAAGCGTCAAACATTGAACCAGGCGATGCTAAGTCCGTGAAGCCGTTCCGGACCCTTCGGGGAAAGGAAAGTGGTGGAGCCGACGGTCCAGACCTGTAGTAGGTGAGTGATGGGGTGACGCAGGAAGGTAGTCCATCCCGGGCGGTGGTTGTCCCGGGGTAAGGGTGTAGCCCGTTGTGCAGGTAAATCCGCACAACATGAGGGTGAGACCTGATGCCGAGCCGATTGTGGTGAAGTGGATGATCCTATGCTGTCGAGAAAAGCCTCTAGCGAGTTTCATGGCGGCCCGTACCCTAAACCGACTCAGGTGGTCAGGTAGAGAATACCGAGGCGTTCGGGTGAACTATGGTTAAGGAACTCGGCAAAATGCCCCCGTAACTTCGGGAGAAGGGGGGCCATCACCGGTGAGAGGATTTACTCCTTGAGCTGGGGGTGGCCGCAGAGACCAGCGAGAAGCGACTGTTTACTAAAAACACAGGTCCGTGCGAAGCCGTAAGGCGATGTATACGGACTGACGCCTGCCCGGTGCTGGAACGTTAAGGGGACCGGTTAGTCACATTTCGGTGTGGCGAAGCTGAGAACTTAAGCGCCAGTAAACGGCGGTGGTAACTATAACCATCCTAAGGTAGCGAAATTCCTTGTCGGGTAAGTTCCGACCTGCACGAATGGCGTAACGACTTCTCGACTGTCTCAACCATAGGCCCGGTGAAATTGCACTACGAGTAAAGATGCTCGTTTCGCGCAGCAGGACGGAAAGACCCCGGGACCTTTACTACAGTTTGATATTGGTGTTCGGTTCGGCTTGTGTAGGATAGCTGGGAGACTGTGAACTCTGGACGCCAGTTCAGGGGGAGTCGTCGTTGAAATACCAGTCTGGTCGTGCTGGATGTCTAACCCGGGTCCGTGATCCGGATCGGGGACAGTGTCTGATGGGTAGTTTAACTGGGGCGGTTGCCTCCTAAAGAGTAACGGAGGCGCCCAAAGGTTCCCTCAGCCTGGTTGGCAATCAGGTGTTGAGTGTAAGTGCACAAGGGAGCTTGACTGTGAGACCGACGGGTCGAGCAGGGACGAAAGTCGGGACTAGTGATCCGGCGGTGGCTTGTGGAAGCGCCGTCGCTCAACGGATAAAAGGTACCCCGGGGATAACAGGCTGATCTTCCCCAAGAGTCCATATCGACGGGATGGTTTGGCACCTCGATGTCGGCTCGTCGCATCCTGGGGCTGGAGTCGGTCCCAAGGGTTGGGCTGTTCGCCCATTAAAGCGGTACGCGAGCTGGGTTTAGAACGTCGTGAGACAGTTCGGTCCCTATCCGCTGCGCGCGCAGGAATATTGAGAAGGGCTGTCCCTAGTACGAGAGGACCGGGACGGACGAACCTCTGGTGTGCCAGTTGTTCTGCCAAGGGCATGGCTGGTTGGCTACGTTCGGGAGGGATAACCGCTGAAAGCATCTAAGCGGGAAGCCTGCTTCGAGATGAGTATTCCCACCCCCTTTGAGGGGTTAAGGCTCCCAGTAGACGACTGGGTTGATAGGCCAGATCTGGAAGCCCGGTAACGGGTGGAGGTGACTGGTACTAATAGGCCGAGGGCTTGTCCTCAGTTGCTCGCGTCCACTGTGT
>NZ_JAEMUX010000176.1 GCF_016598475.1 Streptomyces adelaidensis
CTGGCCGTGCCCGAATTCACGTCCTATGAAGAGGTACCACAAGATTTCTCGGCACTATGCTGGTGCGGCACGAAGTGTGACCAATGCGCGACTTTCTGGTTCTTCTGTGGCATGTGCGGGCAGTTGTTGAAGGGGGGCATGGGGGTGCCGGAAATAACGAGGGGCGGTGTTCCGGGGCTAATGGTGGCCGGCCGTTATCTGCTGGTCGAAAGCATTGGCCAAGGAGGAATGGGGCGGGTCTGGCGAGCCGCCGACGAAATACTCGACCGTCAGGTGGCCGTCAAGGAAATGCGTATCGACGGCCTCGACACGGAGGACACCCGCACCCGACGCGAGCGAACCCTGCGCGAGGCCAGGGCGACGGCCCGCATCGACCACCCCAACGTCGTACGTATCTACGACGTGGTCGACGAGGGCGAGCGCCTCTGGATCGTCATGGAACTGGTCGACGGCCGCTCCCTGGAACGGCTCGTGGCCGAGGACGGCCCCCTCGACGTGCGCGCCACGGCCCGCGTCGGCCTCGAACTTGTCGACGCCCTGGGTCAGGTGCACGACCAGGGCGTCCTGCACCGCGACATCAAACCGGCCAACGTCCTCATCAGACGCACGAGCGGGAACGGGTCCGTCCTCACCGACTTCGGCATCGCCGCCATCCAGAACACCGAGGCCCTCACCATGGCCGGCATGCTCGTCGGCTCCCCCGACTACATGGCCCCCGAGCGCGTCTCCGGCCGCCCCCAGGGCCCGCCCTCCGACCTCTGGTCCCTGGGCGCGACCCTCTGCGCCGCCCTCGGCGGCCGCTCCCCCTTCTCCCGCGCCACCACCCTCGCCACCCTCCACGCGGTCCTCTACGAGGAGCCCGAACTCCCCGCCGCCGCAGGCGAACTCCACGACGTCCTGGCCGCCCTCCTGAAGAAGGAACCAGCGGCACGCCCCGCCCTGCAGGAGCTCTCCGAAGCCCTCCACCGCATCGCCGCGGGCCCGACGAGGACCACACCGGCGGAGTCGGGGTTCGCCGGGGAGACGGAGGGGGCCGGCGCCGCCCCGGAACCCGTACAGGACCCCACCCCGGAACAGCGGACACCGACGCTGCTGAACCGACCCGAGACCAAACCCCAACCCGAACCCGACCGCGCCACCATCCCTGTCCTCAACCGAACCCCCTTCTCCTCCCAACGCCCGGCGCCTCCCACCGGAAGTGAACTGCCGACGCACCCCGGGCCCAACCCCCTGCCGAGCCCGCCTGCTTCTACGGGTTCCACGGGTTCTACGGCTTCCACGGGTCCCACGCGAACTCGGCGGACCAAACGCCGTACCGCCCTCATAGCCGCCGCAGGCGTGGCCGTAGCCGCAGTCGTCGCCGCGATCCTCGTACCGGCGATGGGCGGATCGCCCGACCACAAGGACAAGGCGTCCGACTCGACGTCGTCCTCTCCGTCCCCCACCGTCGCCGGCACCTCCCGCCCGCCCACGCCCACCCTCGCGCCCGGCGCCCGCGCGGAGGCCGGTGTGTTCGCGTGGGTCCCGCCGGAGGGTTTCTCGCGCGAGGTGCACGCCGGTGCCGAGGTGCACTACACCTCGCCGGATGCCCAGCAGGAGATCGTCGGCAAGGCCTCCCTCGCCCGTGGTGAGCTCCTGGAGCAGTGGCAGAAGAAGGAGGAGAGCACGAGCGAGGGCCCGGGATACGACCGTATCCGCCTGGAGGAGACCGAGTTCCGGGGCGAACCCGCCGTTGTGTGGGAGTACACGGTCACGGCCCAGGAACTGCCCTGGCACGTCCGGTCACTGGGCTTCAACACCGGCGGCAAGTCCTACCAGCTCACCACCTGGTACCACCCCGACATCGAGGACCGGGCCCTCCCGGTCTACGAGAAGGTCGAGAAGAGCTTCACCCCCCTCTGAGCCGAAGAAGCCCGAAGCAAGGGCAAGGGGCCCGGCAGCGCACGACGCGCCACCGGGCCCCAAGAGGACTGGACCGCCCCGAGCTCAGCGAACCTCGTCGGAGACCTCGGCGGCCGCCTTCCCGCCGCCACCCTTCCCCCCACCGATCCGCTCCTTGACCAGCGCGATACCGACGACAACCGCCGCGACCAGCAGCGAAAGCAGCAGGATCTCCTGGTTGCCGTGCTCGGTGTCGAAGAGCATGTAGCCGAGCACGAAGAGGATCAGCCCGATGGTGGCCCAGGTCAGGTACGGGTACAGCCACATCTTCACGACGAGCTTCTCCGGCGTCTCCCGCTCGATGATCTTGCGCATGCGGAGCTGGGAGAAGCAGATGACGAGCCAGACGAACAGGGCGACCGCGCCGGAGGAGTTGACGAGGAAGAGGAAGACGCCCTCGGGGAAGAAGTAGTTGAAGATGACCGCGACGAACCCGAAGACGACCGAGGCGAGGATCGCCGTCATGGGCACACCCCGGCCGTTGGTCCGCCCGAAGGACTTGGGCGCGTCCCCGCGTCGGCCGAGGGAGAAGGCCATGCGGGAGGCGGTGTAGAGGCCGGAGTTGAGACAGGACAGCACCGAGGTCAGCACGATGAAGTTCATGATCTGCCCGGCGTGCGCGATCCCGAGGCTGTCCAGGGCGGCGACGTAGGAGCCCTTCTCCTTGATGGAGGGGTCGTTCCAGGGCAGCAGCGTGACGACGACGAAGATCGAGCCGAGGTAGAAGACGCCGATCCGCCAGATGATGCTGTTGGTGGACTTGGTGACCGCCTTCTGCGGATTCTCCGTCTCGCCCGCCGCCAGGGTGGCGATCTCGCTGCCCATGAAGGAGAAGACGACCAGCAGTACGCCGACGAGGATCGCGCCCGCCCCGTGCGGCAGGAACCCGCCGTGCTCGGTCAGGTTGGACAGCCCCGCCTTCTCGGTGTCGGCACCCGGCAGCACTCCGAAGACCGCCAGCCCGCCGACGACGATGAACACGGCGATCGCGACGACCTTGATGCCCGCGAACCAGAACTCGAACTCGCCGTAGGAGCCGACCGAGACCAGGTTCGTGGCGGTCAGCACGACCATCACGATCAGCGCCCAGCCCCACTGCGGGACGGCCGGGATCCAGCCCTCCAGGATCACCGCACCCGCGGTCGCCTCGACCGCGAGCACGACGACCCAGAAGAACCAGTACAGCCAGCCGATCGAGAACCCGGCCCACCGCCCGAGCGCGCGGTCGGCATGGGCGGAGAACGAACCGGAGGTGGGATTGGCGGCGGACATCTCACCGAGCATCCGCATCACCAGCACCACCATCGTGCCGACGAGGGCGTACGACAGAAGGATGCCGGGGCCGGCGGTGGCGATACCGGAACTCGACCCGACGAACAGGCCGGCCCCGATCACGCCACCGATCGCGATCATCGACAGATGGCGGTTCTTGAGACCGGCGTGGAGTCCGGGAGAGGGGGGAGGGGAGGAGCCTGGAGTGCCGGTGTGGGACGGCAGAGTCGGCTGCGAGGTCATGGGGGGAGTTCCTTTGCACCGTGGTGGGGACTTCCGTGCGTCTGCCCAGCGGCTCCCCGGTGACTCCCGTAAGAGCGGGACATGAGAGTCGGCCAGTGGGGGCCGGGTGAACCGCTGGAAAGATCGGTCCAGTGAATCGGAGGTGAAAGGATTCCAGAACCTTTGAATCCAGATTGTTACTTGAGGTTTACTTGAGGTTCTGTGGTGAGGCTCACGGTTTTCGGCGCCGGACCCCGTCGTGCCACACCGAAACACGCATGTCACACTCGGACCATGCGCGTCTACCTCGGCTCGGATCACGCCGGCTACGAACTCAAGAACCACCTCGTCGAGTGGCTGAATGCCGCCGGCCACGAGCCCGTCGACTGCGGGCCCCACATCTACGACGCCCAGGACGACTACCCGCCGTTCTGCCTCCGCGCCGCCGAGCGCACGGCCGCCGACCCCGGCTCCCTGGGCATCGTCATCGGCGGCTCCGGCAACGGGGAGCAGATCGCCGCGAACAAGGTGGCCGGCGTCCGCGCCGCCCTCGCCTGGAGCGCCGAGACCGCCGCGCTGGGCCGCGAGCACAACGACGCGAACGTCGTCGCCGTCGGCGCCCGCATGCACTCCCAGGAAGACGCCACGAAGTTCATCGAGACCTTCGTCAACACCCCCTTCTCCGGCGACCCCCGCCACATCCGCCGCATCGACATGCTGGCGGCGTACGAGACCACCGGCGACCTCCCCGCGATCCCCGCACACCACCCCCAGCGGTAGGTTTTTACGCCGCCCGCCCAAGAGGTCGGAAGTCTGCTCTCGCCGGGCGGCTGCGGGCCGAAAAGCAGGGGGCGCAGCCCCTGCTTTTCAGGGGCGCGGGGAACTGCGCGAGCAACCCCCACACACCCGCACCCCAAAACGCGCCCCCAACCACCCCCCACCCCCCTGCCGCACCCCGGAGGACCCCGTGCCGGAAGGGCACACCATCCACCGCCTCGCCGAGGACTACCTCGCCCACTTCGGCGGCCGGAACGCACACGTCACCAGCCCCCAGGGCAAGTTCACCGACGCGGCGGCCCTCCTCACGGACACCCCCCTGACCACCGCCGAGGCGCACGGCAAGCACCTCTTCCTCCACTTCGGCGACCCCGACGCCGAGGAATGGGTCCACATCCACCTGGGCCTCTTCGGCAAGGTCGACCTCGGCCCGGCCCCGGCACCCCCGCCCACGGACACCGTCCGCCTGCGCCTGCGCAACGACACCTCGTACGTCGACCTCCGCGGCCCGACGACCTGCGCCCTGATCACGGACGCCGAGAAGAGGGCCGTCCACGCCCGCCTCGGCCCGGACCCGCTCCGCCCCGACGCCGACCCCACGCGCGCGTACGACCGCGTCTCCCGCAGCCGTACGACGATCGCCGCGCTCCTCATGGACCAGAAGATCATCGCGGGCGTCGGCAACGTCTACCGCGCCGAGGTCCTCTTCCGCCACGGCATCGACCCCTACCGCGCGGGCAGGGACATCAACTCCCGCGAGTGGGAGGCGATGTGGGCCGACCTCGTGCTGCTCATGCGCGAGGGCGTACGCAACAACCGCATCGACACCGTCCGCCCGGAACACACCCCGGAGGCCATGGGCCGCCCGCCCCGCGTCGACGACCACGGCGGCGAGGTGTACGTGTACCGCAGGGCCGACCTTCCCTGCCACATCTGTGGCGGCGAGATCCGCACCGCCGATCTCGCCGCCCGCAACCTCTTCTGGTGCCCGGCCTGCCAACAACGCTGAGCAGCCCGGGGACGAGGCACGAACCCCTC
>NZ_JAEMUX010000177.1 GCF_016598475.1 Streptomyces adelaidensis
CTCAGTGGCGGAGGCGGCGAAGAACTACGACGAGGAGCTGAAGGCGGCGACGGACGACCAGGTGATCGAGGAATGAGCGCCCGCGTATGAAGGGGCCGACAGCGGGATCGCCCCACTCCGCATTCCGGGCACTCAGCCGAGCCCTCCCCCTCACCCCCGCCACGATCCTCCTGCTCCTCTTCCTCGCCGGCCCCATCGCCTACTGCGCCTACATCGCCTTCACCGACCTCCAACTCACCGGCCAGGCCGAGGACTCGTTCATCGGCTTCGAGAACTTCCGCACGGCATTCGGGGACGAGGCCTTCCTCAACGCGGTCTGGCTGACCCTGGTCTTCACAGTCGTATCGGCGCTGCTGGGCCAGAACACGCTGGGCCTGGCGCTTGCGGCTTTGATGCAGCGCGCGTCCAAACCGGTTCGCACGCTGGTGGGGGGAATCGTCGTCACGGCGTGGGTACTCCCGGAGGTGGTGGCCGGTTTCCTCCTCTACGCCTTCTTCCGCCGCGAGGGCACCCTGAACGCCGTCCTGGACTGGCTCCATCTCCCCACCCAGAACTGGCTGTACACGCTCCCGATCCTGGCGGTGTCGTTCGCGAATGTCTGGCGGGGAACGGCGTTCTCGATGCTGGTCTATTCAGCGGCCCTGAACGAGATCCCGAAGGAAATCACGGAAGCGGCGGAGGTGGACGGCGCGGGCGGATGGCGCCGGATGTGGCACATCACGCTCCCGATGATCCGCCGTTCGATCGGCACGAATCTGATGCTCATCACGCTGCAGACGTTGTCGGTCTTCGGTTTGATCTGGGTGATGACGAGGGGCGGCCCGGGCGGCAAGAGCCAAACACTCCCGTTGTTCATGTACGAGGAGGCTTTCCAGAAGAGCATGATCGGTTATGGCACGGCGGTGGCGCTGTTGCTTCTGGTGGTGGGTTCACTTTTCTCCGTGGTGTATCTACGGCTGCTGCGAACGGAGGTGTGACCCCCGATGACCTCCCCCACCTCCCGCCGCACCACCCACCGCCTGGCCGCCGACGCCGGCCTCCTGGTCGTGGCCGCCGCTTTCGTACTCCCCCTGGCCTGGGTCCTCCTGTCCTCCGTGGACCCCCACGCGAACCTGACGGTCAAAGTCCCGGACGGCGTGACCCTCGACAACTTCGACGCGGTCCTGACCCCGGACATCACCTTCACCCCGCTGCTCAACAGCCTGCTGCTCTGCGGCGGGGGCACCGCCCTGACGGTGGTGTGCGCGGCCCTCGCCGCCTATCCGCTGTCGCGGTTCCGGTCCCGCCTGAACCGTCCGTTCCTCCTGACGATTCTGTTCGCGACGAGCCTTCCGATCACCGCGATCATGGTTCCCGTGTACGCGTTGTTCGTCCAGGTGAATCTGATCGACACCATGCAGGGCACGATCTTTTTCTTCGCGGCCTCACAATTGCCGTTCGCCATTTGGCTGATGAAGAACTTCATGGACGGGGTGCCAAGGGAGCTGGAGGAGGCTGCGTGGACGGACGGCGCGTCGTCGCTTCAGTCGTTGGTGCGGATCGTGCTGCCGTTGATGGGGCCGGGGGTCGCCGTAGTGACCGTCTTCTCGTTCGTGATGATGTGGGGGAACTTCTTCGTCCCGTTCATGCTGCTGCTGACGCCGGAACAGATGCCGGCGGCGGTGAGCATCAATGAGTTCTTCGGGAATCGGGGGACGGTTGTTCATGGGCAGTTGGCGGCGTTCTCGGTTATTTACTCGACGCCGGTGATTTTGTTGTATGTGGGGGTGGCGAGGCGGTTGGGTGGGGGGTTTGCTTTGGGTGGGGCGGTCAAGGGGTGAGGGGAGGGAGGCCGCTGCGCTACTTCAGGGCCTCAGCTCGGGCGCGGACTTGGGCGGCCAGGTCCAGAGCGTTGGCGCGGGTGTAGGCATCGTCTGCCGCGAGGTAGTGGTGACGAGCTTCACCAGGACGGTGGGTGTCCTCGTGGGCGAGGCCCAAGTTGTAAAGAGTCTGGCCTATCTCGTACCAGTCCTCGAACTCCTGGAAGATCTCCAAGGCCCTGCCGTGCGCTTCGACTGCCTCCGCCCTCCGGTCCGCATCCCACAGGGCGACACCGAGATTGTTCCACGCAGCGGCCTCCCCATGGCGGTCCCCGGCCGCCCGCCACAGATCCCGGGCGTAGGTGAGGGCGTCGATCGCCTCCCCTGCCCGGCTCGCCCGCCCCAGGGCGAGGCCCAGGCTGTTCCACGCCGTGGCCTCCCCATTGCGGTCCCCGGTGGTCTGGTGCAGGTCGCGGGTACGGGTGAAGGCGTCGATGGCCTCGCCCAACTGGCCCACATCTACCAGGGCGATGCCGAGGCTGTTCCACGTGTCGGCCTCTCGTTGACGGTCCCCAGCCATGTGGTGCAAGTCGCGGGCACAGGTGAGGGCGTCGATCGCCTCCTTCACCCGGCCCGCCCTGCGCAGGGCCATGCCGTGGTTGTTCCACGCGATGGCCTCGCCCACGCGGTTCCCCGAACGCTGCGCGGCCTCTTTCGCCGCACCAGTGACAGTGATCCAGTCGTCCAAGTACCGCCGCCAAGCCAGAAACTCCCCTATGCGCTCGGCCAGTTCCACGGCCGCAACCGCGAACCGCTTCTCCCGCGCCCACTGGGCCGCCGCCACCAGCGCCGGCCGTTCCCTCTCACACCACGCCAGCGCCTGCCCTCGGGTGGCGAACCGCTCCGGCTCCACCGCCCCCTGCAGCCACTGCAACCTCTCATCGGCCGCTCGTGCCCACGGCAGATAGAACTCCAGCACCCGCTCCCGCGCCGCGTCCCCCTCCTCCCGCAACACCTCATCCCCCGCCACCACACCCATACCGTACGCCCGCACCAAGTCATGCAACCGCCATCGCCCACGCCCGCTCCCCCGATCCACAAGGTGCGCACGGGCCAGCTCCCTCAGGTCCTGCAGCGGAGGCTCATCGGCACCGATCAGCGCGGCGGCGACCTCGCCACTCACCCAAGGCCCTGGTGCGAGGGCCAGCAGGCGCAGCAACCGGGCCTGCTCGGACGGTAGCCGCCGGTAGGACAGATCGAAGGTGGCGCGGACGCTGCGGTCACTGTCAAAGAGGGGGTCGAGCCGGTCACGAGACTTGGCGAGCTGGCCGACGAGTTCCGTGACCGACATGCCCGAGTCCTCGGCCAGCAGGGCGGCAGCGATCTGGAGAGCCAGGGGCAGGTGTCCGCAGAGGGCGGCGAGTCGCTCGGCCCCGTCGGGATCGTCCGCTATACGGCGGTCGCTCTCGTCGGCTATCCGCAGAGCGAGGTCGAGGAGTTCACACGCGGCCTCGGGGGCGAGCTGTTCCAGAGGCACGAGCCGGGCGCCGAGTTGAGGCAGTCGGTCGCGGGAAGTGACGAGGACCCTGTGACGGGTGTCGCCCGGAAGGAGCGGCCGAATCTGGTCCGGACGTGACGCGTTGTCAGCCAGCAGCAACACAGCACCGCCCCTCCGCGCACGCTCGACGAGCTTGGAACGGTAGAGGGTCAGACGGTCATCGGCGGTGACAGGGATGTGCTTCGGCGGGACCCCGAGCGCCCGCAACAAGGACTGAAGTGCCTGGTCGGCGGTGACAGGCTCCTGGTCGTACCCATGCAAGTCGATGCAGAGCACCCCGCCCGGGAACCAACCGCCTTCCAGGGCCAGATGTGCGGCCTCCACAGCCAGCGCGGTCTTCCCGATGCCACCGAGACCGGACACAGCCGTGACGACGACCGCCACAGAGCCCGGTGTCGCGGGTACGTTCACCGGGTCGAGCACGCGCAGCAGCTTCTCCGTCTCCTCCTCACGGCCGGTGAACCCGCCGGGCCTCGGCGGCAGCGAGGCCATGGCCTCGGGCGCGGCGGCCCCGGTCTGCTGCACCACGATCTGGACGCCGATCACCTTGTCCAGGAAGACCCCGCCTCGGAAGTCGGTGTGGTCGCCGTCGTACCAGGCCAGGCCGCTCCCCGGGGTATGCCGCTCCATGGCCGCCGCCACGGCACACGCGGCCGCCGGATCGCTGGCGAGCAGTTCCCCCACGTTGGCACCCCAGGCCCGTACCGCCTCCCGCAGGTCCGCCCGCCCCGCCGCTTCCGCAAGTACCTGTGCGGATGCCTCCGTATCGCGCCCCATCACCCGGGCCAGTTCCTCCACCGCCAGGCGCCCGACGTCCCCGCCCGAACCGTCCGCCAGAGCCGCAAGCAAAGCCGCTTCCATATGCCCGTCCGTTCCCCGCCGCTCCGCACCGTGACACCAGGTCAACGGTACGGCTGCGGAGGTGAGTTCGCGCTGGTCTCGCCGACCTGACGCCACAGGCGCCGAGTACGAGGGCAGCGCAGGCCAGCACCCCGCCGTACCGCTGACTTGGCAGTACCTTGGACAGGTGCCCCATACCGACACACACCCCACAACGGCTGTCATCCTCACCGCGCTGCCGGTGGAGTACGACGCCATACGCGCCCACCTCACGGGCGCCGAGGAACTCGTCCACGACAACGGGACCCGCGTCGAGCGCGGCCGGATCGAGGGCACGTCCTGGACCGTGGCGATCGCCGAACTGGGCGAGGGCGCGGTGAACACCGCCGCGCTGACCACACAGATCGTCGGCTGGCTCCGCCCGGAGGTGCTGCTCTTGGTGGCGTCCCGCCAGGTGGTGTAGTCGATCAAGTACGCGGAATCCGGAGGAGTCCGTCGCCCTCATCACCCGAGCGCTGCATGACGGGGACGAACGCGACGACCGCCCGGCACGGGACCCGGACGCCGTGCGAGAACTGACCGCCCTCTGCGGCCACCTGCCCCTCGCCCTCCAGATCGCCGCCGCGCTGCTCCGCCGCCCCCGGTACCGAGCCATCACCTCACTGGTGGCCGACCTCAAGAAGGCCGAGGACCCGACCGTCGTATTCGACAACGGCAGTCCGGGCAAGGACCTGTACGGCCGCTCACTCGTCCTCCGACCTGTACTGGAGACCTCGTATCGCCGGCTTCCCCCCGACCAGGCCCGATTGCTGCGCCTGCTGTGCCTCGCCCCCGGCTCGGAGACGACCACGGAGGCGGTGACCGCCCTGGCCGACCTGGACGCCGACGCCGCGCTGTCGCTGCTGGAAGCCCTGGCCACCACCCACCTGGTCGCGCCGGTCGAGGAGGG
>NZ_JAEMUX010000178.1 GCF_016598475.1 Streptomyces adelaidensis
CTCTCGGACCTCTCGGACCTCTCGGACCTTCCGCCGACGCGGCACCCTCAGCCGTACATCCGCCGCATCGCGAACTCCACCATCTGCTCCACCGCCTTCGCGTCGAACACCATCCGGTGCTCCCCCTCCATGTCGAGGACGAAGCCGTAGCCGGTGGGGAGGAGGTCGATGACCTCCGCGCCGGTGATGACGAAGTACTTGGACTCCTTGCCGGCGTACCGGCGGAGCTCCTTGAGGGAGGTGAACATCGGGATCACCGGCTGCTGGGTGTTGTGGAGCGCCAGGAATCCGGGGTTGTCGCCGCGTGGGCAGTACACCTTGGACGTCGCGAAGACCTGCTGGAAGTCCTCCGCGGCCAGCTGCCCGGTGGTGAAGGCGCGGACCGCGTCCGCGAGGGAGGGCGGGGACGGCTCGGGGTACAGCGGTGGCTGCTGCCCGTAACCGCCGCCCATCTGGCCGCCGGGCATCTGCCCCGGCATCTGCTGCTGCGGCGGAGGTGCGTACTGCTGCTGAGTGCCAGCGCTCTGGTCGTAGCCGTACATGCGGCAAAGCGTAACGAGTCACAGATGACCCGATCGAGGTTGCTTCTTATTACCGATGGGTAGCATCATCGGCATAGAAGCTACTTGTTGGTACGTGAACTAGCGCGAGGATCTGTGCCTCGCCGATCTCTCTACGGAGCAGTCGCCATGGGGCACTACAAGTCGAATCTCCGCGACATCGAGTTCAACCTCTTCGAGATCCTCGGGCGCGACAAGCTGTACGGCACCGGCCCGTTCGCGGAGATGGACACGGACACCGCCAGGAGCATCCTGGAGGAGCTGGCCCGTCTCGCCGAGAACGAGCTGGCGGAGTCCTTCACCGATGCCGACCGCAACCCGCCCGCCTTCGACCCGGAGACGAACACCGCCCCGGTCCCGGCCTCCTTCAAGAAGAGCTACAAGGCCTTCATGAAGTCCGAGTACTGGCGGCTCGGCATTCCCGAGGAGATCGGCGGTACGACCGCCCCCTCGTCCCTGGTCTGGGCGTACGCGGAGCTGGTTCTCGGCGCGAACCCGGCCGTGTGGATGTACTCCTCGGGTCCGGGCTTCGCCGGCATCCTCTACAACGAGGGCAACGACGTACAGAAGAAGATCGCCCGGATGGCCGTGGAGCGGACCTGGGGTTCGACCATGGTGCTCACCGAGCCCGACGCGGGCTCGGACGTGGGCGCCGGGCGCACCAAGGCGGTCCAGCAGGAGGACGGCTCCTGGCACATCGAGGGTGTGAAGCGGTTCATCACCTCCGGTGAGCACGACATGGAGGAGAACATCCTCCACTACGTCCTCGCCCGCCCGGAGGGCCACGGCCCCGGCACCAAGGGCCTGTCCCTCTTCATGGTCCCGAAGTACCTGTTCGACTTCGAGACCGGCGAGCTGGGGATGCGCAACGGCGCCTACGCCACGAACGTCGAGCACAAGATGGGCCTGAAGGCCTCCAACACCTGCGAGATGACCTTCGGCGACCGTCACCCGGCCAAGGGCTGGCTGATCGGCGACAAGCACGACGGCATCCGCCAGATGTTCCGCATCATCGAGCTCGCCCGCATGATGGTCGGCACGAAGGCCATCTCGACGCTGTCGACGGGCTACCTGAACGCCCTCGAGTACGCCAAGGAGCGCGTCCAGGGCACCGATCTGGCGAACTTCATGGACAAGACCGCGCCCAAGGTCACCATCACGCACCACCCGGACGTCCGCCGCTCGCTGATGACGCAGAAGGCGTACGCGGAGGGCATGCGCTCCCTCGTCCTCTACACCGCCTCCGTGCAGGACACGATCGCGGTGAAGGAGGCGGCGGGCGAGGACGCCAAGGCCGACCACGCGCTCAACGACCTCCTCCTGCCCATCGTCAAGGGCTACGGCTCGGAGAAGGGCTACGAGCAGCTCGCCCAGTCGCTGCAGACCTTCGGCGGCTCCGGCTTCCTGCAGGAGTACCCGATCGAGCAGTACATCCGCGACGCCAAGATCGACACCCTGTACGAGGGCACGACGGCGATCCAGGGCCAGGACTTCTTCTTCCGGAAGATCGTCCGCAACCAGGGCGCCGCGCTGAACACCCTCGCCGAGGAGATCAAGAAGTTCCTGGCGCTCGGCGAGGGCGGCGAGCAGCTGGCCGGCGCCCGCGAGCACCTCGCCAAGGCCGCCGTCGAGCTGGAGTCCCTGGTGGGCCTCCTCCTCACCGACCTCGCCGCCACCGAGCAGGACGTCAAGAACATCTACAAGGTGGGCCTCAACACCACCCGCCTGCTCATGGCCTCCGGCGACGTGGTCGTCGGCTACCTGCTCCTGCGGGGCGCCGCGGTCGCCGCCGAGAAGCTTCCGACGGCATCCGCCAAGGACCAGGCCTTCTACGCCGGCAAGATCGCGGCGGCGAAGTTCTTCGCGGCCAACGTCCTGCCGGGCGTCACCCTCGCCCGCAAGATCTCCGAGGGCGTCGAACTGGACCTGATGGAGCTGGACGAGGCGGCGTTCTAGACGCTGCCGACCCGCCGGATCCGGACGGGCGCCGGACGGACCCTGCCCGTCCGTCCGGCGCCCTCCCAGTCGCACTCTCGCTACGAGGGCCCGCTTCCATCCCCCGGGAGCGGGCCCTCGTACGTCGTTAAGGTGAACCCCATGCGCACACCCCCACGCTTCGATCGCGGCCACACCGACGACCTCATGACCTTTCTGGCGAGCAGTCCGTCCCCGTACCACGCGGTGGCGAGCGCCGCGGAACGGCTGGAGAAGGCCGGCTTCCGGCAGGTCTCGGAGACCGACGCGTGGGACGGCACGCTGGGCGGCAAGTACGTGCTGCGCGGCGGCGCGATCATCGCCTGGTACGTGCCGGAGGGCGCCGAACCCCACACCGCCTTCCGCATCGTCGGCGCCCACACCGACTCCCCCAATCTGCGGGTCAAGCCGCGCCCGGACAGCGGTGCGCACGGCTGGCGTCAGATCGCCGTCGAGATCTACGGCGGCCCGCTGCTCAACTCCTGGCTGGACCGCGACCTCGGCATCGCCGGCCGCCTCTCCCTGCGCGACGGCACCAGCCGCCTCGTCAATGTCGACCGGCCCCTGCTGCGCGTTCCCCAACTCGCCATCCACCTCGACCGTTCGGTCACCTCCGAGGGCCTGAAGCTCGACAAGCAGCGTCACCTCCAGCCCGTCTGGGGGCTGGGCGACGACGTCCGCGACGGCGATCTGATCGCCTTCCTGGAGGAGGAGGCGGGCCTGCCCGCGGGCGAGGTCACCGGCTGGGACCTGATGACCCACTCCGTCGAGCCCCCCACGTATCTGGGCCGCGACAAGGAACTGCTCGCCGGTCCCCGCATGGACAACCTCCTCTCCGTGCACGCCGGTACGGCGGCCCTCGCCTCGGTCGCCACCTCCGGTGACGCGCTCCCGTACATCCCCGTCCTCGCGGCGTTCGACCACGAGGAGAACGGCTCCCAGTCGGACACCGGCGCGGACGGCCCCCTCCTCGGCGGGGTGCTGGAGCGCTCGGTCTTCTCGCGCGGCGGCTCGCATGAGGACCGGGCGCGGGCCTTCGCCGGCACGGTCTGTCTCTCCTCCGACACCGGTCACGCCGTCCACCCCAACTACGCGGAGCGGCACGACCCGACGCACCACCCCCGCGCGGACGGCGGCCCGATCCTGAAGGTCAACGTCAACAACCGCTACGCCACGGACGGTTCGGGCCGCGCGGTCTTCGCCGCCGCCTGCGAGAAGGCCGGCGTGCCCTTCCAGAACTTCGTCTCCAACAACTCGATGCCGTGCGGCACGACCATCGGCCCCATCACCGCCGCCCGGCACGGCATCCGCACCGTCGACATCGGCGTCGCCATCCTCTCCATGCACAGCGCCCGCGAACTCTGCGGCGCCAAGGACCCCTACCTGCTGGCGAACGCGTTGGTGGCGTTCCTGGAGGGTTAGTTACCGAACGGCCTGTCCGGGTACCCGGTGTCGACCGGTAGGACCGAGCGACCGGAACGACCGGCCGACCCGACCGGACTGGGAGGGAACACTCATGGGCCTGGGCGGCTGCATCATCCTGATCGCCGTGGGGGCCATCCTCACGTTCGCCACCGACTGGGACATGCAAGGGGTCAACCTCAACCTGGTCGGCATCATCTTCATGATCGTCGGACTGATCGGAGTCGCGACGTTCAGCAGCATCGCCAAACGGAGGCGGGTCGTCGTCCCGCCCGCGACCCCGGTCATCGACGAGGACCGACAGCAGCGGGGCGGGTACCAGGGGTACTGACAGGTACCCCGGCGCACCCGGTGCCGGAGGTGCCCGACGGGTCGCTGGGGCCCCTGCCTGGTGCGGCGCGAGGCCGGGCTCGGCCGCTCGGCCTACCGGCGGCGTTTCGGAGCGGCCGCCGGGGAAGCCGTACGAGCATGAGATACCTCGTACGCGAACGGCTCCTCGGCCTCGGTGACGACTACTGGATCGAGGACGAGCACGGCGCGAAGGCCTACCTCGTCGACGGCAAGGCCATGCGGCTGCGGGACACCTTCGAGCTGAAGGACACCCGGGGTCAGGTCCTGATCGACATCCGCCGGAAGATGTTCGCCCTGCGGGACACGATGGTCGTCGAACGGGGCGGTGAACCCCTCGCGACCGTCCGCCGCAAACGGCTGTCCCTGCTGCGCAACCACTACCGCGTCGCCCTGGCCGACGGCACCACGCTCGACGCCAGCGGCAAGGTCCTCGACCGTGAGTTCGTCATCGAGTACGACGGGGAGCTCCTCGCGCACATCTCCCGCCGCTGGCTGCGCGTCCGGGAGACGTACGGCGTCGACGTCGTACGGGACGACGCGGACCCGGCCCTGCTGATCGCGGTGGCGGTGTGCGTGATCCATCTGGCGGAGAAGGAGCGGGAGGACTAGGGGGCCGGGTGGCCAGGGAGTCAGGGGGCCGGATGGCCAGGGAGTCAG
>NZ_JAEMUX010000179.1 GCF_016598475.1 Streptomyces adelaidensis
ATACCGCTTTGGCGGGCCGGAAGAAGGCGCCAGTCCTGATCTTGGGCCCTTCGCTCGGTACGACCTGGCACAGGTTGCAGGGGCCGTCCAGGGGCGCCTGGGCCAGTCCAAGGGCGTCTGGGCCAGTCCGAGGCGGGCATGAAATCGCAGGTCAGGGCCTCCTGGTCCGGGAGGGTCCGCCCAGTTCGTGATACCCGCGTGATAGCGGGCGATACGGCGAGGCACCGCCAGAAACCGCTCCGACGGGACCGCCGCCGGCACGCACGATGCGGTCGGCTCCTCATGCGGTCCGTGTTCCTGAGACGCTTTCTCGGGCGACTGGTTTGCGATCGCACCCGCTCATACGTCCGGCTTCCCGGTGCGAAATACTCTCCCGATGAGTTCACGCACTTCCCAGATCAGCCAGCCGATCACGATACGGAGGGCCGTCGTGCGGGATGCCAAACGACTCACGCGGCTCGTGCGTGGCTCAGGCGCCTACGAGGGCAAGTACGCAGCAGCAGTCGCGGGCTACCGGGTCGGTCCTGATTACATCGAGGCCCACCGCGCCTTTGTGGCCGTCGGCGCCGACGAGCATGGAGGAGGCCGGGTCCTCGGGTTCTACTCGCTCGTCCTCGCTCCGCCGGAGCTCGACCTGCTGTTCGTCGCCGACGAAGCGCAAGGACGGGGTATTGGACTACTGCTCGTCGCGCATATGCAGGCCGAGGCCCGTGCCGCCGGGCTCGACCGGGTCAAGGTCGTGTCGCATCTTCCCGCCGAGGACTTCTACCACCGCGCCGGTGCGGTGCGGACCGGGACCGCGCTCGCGAACCCGCCCGCCGTGCCGTGGGACCGTCCCGAATTTGAGTTTCGCATTCCTTCGGAATG
The DNA here is from genome assembly GCF_016598475.1 of Streptomyces adelaidensis. Classification (GTDB taxonomy): domain Bacteria; phylum Actinomycetota; class Actinomycetes; order Streptomycetales; family Streptomycetaceae; genus Streptomyces; species Streptomyces adelaidensis. The sequence continues at coordinate 868 of NZ_JAEMUX010000179.1, forward strand.
ACGCGGTGCGCCGGTTCGCGGGGCACCGGCTCCGCCTGCGTGGTGGCAGGCGTGCAGGAGCCGCTGGACGCCGCGCGCCCCGTGTGTGCCGTCGTCCAACGCATTGTCCGATGGCCGTCACGTCCTCCTGCCGGAGACCGCCCCGCAGCTCTCGGACGACCTTCGGAGGCGAGGATTCGAGCCCATCGGAGTCGACTTGACCGAGCTCCTCAAGGCCGGGGGCAGTGCCAAGTGCCGCACTCTTGAGCTGCGTGAAACCGCTGTCCACGGTCCTTGGATGCCGGCTGACACAGCAGCTGGCATCCAAGTGCTCCGCAGAGTCAGGCATCCGTCACGCAGGAGGGCCCAGAGGACGTTGACGCGGCGGCGGGTAAGCGAGAGCACGGTCTGGATGTGACTCTTCCTTCGGCGTATTGACTCCCGTGCCCGACCTCGATGCCGGCGGGCCCCCGACCGGAACGGGGACCGTGCTGCCGCGCCGTGGCTCAGGCGTCGATGATGACGGGGATGATGAGGGGCTTGCGGCGGTGGGTGCGGAACGCCCAGTTCGCCACGGCGCGGGCGACGAGTTGTTCGAGTTGGTGCGCGTCCCCGACGCCTTCCTCGGCCGCGGTGGCCAGGGTCTTCTCGATGACGGGGATGACCGGCTCGAAGGTGGTGTCGTCGTGGACGAAGCCGCGGGCCAGGAAGTCGGGGGCCTCGGCGAGGGCGCCGGTGTCCGCGTCGACGATCGCCACCACCGTGACCACGCCTTCGGCGGCGAGGGTGAGGCGGTCCTTGAGGGACGCTTCGGTGGCGCCGCCTACTTCCATGCCGTCCACGTAGACGTTGCCGGCGGGGACCTTGCCGGTGATGGACGCGCGCCCGTCGACCAGGTCGACGACGACGCCGTCCTCGGCGATGACGACCCGTTCGGGGTCGACACCGGTACGGATGGCGAGGTCGCCGTTGGCCCGCAGGTGGCGCCATTCGCCGTGCACGGGCATGACGTTGCGGGGTTTGACGATGTTGTAGCAGTAGACGAGTTCGCCGGCGCTGGCGTGCCCGGAGACGTGCACCTTGGCGTTGCCCTTGTGGACCACGTGGGCCCCCCACCGGGTGAGTCCGTTGATCACCCGGTAGATGGCGTTCTCGTTGCCGGGGATGAGGGAGCTGGCGAGCAGGACGGTGTCGCCCTTGCCGATGCGGATCACGTGGTCGCGGTTGGCCATCCGTGACAGCGCGGCCATCGGTTCGCCCTGGGAGCCGGTGCACACCAGAGTGATCTTGTGGTCCGGGAGCTTCTCCAGCTCCTTCGCGTTCACGACCAGACCGGAGGGGACCTTCAGATAGCCCAGGTCACGGGCGATGCCCATGTTGCGGACCATCGACCGGCCGACGAAGGCGACCTTGCGGCCGTGCTGGTGGGCGGCGTCCAGGACCTGCTGGATGCGGTGCACGTGGCTGGCGAAGCTGGAGACGATGACCCGGCGCGGCGCGGTGCGCATGACCTGCTCGATCGCCGGGTTCAGCTCACGCTCGGAGGTGGTGAAGCCGGGTACTTCGGCGTTGGTGGAGTCGGTGAGGAACAGGTCAACGCCCTCCTCACCGAGGCGGGCGAAGGCGCGCAGATCGGTGATGCGGTCGTCGAGAGGGAACTGGTCCATCTTGAAGTCGCCGGTGTGCAGCACCATCCCGGCCCGGGTGCGGATCGCGACCGCGAGGCTGTCGGGGATGGAGTGGTTGACCGCCACGAACTCGCAGTCGAAGGGCCCGAAGCCGCGCCGGTCGCCCTCCCGCACCCGCACCGTGCGCGGCCGGATGCCGTGTTCCTTGAGCTTGGCCTCCAGGAACGCCAGTGTCAGCTTGGAGCCGACGACGGGAATGTCGGACCGTTCGCGAAGCAGGTACGGCACGCCGCCGATGTGGTCCTCGTGGCCGTGGGTGAGTACCACGGCCACGATGTCGTCCAGCCGGTCCCGGATCGAGGTGAAGTCCGGCAGGATCACGTCCACGCCGGGCTGGGTCTCCTCGGGGAACAGCACGCCGCAGTCGACGATGAGCAGCTTGCCCGCGTGCTCGAAGACGGTCATGTTGCGGCCGATCTCGCCTAGGCCGCCCAGGGCGATGACCCGCAGCCCTCCTTCGGGAAGGGGCGGGGCGGCTTTCAGCTCGGGGTGCGGATGACTCATACCCTGACCGTACCCGGAGAGCGGGACAGGTGATCCATTGCCTGTGTGTTCTCCTTTTCCTGACGGAGCGGGGCACCCGCAGTGGGTGCCCCGGCACGATCGGATCAGGCCGGCGACCGGGGACAGGGAGTGGTGAAAGCGGTACCAGCTTCCGTGGCCGAACCGTTCGCCCGGTGCTGGAGAAGATCTGGTGCACCCTGTCGTGCTTTCCGGCGTTCGCTGCCTCCCGGCGGGCCTCGGCACTGGTCCACTCGCAGTAGTCGAGACTCGGGTGCCCTCGGCGCTCAGGAGCAAGTGGGCTGAGCGGGCCCGAGGCAGCTTCCTCCGCCGGGCAGACAGATGGCGGTGTCCCCGAAGTGCTCGCCGCCGCGCCCGCCATGCTGGAAGCCGATGTGGTGCCCCATCGAACTCGACGACGAGGTCGCGCGGGGGCGGCTCGTCCGCGTCCGTGGTCTCGAGCCGGTCCCGGGAAGTCGAAGGTGACGTCCGTGACCGCGATGTCGTTGTCGATGGTCTTCGCTGCTCCGACGATGGGCAGGCCGCCGTCGTCCGAGAGCGTCCGGGCCGCCTTCTGCGGCTGCCCCGTGATCCGCTATCCACACCGCGACGCACTCCGACAAGCCCTTGACGCCCCCGACACCGCCCGTCCCCGTATCGTGGTCCACCTCGGTCGGGTCACTTTCATGGACTCCCGCGGCATCGACATCTTCATCGCCGCCCACCGCGCTACGACCGAAGCAGGCGGCTGGCTGCGACTGGCCGCACCCACCGCACCAGTGATGCGCACCCTGCAGATCGTCGGCGCCGACGCCGTCATCGACTGCCGCGAAACGCTTCGCCAAGCCCTCAGCGACTGACCCCGACCGCGGCCCGCGAACTGGACCCATGCCGATAACGTCCCCGAAAAGCGTGAGAGCTGTGCGCGGGCGCGGGCGCGGATCCGGCCGGGCCGCCGCAGGCATGGACGCCTACGCCTCCGGGCCGAAGGACCGGCGACGGCTCATTGAGCAAGTCGCCGACGGGCCTGCCGGAAGCACAGGACAAGCAGCCGTACTCGTGAGCCCGCAACGTGAGCCGGGCCACGTTCTTCGCTCCGCTTCAGCGTGGCAAGGGCGTGACAGGAATGGCGCTGCAGAGCCCCCGCTGGCTCTGGAGGGACGGCTGCCCCCGGGCGCTCACGGAAGGCCCGGCCGACGCCGGGACGGCGACGGAAGGCCCGCCCGACGCCGGGACGGCGAAAAACTTGGTGTGCGGAGCCGACGGGACCGGGTAACGTCTTGGTCATGTTCTTCCAGACGCCGATTTACGAGTGAGAGCGTGATGGGCCCCTGCTGACGTCCTTCGACGTAGCCGCGCCCGTCCCCCACCGATGAATCCGTAGATCACTTCACAACATTCCGGGAGAACCCTTGAGCAAGAACATCAACAACCCCGTGGGCATGGGCGGCGGCCAGCGCAAGAAGCTGTCGCGCGCCGAACGGCGGAACAACGGTCCGCACCGCAACCTCGACCGCCAGAGCGCCGCCGACCAGAAGGCGGAGCTGGTGCGCAAGATGCGCGAGAAGGCAGGCACAGCCGAGGGCGCCGGGCAGACGGGCGACGACACCGCACAGAGCTGACGCACCGCCGCCGCAGGGCGGCACCGCACGGGGCAGGGCCCGGACCGCGACACGTGGTCCGGGCCCTGCTGCCGTACCGGGCGCGACCTGCCCCGCACCGCTCTCGGCCGAGCACCCGCGTCTCAGCCGACCAACCGGGGCAGC
>NZ_JAEMUX010000018.1 GCF_016598475.1 Streptomyces adelaidensis
AACCCGTGCGGCAACCAGGGCGCCAACCCCGACGAATGGAACCCCAGGGACGCCTCCGCCACCGCCCCCGGCCGCAGCTCCCGCACCCGCCCGGACGCGGCCAGCGACGTCAGGGTCGTCCCGCCGAGATAGGCCGCCCCCAACTCCCGTACGGAGAGGGAGAGCTCGGCGGGGTCGGCGGTCCGTTCGCAACTGGCTCCCTCCGCGTCGCCGACGAGGCGCCAACGGCCCTCGTTCCAGGGGCAGAAGGAGTCCTCGACCTCGAACACCACATCCACGGGCGCCTGATAGGTTCGCGCCCGCAGCGCCGCGCCGACGTCCACGAGCCGTACGTGCAGGTCCTCCTTCACCCGCGCCCCGCAACGGCGGAAGTCCGACACCAGGTGCAGTGACGGGTCGTCCACCGGCAGCCGATGGGCGACGATCTTCGCGGTCAGGTCGATGCCGTAGAGGAACCGCCACAACGCGGCGTGCGCGGCCGGGTCCAGCGCCTCCAGCACACTCACCATGACGACGCCCTCCGCCCCGGCCGGCCCCCAGTCGGACTTGACCCGGAACCGCACATACCCGACCACCTCGGAGCCGTCCCCCCGCCCGCCGCCGCGTTCGGCCACCACGCACTGCAACGGCGAAGCCCCGTCCCGCAGCCGGTCCGTGTCGAGCAGCTCCACCCGCTCCCAGCCGGGCCGCCGGACCAGCATCCCCGGCCGCTCCGCCACCCGGCGCGCGTACACCGCCTCGCACACGTCGAGCACCTCGGCGGGGTCCGCGTACCGCAGACGTACGTCATCGGTGCCGGGCGGCACGGACAGCCGCGCGCGAACGGTGTCGATCTCGACGCCGAGCCGGTACGAGGCGACGCCGTACCCGAACCGGCCGTAGATCACCGACTCGGACGCGGTCAGTACGGCCAGCGACTGGCCCCAGGAGCGGATGTCGTCCAACTGCCGCCGCATCATGGACGTCAGGACGCCGCGACGCCGGTGCGTGGCCGCGACGCTCACCATCGTGACGCCCGCCGCCGGGACGACGGAGCCGCCCGGCACCGTGAGGCGGAAGTCGAACGCCCCGGCCGTACCCACACATTGGCCGTCGTCCCAGGCGCCGATGGAACGGTCGTACTCCGTGAGCGCCTGCCACACCTCGCGTTCCTCGGCCGCCTCGGGCGGCCCGCCGAAGGCGCGGACCAGGTTGTTGTACCAGACGTTCCAGTCTTCCTTGCGCAGCGCCCGCAGCTCAGTCGTCATACGCCATGCCTAGCAGGGCAATCCGGTACGAGCGAGTGAATTTCCCCCGCGCTCCGGAACGTGTCGTGGCATCCTTCACAGGTGCCGCACGGAGGGCGCACGGAGGCCGAAGGGCGCGTTCCGGTGTGAGATCTGTGTGAGATTCGTCGTGAACCGGCCCTCGGAAGGGGGACAAGTAGGACCTCCTGTGCACAGGGGCTGGTCCGATGGATAAGGTCCCGAACAATGGCAGCAGGACGAGAGCGGCGCGCGGCGGCCGATACGCTCACGGCCCGGATGAAGAAGCTGGTTCACCGGGCCCGCACCGGCCTGCGCAAATCCGCCGTCGACTACTTCCGCGGGGACGGTTCCGACTGGATCGCCCTGGCCGCTCTGCTGCTGACGATCCCGGTGATCACCTGCCTCACGATGATCGACGAGGTGTGGTTCTCACCCGCCGTCCTCGTCCTCCCCATCGTCGCGGGCGGCCTGCTGCTGCGCCCCGCCAGCCTCCTCGGCCTGTACGCGGCCGCCGCGACCGCACTGATCGTGGAGTCCGTGCGGCTCGGCCCCTACACCGAGGGCCCCGCCCGGGTCACGCCGGGCATAGTGCTGGTGGTCGCCGCCTGCGGCTTCTTCGGCCTCCTCATCGCCCAGTTCCGCAGCCGCGTCGGCGTCCCCTGGCGGCGCGGCGGCACCATGCTCTTCGACCTGCGCGAACGCATCCGTGTCCAGAGCAAGCTGCCGCAGCTCCCGGCGGGCTGGCACCGTGAGATGGCGCTGCGGCCCGCGGGCGGCCAGTCGTTCTCCGGTGACTTCGTCGTCGCCGCCCGAACGAACGGCGGCCGCACCATGGAGGTCGTCCTCACCGACGTCTCCGGCAAGGGCATGGACGCGGGCTCCCGCGCCCTGCTCCTCTCCGGCGCCTTCGGCGGCCTCCTGGGATCGCTCCCACCGCACGCGTTCCTCCCGGCGGCCAACGGCTATCTCCTCCGCCAGGACTGGGACGAGGGCTTCGCGACCTCCATCCACCTCGTCCTCGACCTCGACTCCGGCGACTACGAGCTCTTCTCCGCGGGGCACCCCCCGGGCCTCCAGCTCTGCGCCGGCACCGGCCGCTGGGAGGAGAAGGCCGCCGAGGGCCCCCTCCTGGGCGTCTACGACGGTGCCCAGTTCGACCCGGTCAAGGGCTCGCTCCGCCCCGGCGACGTGCTGATGCTCTTCACCGACGGCCTCGTCGAGACCTCCGAACGCGACATCGTCGAGGGCATCGACCGCCTCACCGGCGAAGCCGACCGCTACGTAGCCGGCGGCTTCCACGGCGCCGCCTGGCACCTCATCGAAGCCGTGGCCAAGGACGTCAACGACGACCGCGCACTACTGCTGATCAGCCGAGAGGGCTTCACGACCACCAGGTAGCGAAGTCTGAGGGGGCCCCGCAAGGGGCGCGAGGAACTGCGCGAGCAACCACACAAGACCCGCACCCGCCAGAATCCCCACCCCTCCCGAGCTCTGAGGCGGGTCCAGGGGCGCAGCCCCTGAGGACGGGACGGGTAGGGGCGGCGGGGGCGACCATCCGATCCCGTGCCCCCCACGACAGGAGCTCCCGAATGCCCCCAATGCCCCCAGCCCCCCTCCCCCTCCCCGAAGTAGAGGCCCTCGCAAGGGCCGCCCACGCCGCCCAGACGGACAAGGCCGGCCGCCCCTACACCGAGCACCTCCAAGCGGTCGCCCACGGCGTAGCCACCCGCGGCGGAGACGAGGAGCAGATCGCGGCAGCCTGGCTGCACGACGCCGTCGAGGACGACGCCCTCACCGAGGAATGGCTGGCCGAGGCCCCCCTGACCACCCGCACGAAAGCCATCGTGCTGGCCCTCACCAAACGCCCCGGCGAGCCTCCGGAGGCATACGCCGCGCGCATCCTCGCCACCCCGGGCGCCCTCCTCGTCAAGCGCTCGGACCTCGCGCACAACGCGAACCCGGCCCGCCTGGCCGTCCTGGACACACCCACCCGCACCCGGCTGACCCACAAGTACGCCCACATGCGAAACCTCCTCGGCCTGCCGGACGAACCGGCGGCCGAGGAGGTGACGGACAACCACTGAGGAACGAGGGAACCCCGGGCCCTATGCCTTGGCCCCGGCCTTCCCGCGCTCCCGCGCCAGCTCCGTGGCGTCCCGCTTGAACGCCCACTCCATCTTCGGCTCCATGGCGAACCGGAACATCCGCTGCACCGGCGGGGTGCACAGCGCCGTGATGACGGCCGCCGCGAAGACGGTGGCGAACAGCTCGCCGAGGGGCTGGTACACCCACGCGTTCGCGTCGTACCAGTCCCAGAAGCGCGAGCCCTTCGCGAGGAACCCGTGCAGCAGATAGCCGTACAGCGTGCCCGCGCCCAGGACGGTGAACCACATCTTCCGCCGGGGCACCCAGGCGAAGAAGCACGTGGTGAGCACCATGGAGCAGCCGAAGAGCGCGAAGGTCATGACGACCCCGGCCCACCACGGCGCACCCAACTCCTGTGCGCTGTCACGGTGGTAGAACCAGGCGGAGTTCATGTCCGGCCCCAGCCAGTACGCCAGCGCCAGCGCGCCCGACATCACGGGCACGGACAGGACCCGCACCTCGCGGCGCCGCATGAACTGGAAGTGCGCGGGCTTCATGAAGAGCCCCACGACGAAGAACGGCAGGAACTGCAGTACGCGTTGCAGGTCCAGGTCGTCACCGATGTCGGGCGAGACCGAGGCGAGCGCCGCGATGCCGAGCGCCAGCGGCACCGGCCAGCGCACCACCTTCCACAGCGGCGTCGTCAGCCGCCACACGAACAGCGCGATCAGGAACCAGGTGAGGTACCAGGGGTCGAGCAGGCTGATCGGGTGCGAGGGGTCGTTGTCGGCGTACCGCTTGAAGAGGGAGTACGCGACCTCGAAGAGGACGTACGGGACGGCTATGCCGGTGACCAGCCGCCTGAGCCGGTCGGGGCGCATGTCGAAACTGCGGGAGAAATAGCCGGAGATGATGATGAACGCCGGCATGTGGAAGGTGTAGACGACCATGTACAGCGCCTCGGCGGCGCGGCTGTGGTCGGTCAAGGGCTCCCACGCGTGACCCATCGCGACGAGCACGATGGCGAGGTACTTGGCGTTGTCGAAGAACGCGTCACGTTGTTTGGCGGGTCTGGCCTCCGGGGAGGCGCCGTTCGATGTCGCGTGGGGGGACGAGGACTTCAGCGAGCGCGGACTCGGCACTCCGTCGGCCGGCGACTGTGGTGACTGTGCCGGAGGGAGGGGCGCGCTGGGATGGCCGTGCGGTCGCAGCGAGTTCGTCACAGACCCACCCGCCGGAAACTCGGCGGGGCGGTCCGAGCACTCGCTGCGCAGGTGGGGGACGAGGCAGCGGTGAACATCTGAGGCAGCCTAGCGTTGTCTGTGCGATTTCGTAAAACCATCGAGGTGAATCCTGTATTGAGGGGTACGTGTCATCCTCGAGTACCCAGGATTCGGTGGGGTTTTCACCGGGCAGAGCATCACCGTGCGTACACCGCACCCCCTGACATGCGGCCCCTCCGCCACCCTTCTGTCCGCATTCATCCCGACTAAATGGTGCATAACATGCGTCGGCGACTCTGGTGAAATGTCCGGTTAATTAGCCGTCCTGACAACGCCTTTGATGTGTCTGTGGCAACAATTCGAATTATCTGCGGACGCGATGTGTGTGCACGGCAACGATCATCGTGAATTCACCCCCGGCGCCCTCCTGTTGGCCGGACGGGTGCGCACGGGCCGCACGACGGGGTGACCGACGTTGCCTCACCTGCCGCATACGAAGGCCTGGTTGGTGGCACGATGGTTCTGGCGGGGTGCGCGTGGGGTCGGCGCCCCGGGCCGGGTGCGGACCGACCGAGGGTGTGATCTGTTGTGGCCATTTCGCTGTCAGTGGTGCTTTTGCTGGGGATCATCCTGGTAGTGCTGATGCGAGGAGGGACGATCAAGGCCGGCCCGGCCGTGGTCGCCATACTCTTCGGCTTCTTTCTCGCCTCCACAGGCATGGCCGACGACATCCAGCGCTTCCTGAACTCGATAGCGGACACCCTCAACTCGATCCAGTTCTGACGACGGATTTCGAGGAAACCGGGTGATCGCCGCCTTGGGCCGACCGGCTGACCAGTCTCGTCACGCAGAGTCGCGAGTGCTGAGCGGAACGCGAGAACGGACCGGGCGGGAATGGGCATACAGGCGGGATCGGGCATACAAAAACCTCCGGCCCGGTCCGAGGAGTCCCTCGAAGCCGGGCCGGAGGCCGTTGGAGCGGGCGACGGGAATCGAACCCGCGTAGCTAGTTTGGAAGACTAGGGCTCTACCATTGAGCTACGCCCGCACAGCTCGCGCCGCAGGTCGGGCGACCGCGGCACAGAAGGCATCGTAGCGGCTCGGCCGCCCTCGCCGCACACCCGTTCCGGGCCGCGTCCGGCGCCCGCCGTCGCACGCGCCCGCGCACTCGGTAAATGCGGTAACCGCATGGCCTGCGGGCATGTACCCTTCGTGTCGCACCAGACGGGGTGTGGCGCAGCTTGGTAGCGCGTCCGCTTTGGGAGCGGAAGGCCGTGGGTTCAAATCCCGCCACCCCGACCACCGTGCCGGACGGCGCGCCCGCCACCCGGCAAGATCACCTTTTGGGGCGTGTACCGCCTGCGGCTACTATGCAAACTGCGCGCCCGTGTGTCTGCACTCTTACGTCTCTCCAAGGGCCGCGAATCCGCTGAGGCTCTGCCCGTTTCGGCAGGTGGTCCAGTAGAACCCCCAAGAAGTCAGCCATCAAGGAGACCGAACCGTGAAGAGCGCCGTGGAGACCCTGAACCCGACTCGGGTTCGGCTCAGCATCGAGGTGCCCTTCGAGGAGCTCAAGGACAGCCTCGACGCGGCGTACAAGAAGATCAACCAGCAGGTCACGGTGAAGGGCTTCCGGAAGGGCAAGATCCCGGCGCGCGTCATCGACCAGCGGTTCGGCCGCGGTGCGGTCCTGGAGGAGGCGGTCAACGACGCGCTTCCGAAGTTCTACACCGAGGCCGTGAACGAGGCCGAGCTCAACGTCCTGGGCCAGCCCGAGGTCGACATCACGGAGCTGAAGGACGGCGAAACGCTGAACTTCACCGCCGAGGTCGACGTCCGCCCGACCATCGAGATCCCGGACTACTCCGGCATCGAGGTCGAGGTCGACGCCGTCGAGGTCACCGACGAGGACATCGACAAGGCGGTCGAGCAGCTCCGTGAGCGCTTCGCCTCGACCTCCCCGGTCGAGCGTGCCGCCGAGGAGGGCGACGTCGTCACCCTCGACCTGCAGGCCAAGGTCGACGGCGAGATCCTGGAGGACGGCGTCGCCGACGGCGTCTCCTACACCATCGGCTCCGGCGAGCTGCTGGAGGGCATCGACGACGCCGTGAAGGGCCTGGAGGCCGGGGCCGAGGCCACGTTCACCTCCGAGCTCAAGGGCGGCTCGGCGGCCGGCAAGGAGGCCGAGGTCACCGTCAAGGTCACCCAGGTCGCCGCCCGCGAACTCCCGGCACTGGACGACGAGTTCGCCCAGCTCGCCTCCGAGTTCGACACCCTCGAGGAGCTGCGCGGCGACAGCCGCAAGCGCCTGGAGAACATGAAGCAGTACGACCAGGCCACGCAGGCCCAGGAGCGCGTGCTGGAGAAGCTCCTGGACATCGTCGAGGTGCCCGTCCCCGAAAAGCTGCTCGAGGACGAGATCAACACCCGCAAGCACAACCTGGAGCACCACCAGCTCGGCCAGATGGGTATCGACCTGGAGAAGTACCTGGAGATCCAGGGCAAGACGGCCGAGGAGTTCGAGGCCGAGACCCAGGAAGCGGCCGTCAAGGGCATCAAGACCCAGTTCGTCCTCGACGAGCTGGTCGCCAAGGAGAAGCTGAACGTCAACCAGGAGGAGCTCACCGAGCACCTCATGCGCCGCGCGGCCTCCTCCGGCATGTCCCCGGACCAGTTCGCCCAGGCCGTCGTCCAGAACAACCAGGTCCAGCTCCTGGTCGGCGAGGTCGCCCGCGGCAAGGCCCTCGCCCTCGTCGTCGAGTCCTCCACCGTCAAGGACACCAACGGCGAGCTCGTCGACCTGGACGACGAGGACGAGGACGAGACCACGGAGGCCTCCGCCGAGGAGACCACCGAGGCCGCGGAGAGCTCCGCCGAGGCTGAGACCGAGGCCGAGGCCGAGGAGAAGAACGAAGCCTGATCGCTCCGCTCGAACATCTGACGGGCTCCTGGGTCACTTACGACCCAGGGGCCCGTCGGGCTTTTGGGGGCGCGGGAAACCGCGCGACCGGCCACGTACGAGCCGCAGACGCGTCTGCCACCCTCCGCGCATCGGCGAGTGCGGCTCGTGGTGGGCCGGTCGCGCAGTTCCCCACGCCCCTCAGTGGGCCGGCGGCCACCCGGCACCCGCCCTACCAGCGGAGCGCACACGCATGCGCTGACAGCGAACAGTTCCCTCTGCGGGATTCTCCGAAGGGGGCCGCGCGTTAGGGTCCATGAATACGAGGGCAGTGGTGTCGGCGTAACGGCCGGACGCCCGAAGTCCTCCGCAGGGAAACGTGAGACGGCCCGGCGCCGTCGTAAGACGAGCAGGTGGATACGTGACGAATCTGATGCCCTACGCCGCCGGCGAGCCCTCCATCGGTGGTGGCCTCGGTGACCAGGTGTACAACCGGCTGCTCGGCGAGCGGATCATCTTCCTCGGCCAGCCGGTCGACGACGACATTGCCAACAAGATCACCGCACAGCTGCTGCTCCTTGCCGCGGACCCGGACAAGGACATTTACCTGTACATCAACAGCCCGGGCGGTTCGATCACGGCCGGTATGGCGATCTACGACACCATGCAGTTCATCAAGAACGACGTGGTGACCATCGCCATGGGTCTCGCCGCTTCGATGGGCCAGTTCCTGCTCAGCGCGGGCACCCCCGGCAAGCGCTTCGCGCTGCCGAACGCCGAGATCCTGATCCACCAGCCCTCCGCCGGCCTGGCCGGCTCGGCCTCCGACATCAAGATCCATGCCGAGCGGCTGCTGCACACCAAGAAGCGCATGGCCGAGCTCACGTCGCAGCACACGGGCCAGACGGTCGAGCAGGTCACCCGCGACTCGGACCGCGACCGCTGGTTCGACGCCTTCGAGGCCAAGGAGTACGGCCTCATCGACGACGTCATCCCCACGGCCGCCGGTATGCCGGGCGGCGGCGGTACCGGGGCGGCGTAAGGACCTGTACGGGCCCCTGGCTCCCCCAGGGACCCAGCAGGGGCCGTACGAGCCTCCTCCCGCCCTCAGCCACCGCCTCAGCCCCTTTTTTGGAGACACCGTGAACAGCTACCCCGGCAGCGGCCTCTACGACCGCACCAGCGCCGAGTACACCGGCCCCGTCGCCGAGTCCCGCTACGTCATCCCCCGCTTCGTCGAGCGCACCTCGCAGGGCATCCGCGAGTACGACCCGTACGCGAAGCTCTTCGAGGAGCGGGTGATCTTCCTCGGCGTGCAGATCGACGACGCCTCCGCCAACGACGTCATGGCGCAGCTGCTGTGCCTGGAGTCGATGGACCCCGACCGGGACATCTCGGTCTACATCAACAGCCCCGGCGGCTCTTTCACGGCGCTCACGGCCATCTACGACACGATGCAGTTCGTGAAGCCGGACATCCAGACGGTCTGCATGGGCCAGGCGGCCTCCGCCGCCGCGATCCTGCTGGCCGCGGGCACCCCGGGCAAGCGCATGGCGCTCCCGAACGCCCGCGTCCTGATCCACCAGCCGTACAGCGAGACCGGCCGCGGTCAGGTCTCCGACCTGGAGATCGCCGCCAACGAGATCCTCCGCATGCGCGCGCAGCTGGAGGACATGCTGGCCAGGCACTCCACCACGCCGGTCGAGAAGATCCGCGAGGACATCGAGCGCGACAAGATCCTCACGGCCGAGGACGCGCTGGCGTACGGCCTGATCGACCAGATCATCTCCACCCGGAAGATGAACAACAGCAGCATCAGCTGACGGGAAAGGCTGTATTGTCTACCGCCCCTTGGCATGGTTGGCACCGTTTGACCCACCGCACGACAAGGTGCACGTCAAAGCGAACCACGCCAAGGGGGGCCCGAACGGGGGGCCCGGCAAGGTACCGTCGACATAAGGCAGCACCAGGAGCCGCTGGATTCCAATTGTCCAGGCGTCTCCCAGGCGAAGGGGAAGCACACCGTGGCACGCATCGGTGACGGCGGCGATCTGCTCAAGTGCTCGTTCTGCGGCAAGAGCCAGAAGCAGGTCAAGAAGCTCATCGCAGGGCCCGGTGTGTACATCTGCGACGAGTGCATCGACCTCTGCAACGAGATCATCGAGGAGGAGCTCGCCGAGACCAGCGAGGTCCGCTGGGAGGAACTCCCGAAGCCCCGCGAGATCTACGAGTTCCTCGAGGGTTATGTGGTCGGCCAGGAGGCGGCCAAGAAGGCCCTCTCCGTCGCGGTGTACAACCACTACAAGCGGGTCCAGGCCGGTGAGAACGGCGGCGGTCAAAGCCGCGAGGACGCCATCGAGTTGGCGAAGTCCAACATCCTGCTGCTGGGTCCGACGGGCTCGGGCAAGACCCTCCTCGCCCAGACCCTCGCCCGCATGCTGAACGTCCCGTTCGCCATCGCGGACGCGACGGCGCTCACGGAGGCGGGCTACGTCGGCGAGGACGTGGAGAACATCCTGTTGAAGCTGATCCAGGCGGCGGACTACGACGTCAAGAAGGCCGAAACAGGAATCATCTACATCGACGAGATCGACAAGGTCGCCAGGAAGAGTGAAAACCCCTCCATCACCCGCGACGTATCGGGCGAGGGCGTCCAGCAGGCCCTGCTGAAGATCCTGGAAGGCACCACGGCCTCGGTCCCGCCGCAGGGCGGCCGCAAGCACCCGCACCAGGAGTTCATCCAGATCGACACGACGAACGTCCTGTTCATCGTGGGCGGTGCCTTCTCCGGCCTGGAGAAGATCATCGAGTCCCGGGCGGGAGCGAAGGGCATCGGCTTCGGCGCGACCATCCGCTCCAAGCGCGAGCTGCAGTCCAAGGACCAGTTCGAGGACGTCATGCCCGAGGACCTCGTCAAGTTCGGCATGATCCCGGAGTTCATCGGCCGACTCCCCGTCATCACCTCGGTCCACAACCTCGACCGCGAAGCCCTCCTCCAGATCCTCGTCGAGCCCCGCAACGCGCTCATGAAGCAGTACCAGCGCCTCTTCGAACTCGACGGCGTGGAGCTGGACTTCGAGCGCGAGGCTCTCGAAGCCATCGCCGACCAGGCCATCCTCCGCCAGACCGGCGCCCGCGGCCTGCGCGCCATCATGGAGGAAGTCCTGATGTCCGTGATGTACGAGGTCCCGTCCCGCAAGGACGTCGCCCGCGTAGTCATCACCGCCGACGTCGTCCGCTCCAACGTCAACCCGACCCTGATCCCGCGCGACGCCCGCGGGCGGGGACCGGGGGAGCAGAAGACGGCCTAGCTGCCGCGCACTTGCAGAAAAGAGGGCACCCGACGAAACACGTCGGGTGCCCTCTTCGGTGCGGTGACTACGGTCGGTACGGCGAAGACCGACGTCACATCGATGGTGCGATCGATGGTGCGACAGGGAGGGGGCGGCCCGACCGGGCCGCCCCCTCCCTGTACTTGCACACGCTCTCGCGCTTACGCCTTCACGCGCACGGCGTCGCGGAACTTCGCGGTCGTCTCCGCGGCGGCGGACTGGTCCGTCGCCTTCTCGGCCATGATGCTCGCCAGGTCCATCGGCATCACGACGCCGACCGTGCTGTAGTCGCCCCACACGCAGAACGACAGGTTCATCACGCTCGGACCGTCGCTCGTGCCGGCGTCGGTGGGCTCCATCTTGGCGTCCTGGCACTTGAGGACCGCACCCTCGGCGGAGTCGTACGACGTCGGGTCGCCCACCATGGTGACCTTCACGTCGTCATCGTCCTTACCGGACTGCGACTGCATGTGGTCCAGCATGGCGTCGACGACCTTCTCGGGGTCCTCGATGTCGCCGTAGACGCCGCTGAAGTGGAGCTGCTTCTGCGCCATCGGGTTGTTCTCGTTGCCCGACACGTACGAGGCGCTGACGTCCTTGGGGTTGCTCACTCCCCACTTCTCGGCGTCCTCCACGTCGCTGTCGGACAAGGCGCCGTCACCACTGTCGCTCTTCTTGTAATCGGTGAGCACAGTCCCCGGAGTGGTCAGCTTGTGAGCACCGTCGTCCGCGATGTCCGCGCCGCCACCGCCGATGACGAAGTACGCGCCCACGGCGATCGCGGCCACGACGGCGACCGCGCCGAGGATGATGCCGACCTTCTTGCCGCCGCCACCGCCGGAGGCGGGCGGCTGGGGCACGGTCGGGTAGGGCTGCTGCTGGCCGTACGGGGGCTGTTGGCCATAGGCCTGCTGCTGGCCGTAGGGCGGGGTCTGGGGCGGGACACCCTGGGGGGCCTGCTGCGGATAGCCGTAGCCCGGCTGCTGCACAGGCGCCTGCTGGGGGTAGCCGTAGCCGGGCTGGGGGGCGGCCTGAGGCGGCTGCTGGCCGTAGGGGCCGGGCTGCTGGGGCTGCCCGCCGTACGGGCCCGGCTGGTTGTAGCTCATGTTCTGGGTTCCCCTCCAGATACTTATGTGGTTCTCACATCCTGGCCCAGACCGTTTGCGCGGGAAGCATCGGGGGTCACACCGTTACCGAAGAATCGAGTTTCGGGACCACCCCGTGACACCCCTAAACTGAGGGGGTGACCGAGAACGCTCAGCAGCAGCCATCAGCGCCCGCCACCGATCTGCCGACCCAGTACGCGCCGGCCGATGTAGAGGGGACGCTGTACGAGCGCTGGGTGGAGAAGGGTTACTTCGCCGCCGACGCGAAGAGCGAGAAGCCGCCGTACACCATCGTCATCCCGCCGCCGAACGTCACCGGCAGCCTGCACCTCGGGCACGCCTTCCAGCACACCCTCATGGACGCCCTCACCCGCCGTAAGCGCATGCAGGGTTACGAGGCCCTCTGGCTCCCCGGCATGGACCACGCCGGCATCGCCACGCAGAACAAGGTCGAGCAGCAGCTCGCCGAAGAGGGCAAGTCCCGCCACGACTTGGGGCGCGAGGAGTTCGTCCAGCGCGTCTGGCAGTGGAAGGAGGAGTACGGCGGCAAGATCCTCGGCCAGATGCGCCGGCTAGGGGACGGCGTCGACTGGAGCCGTGAGCGGTTCACCATGGACGAGGGCCTGTCCAAGGCCGTCCAGACCATCTTCAAGCGGCTCTACGACGACGAGCTGATCTACCGCGCCGAGCGCATCATCAACTGGTGTCCGCGCTGCCTGACCGCGATCTCCGACATCGAGGTCGAACACCAGGAGGACGCCGGCGAGCTGGTCTCCATCCGGTACGGCGAGGGCGACGACTCCCTGGTCGTCGCGACCACCCGCGCGGAGACGATGCTCGGCGACACCGCCGTCGCCGTCCACCCGGACGACGAGCGCTACCGCCACCTCATCGGCCGTCAGATCAAGCTCCCGCTGACCGACCGCACCATCCCGGTCGTCGCCGACACCCACGTCGACCCGGAGTTCGGCACCGGCGCCGTCAAGGTCACCCCGGCCCACGACCCGAACGACTTCGCCATCGGCCAGCGCCACGGCCTGCCGTCCATGACCATCATGGACGAGCACGGAATCATCACCGTCCACGGCCCGTTCCTCGGCCAGGACCGCTTCGAGGCCCGCTCGGCCGTCGTCGGCGCGCTCCGCTCGCAGGGCCGGATCGTCGCCGAGAAGCGCCCGTACGCCCACTCCGTCGGCCACTGCTCGCGCTGCAAGACCACCATCGAGCCGCGCCTGTCGCTCCAGTGGTGGGTCAAGGTCGCCCCGCTGGCGAAGGCCGCCGGTGACGCCGTCCGGGACGGCCGGGTCAAGATCCACCCCGAGGACATGTCGAAGCGCTACTTCGACTGGGTCGACAACATGTACGACTGGTGCATCTCGCGCCAGCTGTGGTGGGGCCACCGCATCCCCGTCTGGTACGGCCCGAACGGCGAGACGGTCTGCGTCGGCCCCGACGAGGAGCCGCCCACCGGCGAGGGCTGGACCCAGGACACCGACGTCCTCGACACCTGGTTCTCCTCCGGCCTGTGGCCGTTCTCCACCCTCGGCTGGCCCGAACAGACCGAGGACCTGCGGAAGTTCTACTCGACCGACGTCCTGCTCACCGGCCACGACATCATCTTCTTCTGGGTCGCCCGGATGATGATGTTCGGCCTGTACGCGATGGACGGCGAAGTCCCCTTCGAGACCATCGCGTTGACCGGCCTGGTCCGCGACGAACGCGGCAAGAAGATGTCGAAGTCCTTCGGCAACGTCGTCGACCCGCTGGACTGGATGGACAAGTACGGCTCCGACGCCGTCCGTTTCACCCTCGCCAAGGGCGCCAACCCCGGCACCGACGTCCCGATCGGCGAGGACTGGGTCCAGGCCTCCCGGAACTTCGCCAACAAGATCTGGAACGCGACGCGCTTCGCGCTGATGAACGGCGCGACGGTGGAGGGCCCGCTGCCGGAGGCGTCGAAGCTCTCGGCGACCGACCGCTGGATCCTCTCCCGCCTGAACGAGACGGTCGAGCAGGTCGACGCGTACTACGAGGACTACCAGTTCGCGAAGCTCAGCGAGGCGCTGTACCACTTCGCGTGGGACGAGGTCTTCGACTGGTACGTCGAGCTGTCCAAGACCACCTTCCAGGCGGGCGGCGAGCCGGCCGAGGTCAGCCAGCGCGTCCTGGGCGAGGTCCTCGACGTCACGCTGCGCCTCCTCCACCCGGTCATCCCGTTCGTCACCGACACCCTGTGGACGACGCTGACCGGCGGCGAGTCCCTCGTCATCGCCGACTGGCCCAAGGACAGTGGCTTCCGTGACGAGGCCGCCGAGCGCGACATCGAGCTGGTCCAGCAGGTCGTCACCGAGGTCCGCCGCTTCCGCGCCGACCAGGGCCTCCAGCCGGGCCAGCGCGTCCCGGCCCGTCTCACCCTCGACGGCACGGCGCTCGCTGCGCACGAGGCCGCCATCCGCCAGCTCCTCCGCCTCCAGCCGGAGACCGACGGCTTCGCGGCCACCGCGACCCTGCCGGTCGCGGGCGCCGAGGTCGCCCTCGACCTCTCCGGCGTCATCGACGTCGCCGCCGAACGCAAACGCCTCGCGAAGGACCTCGCCACCGCCGAGAAGGAGAAGGCCCAGGCCACGGCCAAGCTCGGCAACGAGGCCTTCCTCGCGAAGGCCCCCGACCAGGTCGTCGACAAGATCCGCGGCCGCCTCGCCAAGGCCGACGAGGACATCACCCGGATCGCCTCCCAACTGGAGCGCCTGCCGAAGGCATAGCCGCCGGCAACGCTCGTACACGACTGAAGGCCCCCGGCGCCCATCGGACCCCGGGGGCCTTCGCCCACCCCAGGGGCGGCGGCCGGGTGCCCGCAGCCGACCTGCGCCCCGTAAGGGGCGCGGGGAACGGCGCGATCAGCCACCGACCGCCCGAGGTCGCCACACCACGCGTTACCCCCGACCCATGAGGGCGCTCCCTCCGCGGTGGAGCCCCGGCGGCAGGACTGCCCGCAGCTGAGGAGCCGCCCCGCGCCCCGTAAGGGGCGCGGGGAACGGCGCGATCAGCCACCGACCAGCCGAGGTCGCCACACCACGCGCACCCCCGACCCATATGGCGCCTCCAGCCCGGCGGAGCCCCCTCGTAGACTGACCTCGTGAGCGAACGCAGTGAGCAGCCCGAGCCGATCGACCCTTTCGAGGAGATCATCGCCGCCGAGACCGACCGGGACCCCGATCTCGCGGTGATCGAGGCCGGCAGCCGTACCCTGCGGACCCAGGGCGGAGCGGCACAGGCCGACGTACCGGCGCGGCCGGACGACCCGGCGCTGGACAGGGCGCTGCGCGAGGTCGAGACGGAACTGGCGAGCCGCTGGGGTGAGACCAAGCTGGAGCCGTCGGTCAAGCGGATCGCCGCGCTGATGGACGTGCTGGGCGAGCCGCAGCGGTCGTATCCCTCGATCCACATCACCGGGACCAACGGCAAGACCTCCACCGCCCGCATGATCGAGGCCCTGCTCGGCGCCTTCGAACTGCGCACCGGCCGGTACACCTCGCCGCACGTCCAGTCGATCACCGAGCGGATCAGCCTCGACGGCGCGCCGATCTCCGCCGAGCGGTTCATCGAGACGTACGAGGACGTCAAGCCGTACATCGAGATGGTCGACGCCCAACAGGAGTACCGGCTCTCCTTCTTCGAGGTGCTGACCGGCATGGCGTACGCCGCCTTCGCGGACGCGCCCGTCGACGTGGCCGTCGTCGAGGTCGGCATGGGCGGCACCTGGGACGCCACCAACGTCATCGACGGGGACGTCGCCGTCGTCACCCCCATCGATCTCGACCACACCGACCGGCTGGGCTCCACGCCCGCCGAGATCGCCGTCGAGAAGGCCGGGATCGTCAAGCAGGACGCGACCGTGATCCTGGCGCAGCAGCCGGTCGACGCGGCACAGGTGATGCTGAAGAAGGCCGTGGAGGTAGACGCGACGGTGGCCCGGGAGGGGCTGGAGTTCGGGGTCGTCTCGCGTCAGGTCGCCGTCGGCGGACAGATGCTCACCCTGCGCGGCCTGGGCGGCGAGTACCCCGAGGTCTACCTCCCGCTGCACGGCCCCTACCAGGCGCACAACGCGGCGGTCGCCCTCGCAGCGGTAGAGGCGTTCTTCGGCGTCGGCTCGCAGCGTCCCGAGCCGCTCGACCTCGACACGATCCGCAAGGCCTTCGCGGTCGTGTCGTCGCCGGGCCGGCTGGAAGTCGTACGGCGTTCCCCGACGGTCGTCCTGGACGCCGCCCACAACCCGGCGGGGGCGCGCGCCACTGCCGAGGCGGTCGGTGAGGCGTTCGAATTCAGCCGTGTCATCGGGGTCGTGGGCGCGAGTGGCGACAAGAACGTACGAGGGCTGCTGGAGGCCTTCGAGCCGATCTTCGCCGAGGTCGTGATCACGCAGAACTCCAGCCACCGGGCGATGGACGCCGACGAACTGGCCGGGATCGCGGTCGAAGTGTTCGGTGAGGAACGGGTGCAGGTCGAGCCCCGGCTGCCCGACGCCCTGGAGGCGGCGATCACGCTCGCCGAGGAGGACGGGGAGTTCACGGGCTGCGGCGTCCTCGTCACCGGTTCCGTCATCACCGTCGGCGAAGCCCGGCTGCTGCTGGGGAAGGGCTGAGTCTCAAGAATGCGTACTCTCTGTGCTTCGACCTTGATCGCTGAGATCTTCGTGATCGGCTTCGCCGGTCTGGTCGCCATGAAGGACCCGGAACTGACCATGTCGACGGTCTGGACCGTCAGCGGCATCGCGATGTTCCTGTGCGTCGTGCTGTGCGGCCTCGTCACCCGGCCCGGCGGCATCCAGCTCGGCTGGGCGCTCCAGGTCGGCCTGATCGCCGCCGGGTTCTCCGTCCCGACCATGTTCTTCATGGGTGCGGTCTTCGCCGTCCTGTGGTGGGCCTCGGTCCACTTCGGGCGGAAGATCGACGAGGCGAAGGCCCGGTTCGCCGCCCAGCAAGAGGCCCAGCAGGAGGCCCAGCAGGAGGCCCAGCAGGAGTCCCAGGAGGGGTCCCAGGAGGGGTCCCCCGCCGCGGCTTCCTGACGCTGCGTAACGCCCCCTCGAATACGCCCTGTAGCCTCTGAGCTCCGCACGCTTGTGAAATGAAGGAGTCACCACCGTGAGCCAGCGCACCCTCGTCCTGCTCAAGCCCGACGCCGTCCGGCGTGGCCTGACCGGCGAGATCATCAGCCGTATCGAGCGGAAGGCCGGCTGGCAGATCACCGCGCTGGAGCTGCGGACCCTGGACCAGGAGACGCTGGAGCAGCACTACGGCGAGCACAAGGGCAAGCCGTTCTACGAGCCGTTGGTCGAGTTCATGGCCTCCGGTCCGGTCGTCGCGCTGATCGTCGAGGGCGAGCGCGTCATCGAGGGTGTACGGGCGCTGGCCGGCCCGACCGACCCGATCGCCGCCGCGCCCGGCTCCATCCGTGGTGACTACGGCGTGATCGTGCGCGAGAACCTCATCCACGCCTCGGACTCCGAGGAGTCGGCCGAGCGCGAGGTGAAGATCTTCTTCCCCGGTCGCGCGTAGCGACGTCAGTGACGGCGGGGGCCGGTGAGTCGTCCCGCCCCCGCCGCACTTACTCTTCTGGCAACACTCGGCCACCACCCACACGGCCTACCCCGTCTGACCAGCCAACCCCGCGAAATTCCTGCCCTACAACGGCATATGCGTGGCGATCGGGGGAACGCGCACCCCCGATGGATCGTCTCCACAGGCGAGGCGGCGCATCGCATGCCCACAATGGCGAAGACCCTCGCGCAGTGTTCGTGCGGGCGAGACTACGATGTAAGCCTTCACGTCACAGCACCCACTTCGCCGACCCGAAAAGCCTGAAAAGCTCTCAAAAGCCGTCAGCGCTCCACCTGGGAAGGCCAGACGAATCCTGATGGGGAACTCAATGTCGTTCATCGGCCGTGACATGGCTGTCGACCTCGGGACCGCCAACACGCTGGTGTACGTCAGGGGTCGCGGGATCGTACTGAACGAGCCGTCCGTCGTCGCGATCAACACCAACACCGGTGGCATCCTCGCGGTCGGCGCGGAGGCGAAGAAGATGATCGGGCGGACGCCGGGCAACATCGTTGCCGTACGTCCGCTGAAGGACGGTGTCATCGCCGACTTCGAGATCACCGAGAGGATGCTCCGCTACTTCATTCTGAAGATCCACAAGCGGCGGTATCTCGCCCGTCCTCGGGTCGTCGTCTGCGTGCCGTCCGGCATCACCGGTGTCGAGCGTCGCGCCGTCATCGAGGCGTCCTCCCAGGCCGGCGCGCGTCAGGTGCACATCATCGAGGAGCCCATGGCCGCGGCCATCGGCTCCGGCCTGCCGGTCCACGAGGCCACGGGCAACATGGTGGTGGACATCGGCGGCGGCACCACGGAGGTCGCGGTCATCTCCCTCGGCGGCATCGTCACCGCCCAGTCCATCCGCGTCGCGGGCGACGAGTTGGACAACGCGATCATCCAGCACATCAAGAAGGAGTACAGCCTCCTCCTCGGTGAGCGGACGGCCGAACAGATCAAGATCACGATCGGTTCGGCGTACGACCTCGACGCTGACGAGCACACCGAAATCCGCGGCCGGGACCTGGTGTCCGGGCTGCCCAAGACCGTTGTCATCTCCGCCGCGGAAGTGCGGAAGGCGATCGAGGAACCCGTCAACGCCATCGTCGATGCCGTCAAGACGACCCTCGACAAGTGCCCCCCGGAGCTCTCCGGCGACATCATGGACCGCGGCATCGTCCTCACCGGCGGCGGCGCGCTGCTCCGCGGTCTCGACGAGCGGCTGCGCCGCGAGACCGGAATGCCGATCCACATCGCCGAGGACCCGCTGGACAGCGTGGCGCTCGGCTCCGGCAAGTGCGTCGAGGAGTTCGAGGCGCTGCAGCAGGTGCTCGACGCCCAGCCCCGCAGATGACGTAACACTTCGATTCCGCCGTACGGGACGTTCTCTTCTCGTGCGGCGGATCGTTGATATTGCGGCATAGGCTCCCACGAAGCGCCCCTGCGGTTCCCGGTCTCGGGATTCCCAGGGGCTACCCGAATTCCCCAATTCCTGTCGAATTCCTATGAGGAAGGCACGGCCGCCGCACGTGAGGGACACACGAGAGAGCCGGCTGCTCCTGGTGCTGCTGGTCGCCGTCGCGTTCGCGCTGATCACGGTGGACATCCGCGGCGGGGAGGACTCACCGGTCGACGGTGCCCGACGTGGTGCGGCCACCGTCTTCGGCCCGATCGAGGACGGCGTGTCGACCGCCGTCGACCCGATCGGCAACGCCATAAGCGCCGTCCGCGACTCCGGCTCCCGCCACGACCGCCTCGCCGCGCTGGAGAAGGAGAACGCCGAGCTGAAGTCGTCGCTCGGCAGCGACGACCGCAACCGCAGCAGAAGCGAACAGCTCGACAAGATGCTGAACACCGCCGCGAACGGCCAGTACGGCATCAAGGGCGCCGAGGTCATCGCCATAGGAGCGGCCCAGGGCTTCTCCTGGACCGTCACCATCGACATCGGCACCGACGACGGCATCACCCGTGACATGACCGTCCTCAACGGCGACGGGCTCGTCGGCCGTGTCACCACCGTCGGACCGAACACCGCGACCGTGCTCCTCGCCAACGACCCCGACTTCACCGTCGGCACCCGCATGGAGGACACCGACGAACTCGGCTTCGCCTCCGGGCAGGGCGACCGCCCGCTGCGCGTCGAACTCCTCAACGGCAAGGCCAAGGTGAAGGCCGGCGACCGCCTGGTCACCTTCGGCTCGCAGGCCGACAAGCCGTTCGTACCCGGCGTCCCCGTCGGTGTCGTCTCCCGTGTCGACCCCTCCGGCGGCGACCTGACCCGCACGATCTTCGTCAAGCCGTTCGTGGCCTTCACCCAGCTCGACATCGTCGGCGTCGTCGTCCAGCCGCCCCGCAAGGACCCGCGCGACACCGTCCTTCCGAACAAGCCGAAGGCCACGCCCACGCCGACCGTGACGGTGACGGTCACGCCGGGCGCGGACGAACCCGGCGACGGCACCGACGGCCAGCCGCAAGAGCAGTAGGACGTAGGACAGTAGGAGCTGAACCCTTCATGCGCTTCAACCGGATGCTGCTCTCCACCACCCTGGTGATCGTCGCCCTGGTGATCCAGGTGAGCGTCCTGGCCAGACTCCATCTCCCGGGCGCGGTACCCGACCTGGTGCTCCTCACCGTGCTCGGCCTCGCCCTGGTCTACGGCCATGTCGGCGGAGCCCTCGTCGGCTTCGGCGCCGGACTGCTGTCCGACCTCGCGCCACCCGCCGACCACGCGGCCGGACGGTACGCCCTCGTCCTCTGCGTCATCGGCTACCTCGCGGGCCTCGCCAAGCCCGAGACGGGCCGGCTCAAGTCGGCGACCGGACCGATGGCCGTGGTCGTCGTCGCCGCCCTCGGCTCGACCCTCCTGTACGCCGGTGTCGGCGCCCTCGTCGGCGACGACGCGGCCCGCCATGTCGGCCTGCCCAGCCTGCTGTTCACCGCCGCGCTCTACGACCTGCTGCTGGCGCCCTTCGTCGTCCCCGGCATCATGGCGCTCGCCCGGCGCGCCGAGAACAACCCGCTCGCCGAGACCAACAGCGCCGCCAAGGCGTCCGATGTCTCCTCCGGCTGGCTCTCCTCCGGCACCGGCCTGCGCATCGGCAACCAGCGCGGGCTGCGCATGAAGGCCGCCCGGTCGCGCATGGCCCGCGCGGGGCGCATCAAGGGGGTCAAGCGACTGTGAGGGTAGGTCAGATGGACTGCCGGTCGGGCGTGGGAACCGATCACGGCCGGGCGGTGTACTCCATGTACCGGCACCACGCGCACCACCCGTACACGTACTGAGAGGGGGAGACAGTGACCAACATCCCGGAGACCGGGCGGACCCCACGGGTCCAGATCCGGCTCGTCATCATCCAGATCCTCGTCTTCTCCCTCCTCGGCACCCTCGGCGGCCGCCTCTGGTACCTCCAGATCCGCGAGGGCGACGCCTACGCCAAGGAGGCCTCCGGCAACCACGTCCAGCAGGTCGTGCAGCCCGCCGTGCGCGGCTCGATCCTGGACGCGCGCGGCGTGCCCATCGCGGACAACGAGACCCGTCTGGTCGTCTCCGCCTCCCGCACCGAGCTGCTGAAGATGGACGACGACGGCAAGGCCGTCCTCACCAAGCTCGCCGGGGTCCTGGACATGAAGCCCCAGGAGGTCATGGACAAGGTCCGGCTGTGCGACTCCGAGACGCCCCAGCCCTGCTGGAACGGCTCGCCGTACCAGCCGATCCCCATCACCGACGAGGCCACCGCCAAGCAGGCCCTGCAGATCCGCGAGCGCTCCGAGGACTTCCCCGGCATCACCGCCGAGCCTCAGGCCGTCCGCCGCTACGCCAGCCCAGGCCGCGCCAACACCGCGCAGGTCCTCGGCTATCTCTCCCCGGTCACCGACGAGGAGATCACCAAGGCGCAGGACACCGACTCGCCGTACCTCCGCTCCGACCAGGTCGGCCGCTCCGGCCTGGAGCGCCAGTACGACAAGGAGCTGCGCGGCAAGGCCGGAGTCACTCGCTACGAGGTCGACAACCTGGGCCGCGTCATCGGCGAGGCCGAGGCGGACCCCGCCGAGCCCGGCGCCAACCTCGTGACCAGCGTCGACGCCCGCGTGCAGCGCATCGCCGAGTACGAGCTCAACGAGGCGATGAAGGAAGCCCGCAAGCAGGTGGACCGCAACACCGGGACGAACTACAAGGCCGACTCCGGTGCCGTCGTCGTGATGGAGGCCAAGACCGGCCGCGTCGTCGCCATGGCCTCGAACCCGGACTACGACCCGAACGCCTGGGTCGGCGGCATCTCCGCCAAGGACTACGCCAGGCTCACCGGCAAGAAGTCCAACTACCCGCTGCTGAACCGCGCGATCCAGGGCCAGTCGGCCCCCGGCTCCATCTTCAAGGTCGTCCCGACCGCCGCCGCGGTGAACGCGGGCTACCCCTTCGACGGCTCCTACGAATGCTCCAGCGCGTACTCGATCGGTGGCCAGGTCTTCAAGAACTTCGAGTCCAAGGGATACGGCTCGATCAGCCTCGGCAAGGCGCTGGAGGTCTCCTGCGACACCGTCTTCTACCGCCTCTCCCACGAGGAGTGGAAGCGCGACGGAGGCATCACGCCGAAGAAGGACGCCAACAACTGGTTCTACAAGACGGCCCATCAGTTCGGCCTCGGCGCCGAGACCGGCATCGACCTGCCGAACGAGGTCACCGGCCGCATCCCGGACCGCCAGTGGAAGCAGGAGTACTGGGAGGCCAACAAGGACGCCTGGTGCAAAACCGGCAAGAAGGGCGGCACGTACGCCGAGCAGATCGCGTACGAGAACTGCCTCGAAGGCAACCGCATGCGCGCCGGTGACTCCGTCAACTACTCCATCGGCCAGGGCGACACCCTCGTCACCCCCATCCAGATGGCCACCATCTATTCGGCCATCTCCAACGGCGGCACCCTCTACGACCCGACCGTCGGCAAGGCCGTCATCAGCGCCGACGGCAAGAACGTGCAGGAGATCGCCCCCAAGTCGCACGGCAAGCTCCCGATGACGCAGAAGACCCGCGACGAGATAGACGAAGCCCTCGCGGGAGTCGCGACCCGGGGTACAGCCGCCTGGCGCTTCCAGGGCTGGCCGCAGGACGAGATCCCGATGCACGCCAAGACGGGTACGGCCGAGGTCTACGGCAAGCAGACGACCTCATGGTTCGCCACGTACACCAAGGACTACTCGATCGTCATGACGATCTCCCAGGGTGGTACGGGCTCCGGCGCCTCGGCCCCCGCCGTGCGCAAGCTCTACAACGCGCTGTACGGCGTCTCCGAGGACGGCGAGATCGACAAGAAGAAGGCGCTGCTGCCCACCCCGCAGAAGGGCCTGCCGAAGATCGAGTCCGACGGCTCGATCGACGCCCCGAAGGTGGCGGCGTACCCGCCGAAGAAGACCGACGAGGAGGCCGCGGAGGACGGCACGCAGACGGTCGCCGCGGGGCCGGGCGCCCAGCCGGTGTCCTTCGTCGAGCAGGGGGCGGGGACCGTGGTCACCGAGCCCGGAGTCGCGCACTTCGTCACCGAGCGGGACACCGGGACCGTCGTCGCCGACGACCTGGCGGCAATCGTCAGTACGCGCGGCGGCAGCGGCAACCGGTCGGCCGGACGACGTACGGCTCGCCGTGATGGCCTGGGCAAGGGGCGGAGGACGCGGGTATGACAGGCAACAGCTTCTCCGTCTCCGGGTACGGGCCCGAACGCTCCGGCCTGACCCGGCTGTTCGCCCGCGACTCGCTCGCCCGCCGGCTCGACTGGCCGATACTGTTCTCGGCCATCGCGCTCTCCCTGATCGGCGCGGCCCTCGTCTTCTCGGCGACCCGCAACCGCACCGAGCTCAACCAGGGCGACCCGTACTACTTCCTCTTCCGGCACCTGCTCAACACCGGCATCGGCTTCGCCCTGATGATCGGCACGGTCTGGCTCGGCCACCGCACCCTGCGCACCGCCGTACCCATCCTCTACGGCATCTCGGTGCTGCTGATCCTGCTGGTGCTCACCCCGCTCGGCGCGACCATCAACGGCGCCCACGCGTGGATCGTCGTCGGCGGCGGCTTCTCGCTCCAGCCCTCCGAGTTCGTGAAGATCACGATCATCCTGGGCATGGCGATGCTGCTCGCGGCGCGGGTCGACGCCGGCGACAAGGCCCACCCCGACCACCGCACGGTCGTTCAGGCCCTCGGCCTCGCCGCCGTTCCGATACTGATCGTCCTGCTCATGCCCGACCTCGGCTCGGTCATGGTCATGGTGGTCGTCGTGCTGGGCGTGCTGCTCACCTCCGGCGCGTCCAACCGGTGGATCTTCGGCCTCATTGGCACGGGAGCGTTGGGCGCGATCGCCGTCTGGCAGCTCGGGGTGCTCGACGAGTACCAGATCAACCGCTTCGCGGCCTTCGCCAACCCCGAGCTCGACCCGGCCGGTGTCGGCTACAACACCAACCAGGCCCGTATCGCCATCGGCTCCGGTGGACTGCTCGGCACCGGCCTTTTCAAGGGCTCACAGACCACCGGGCAGTTCGTGCCCGAGCAGCAGACCGACTTCGTCTTCACGGTGGCGGGGGAGGAGCTGGGGTTCGTGGGCGCCGGGCTGATCATCCTGCTGCTGGGCGTCGTCCTCTGGCGGGCCTGCCGGATCGCCCGCGAGACCACCGAGCTGTACGGCACGATCGTCGCCGGCGGGATCATCGCCTGGTTCGCGTTCCAGGCGTTCGAGAACATCGGTATGACGCTCGGCATCATGCCGGTGGCGGGACTGCCCCTGCCGTTCGTGTCGTACGGCGGCTCGTCGATGTTCGCGGTCTGGGTGGCGGTGGGGCTGCTGCAGTCGATAAGAGTGGAGCGCCCGATGTCGGCTTGAGCGCTCCGACCAGGGTGCGGCTCGCCGGCCCTATTTAGGACACAGTGGTCTGCCCCTTTGGCGGATGTCGGACTAGATTCATGTCATGGCGGACACCAAGCGCGAGATCGAGCGTAAGTACGAGTCCGACGAGAGCGGGCTGCCGGACCTGACCGGTGTGGCCGGGGTGGCGACCGTTCTGGACAAGGGCGTGGCGGAGCTGGACGCCGTCTACTACGACACCCCTGACGAACGCCTCGCCGCCGCCTCCATCACCCTGCGCCGCCGTACCGGAGGCCATGACGCGGGCTGGCACCTGAAGTTCCCCGTCTCCTCCGGCGTACGGGACGAGATCAGCGCCCCGCTCTCCGACTCGCTGCCCGATGACCTCGCGGGGCTGGTGCGCTCCCGGGTCCGGGAGGCCGAGCTGGTGCCCGTGGTCCGGCTGCGGTCCACCCGTGACGTCAGCGACCTGCTCGACGCGGACGGCACCCTGCTCGCCGAGGTCAGCGTGGACGCCGTACGCGCCGAGCGGCTCACCGACGGCGGCCGTACCGCCCAGTGGGCCGAGATCGAGGTGGAGCTCGCCGACGACGGCGACCCCGCCTTCCTCGAGAAGGTCGACAAGAAGCTGCGCAAGGCAGGCGTACGGCCGTCCGACTCACCGTCGAAGCTGGCCCGGGCCCTCCAGGAGACGGCACCCAAGAACGGCAGGAAGGTCAGCAAGAAGGGCAAGAAGGAAGACGGGAAGGCGGACGAGGGGCCGGGCGGGGCCGAGGCGCCGGGGAAGCCGGTCAGTCCCGGTGACCATGTCCTCGTCTATGTCCGCGCGCAGCGGGACGCGATCGTCGAGTTCGACCCCGCCGTCCGGCGTGATGTCTTCGACTCCGTCCACAGCATGCGCGTGGCCACGCGGCGTCTGCGCAGCACCTTCAAGTCGTTCGGGAAGGTCCTGGACCGGGAGGTCACGGACCCCATCGGGGAGGAGCTGAAGTGGCTGGCGGGGGAGCTGGGGGTCGACCGTGACCAGGAGGTCCTGGCGGAACGGCTCACCGAGGCGCTGGACGATCTCTCCGAGAGCCTGGTGACGGGCCCGGTCCGCACACGGCTGCGCACCTGGACGGAGCACGGCGACACCGGCGCCAGGGGCGGCCTGATCGCCGTACTGGACGGGCAGCGGTATCTGGAGCTGCTGGCGTCGCTCGACGCCGTGGTCACGGACCCGCCGCTGCTCAAGGCCGCCGGCGGCGACACCGAGAAGGTGATCACCAAGGCGGTCAAGAAGGACTTCGCCAAGGTGGCGGCGCTGGTCGAGGAGGCGCTGGCGCAGCCGTCCGGCGCCGACCGCGACCTCGCCATGCACGAGGCCCGCAAGAAGGCCAAGCGCACCCGGTACGCGGCCGAGGCGGCGCGCCCCCTCCTCGGCGAGCCGGCCAAGCGACTCGTCAAGGACATGAAGTCCCTGCAGAGCCTGCTCGGCGACCACCAGGACAGCGTGATGACCCGCGAGGCACTGCGCGGCATCGCCTTCCAGGCCCACGAGGCGGGGGAGAGCGACTTCACGTACGGCGTGCTGTACGGCAGGGAGGAGCGGCGGGCGGAGCTGACGGAGGCGGCGTTGCCGGAGACCTGGCGGACGATCACGGCCGACGCGGCCTTCTGACGGTGACAGCCCCGAGGCCTGTGACGGCTGGCGTGCGAGGGGTGCCGCTGGGGGCGTTACGCTAGATGGTCACCTCCCCAGCCTCCGGCGGGGGGCGCCCCCAGTCAGCTCACGAAGGTAACCCCGAGATGTCTGTCGAGTCGGTCTTCCCACAGCTCGAAGCTTTGCTCCCGCACGTGCAGAAGCCGATTCAGTACGTCGGAGGCGAACTCAACTCCACAGTCAAGGAGTGGGACGCCTGCGATGTCCGCTGGGCGCTCATGTACCCGGACGCGTACGAGGTCGGGCTGCCCAACCAGGGCGTCATGATCCTTTACGAGGTGCTCAACGAGCGCGAGGGCGTCCTCGCCGAGCGCACCTACAGCGTGTGGCCCGACCTGGAACAACTGATGCGCGATCATGGCGTGCCGCAGTTCACGGTGGACGGACACCGCCCGGTGAAGGCCTTCGACGTGTTCGGCCTGTCCTTCTCCACGGAGCTGGGCTACACCAACATGCTGACCGCCCTGGACCTCGCCGGGATCCCCCTGGAGTCCAAGGACCGCACGCTCGACGACCCGATCGTGCTGGCCGGCGGCCACGCGGCCTTCAACCCCGAGCCGATCGCCGACTTCGTCGACGCGGTGATCATCGGCGACGGCGAGCAGGCCGTGCTCGACATGACCGGGATCATCCGCGCCTGGAAGGCCGAAGGCCGTCCCGGCGGCCGCGAAGAGGTCCTCTTCCGCCTCGCGAGGACCGGCTCGGTGTACATCCCGGCGTTCTACGACGTCGAGTACCTCCCCGACGGCCGTATCGGCCGCGTCGTACCGAACAGGTCGGGTGTCCCGTGGCGGGTGTCCAAGCACACGGTCATGGACCTGGACGAGTGGCCGTACCCGAAGCAGCCCCTCGTCCCGCTGGCGGAGACGGTCCACGAGCGCATGTCGGTGGAGATCTTCCGCGGCTGCACCCGGGGCTGCCGCTTCTGCCAGGCCGGCATGATCACCCGCCCGGTCCGTGAGCGGTCGATCACGGGCATCGGCGAGATGGTCGAGAAGGGCCTCAAGGCGACGGGCTTCGAGGAGGTCGGCCTGCTGTCGCTGTCGAGCGCCGACCACAGCGAGATCGGCGACATCGCCAAGGGTCTGGCGGACAGGTACGAGGAGGACAAGATCGGCCTGTCCCTCCCCTCGACCCGGGTGGACGCCTTCAATGTGGACCTGGCGAACGAGCTGACCCGCAACGGCCGGCGCTCGGGTCTGACCTTCGCGCCCGAGGGCGGCTCCGAGCGCCTGCGCAAGGTCATCAACAAGATGGTCTCGGAGGAGGACCTGATCCGGACCGTCTCGACCGCGTACGGCAACGGCTGGCGCCAGGTGAAGCTGTACTTCATGTGCGGCCTCCCGACCGAGACCGACGAGGACGTCCTCCAGATCGCCGACATGGCGACCCGCGTCATCCAGAAGGGCCGCGAGGTCTCCGGCTCGAACGACATCCGCTGCACGGTGTCGATCGGCGGGTTCGTCCCCAAGCCGCACACCCCGTTCCAGTGGGCCCCGCAGCTTTCGGCGGAGGAGACGGACGCCCGCCTCGAAAAGCTCCGCGACAAGATCCGTGGCGACAAGAAGTACGGCCGCTCCATCGGCTTCCGGTACCACGACGGCAAGCCGGGCATCGTCGAGGGCCTGCTGTCGCGCGGCGACCGCCGCATCGGCGCCGTGATCCGCGCGGTCTACGAGGACGGCGGCCGCTTCGACGGCTGGCGCGAGCACTTCTCCTACGACCGCTGGATGAGCTGCGCGGACAAGGCCCTCGCCGACGTCGGCCTCGACGTCGACTGGTACACCACCCGCGAGCGCACCTACGAGGAGGTCCTCCCCTGGGACCACCTCGACTCCGGCCTCGACAAGGACTGGCTCTGGGAGGACTGGCAGGACTCCCTCGACGAGACCGAGGTCGAGGACTGCCGCTGGACGCCGTGCTTCGACTGCGGCGTGTGTCCGCAGTTGGACACGCACATCCAGGTCGGGCCCACGGGCAAGAAGCTGCTGCCGCTGGCGGTCAAGCAGCCGGCGGGCAGTGGGCACAGCCACTGACCTGCTGTCGCAGACGGCGAGGGGTGTCCGGAGGGCCGGTGGGTCGGCCTGCGGACACCCTTTTTCGTGTCAGGAGCCGAGGTCGGTTCCGCCGTTGACAGCGCCGGCTTCCGGCCGGAAGTTCACCTCGACCCAAGGGTTGCGGGTGTCGTTCACGGGGTCATCGCCGGTGGTGCAGTTCAGGATGGCCTCCTCGCTCTGGTTGTTGTCCACGCTGCAGTCGGTTTCGTAGACCCGTCCCGTCGTGGTGATCAGGCTGAACTGAACACCACCCGACGCTTCGTGCTCGCTGATGGCGGCCCCACAGGGCTCGCCCTCCTCGCCGCCCGAGGGGTAGTCCGGGTTGACGCTGAGGTCGGTCCACCGCATGAACCCGTCCGAGCTGCCCGTGAGGTCACGGATGCCCGCGTAGAAGTTTCCGTCGGCCGCCGACAGTGCGGCACGGAACTCGACCATGCCCGTGGGGTGGTAGGCGTCGAGGTCGCTGCAGACCGGGGTTCCGCCGGCGCCTGTGGCACCGGTCGCGCCCGTCGCTCCGGTGGGCCCGGTCGGGCCGGTGGCCCCCGTCGCGCCGGTGCTGGGGCCGGTCGGTCCGGTGGGGCCGGTGGCCCCCGTCGCGCCGGTCGCGCCCGTCGCTCCGGTGCTGGGGCCGGTGGGGCCGGTCGGTCCGGTGGGGCCGGTGGCTCCGTCCTGACCCGCGGGGCCCGTCGGCCCGGTGGGGCCCGGCTTGCCCTTGCACTTGTCGCGGTGGTCGTCGCCCTTCGGACCCATGGCGCTGTTCGGCCCCTGGCCGTGTTCGTCCTGAGGTCGGCCGTTCTCGTCGTACCACTGGCCCTGCTTGTCGTGCTTGCCGTGTTCGTCGCGGCGGTCGTCGCACTCGTCCTGGCGCGGCGGGTGCGGGCTCACGCGAGCGGGTGTGGCCGAGGGACGGTCGGCCGCGATGGCGGCAGTACTGGTGAAGCTCAGCATGACAAGGCCGACCGAGGCCATGGCGCCGCCGACAAGCCATCTCCCCCGCTGGGGAAGTGGGCCCAGACCGGATCTGGTCCTGTTCTCAGGACTCATATGGACTGCTCCTTGTGGTACCGATGCGGATCGAATCCGAAGGCCTTCAGCCTCCTCTGCCTCATTCGGCCACGCTTTACGGATATCCGCTCGGTGTGAGGACTTGAAATTCGGCCGATCGTGGGCGGGGCGGTCGATCGTCGGGCTACACCGGAAATTGGAGATGTTCACCCGTAATGAGTGGCATCTCGGGTCAGACATGCGGCTGTTCGGAGGATTCCGGCCATGCAGGAAGAAGTTCTGAGCCCTGCCCAGGATATGGCTGACGTTTGAGGGACCTTCAGAATTCGAAGCCGCTCTTGGAAGGGCACATTCATGACAGCACTGCCCGCAGACAGTTCCGTCCTCCCGCCCCGGCAGGTGGCTCCGGGCCATCAGGACCGGGCTGAGCCGGTCGAAGAGATTCAGTCCGGTGTTCCGTGGTGGATCTGGTGCCTTGCAGGAGCGCTGTTCTTCGCCTACCTGACGCTCTCGCTCCGCCTCCATCAACGGATGCTGTCCGCCGCCTTCGATCTGGGGATCTTCGAACAGGTCGTCAAGTCCTACGCGGCCGGGCAGCTACCCCTTTCCGAAATCAAAGGGCCGGACTTCCCTGTCATGGGCGACCACTTCCATCCCGTTCTGGCGTTGGTGGCGCCCTTCTACCGGATCTGGCCATCACCGATGGCACTGCTGGTGGTGCAGGCGGCGCTGATCGCGGCGAGTGTTCTTCCCCTGACGATGTGGGCACGCCGGACCCTCGGTTCCGTTGCCGCCGGGGTCATCGGTGTCTGCTACGGCCTGTCCTGGGGCATCGCTAGCGCGGTCGGCAAGGACTTCCACGAAGTGGCCTTCGCCGTCCCCCTGCTCGCCTGCTCGTTGACGGCCCTCGGTAACGACCGGCCGCGCGCCGCCGCGTGCTGGGCCATGCCCTTGCTGCTGGTGAAGGAAGACCTCGGGCTCACCGTGGCGGTGATCGGATTCCTCATCGTCCGGCGCGGGGCCCGTCGGCTCGGACTCGCCACGATCGCGGCCGGTCTGCTCGGCAGCGCGTTGGCGATGTTCGTGATCCTGCCGGCCTTCAATCCGAAGGGGGGCTACGCCTATCTGCACTGGTTGCCGGGTGCGGGAGGCGGTGACGGTGGGCTGGCCGATGTGCTGTACAAGGGCACGATCGGGCTCATCACGCCCGAGGCCAAGGTGACGACTCTGCTGGTCCTGCTCGCCCCCACCCTGTTCCTCGCGCTGCGGTCCCCGCTGTTGTGGGTCGCGGCGCCGACGTTGCTCTGGCGCTTCGCGTCCGGCCTGTACACCCACTGGGGCACCGCGTACCACTACTCACTCGTACTGATGCCGATCGTCTTCGCCGCTTTCATCGATGCCCTGAGCCGGCGGCAGCCGAGTCGAACAAGCCTTCGCCGCTATCTCATCGGCTCCGCCGCCATCACCGCCTTGCTCCTGCCCCAGTTCCCGCTGTGGCAGCTGGTCAAGGCGGAGACGTGGCGGACCGACCCGCGGATCGCCGTCGCCCACGGTCTGATGGACCGGGTGCCCGACGGGGCCACGATCCAGGCGTCCAACGAACTCGTGCCCCAGCTCAGCGGCCGTACGAGCGTCAGCCTCTACGGCTGGCCCGACAGCCGTCCGAACCCAGAGTGGATCATGGTGGACACCTTGGTGCCGCCACACCGGCGATGGCCGCAGAACTTCATGGAGGAACGGATCTCCCTGGACCGGGCTCTCACCCAGGGGTACCGCACCGTGGCGGCGCGGGACGGTTATGTGCTGCTCACCCGGACGGGCTGACGAACCCGCACCGGTTCACCGGTCAGGGTCCGGAATCCCTGTTACGACGACGGGGCCGGGGCCGGGGCGGCTGCCTCGGCCCGCTGGATGATCACCGACTCGATGACGACGGACTTCTTCGGGCGGCCGTCGGCGGAGCCGTCCGCCGTTCCGCGACGGGCGATCTCCCGCACGATGTCCAGCCCACCGACGACCTTCGCGAACGGCGTCCAGTGCGGCCGCATCGCCACTTCCGGATCGGCGTAACTGATGAAGAACCGGCTGCCGTTCCGGCCCGGCACAACCTTGGACATCGCCACGGTGCCCGCCGGATATGTGGCGTCGTCCAGATTCTCGTCCCGGAAGAAGTACCCCGGATCGGTGCCGCCGTCCCGCGCCGAGTCGCCGCACTCCAAGGTGAAAACGTCCTCGCTGGTCAGCCGATGGCATTCACTGCGGTCGAAGTGACCCTTCCCCGCAAGAAAGGCGAACGAGTTGGCCGTGCACGGGGCTTCGGCGGACAGAACGTCCAGCAGTACCCGCCCTCTGTTGGTGATCAGCGTCGCCCGGTAGGGCCGGACCGCCTTTTCCGCGTCGAAGGCGGGAATGTCGGCCGGCTTCCCGCGATCGGTGGGGGTGTACGAGCACGCGGGTGACGGCTTCGCGTCGGAAGGAGAGTTCTCGGCGGTCAGGGAGAGTGAGGCCCACGTCATCGCCGAACAGAGCCCCGTGACCGCGAGAGCGGTCAACGCGGCCCTGGGCACAGGCTCTTTGGGCCATCCGGCGACTGCGAAATTTCCCGGCCGATTTCTCGCGGACATTCGTACCCCGATGGTGACGACTTGCGCTGGGTGAAATGACGCGGAGAGCCTATACAGACGTCATGGCCCGACATGGTCGACACACACTGTCGCCGGTGAATCGGCGCGCCTCAGCCATTCCGGCAGGGAAGGTGGATTTTGATCTGGCCTGTGAAATCAACGGTCTGCCTGAACATGATCGTCAAGGATGAGGCCCCGGTCATCCGCCGCTGCCTGGAATCCGTCCGCCCCCTGATCGACACCTGGGTCATCCTGGACACCGGCTCGACGGACGGCACCCAGGACGTCGTCCGCGAGGTCTTCGGCGATCTGCCGGGAACCCTGTACGAGCGCCCCTGGAACGGCTTCGACGGAAGCCGCAGCGAGGCGATCGAACTCGCCCGGGACCGAGCGGGCTACCTGCTCTTCATCGACGCGGACGACCTGATGGAGGTCGAACCGGGCTTCCGTATGCCGGAGCTGACGCACGACGCCTACCGGGTCGCCCTGCACGACCGGTCGATCATCCACTGGCGCCCGGCGCTGGTCTCGACCCGGTTGCCCTGGCGGTACGTCGGCGTGCTGCACGAGTACATCGAGTGCGGGCAGTCGTACAGCCTCGGCACGCTCAAGGGCGCCAACATCCTCTCGGTGGGCGGCGGGGCGCGGCTGAGAGAAGGCCGACGGAAGAAGTACCTCCGCGACGCCGAGATCCTCCAGGAAGGCCTGGTCGAAGAGCCCGACAACCACCGCTACGTCTTCTACCTCGCCCAGAGCTGGCGCGACGCCGACGAGCCGGAGAAGGCGCTCGCCGCCTACGACCGCCGGGCCGCCATGGGCGGATGGGGGGAGGAGGTCTTCTGCTCCCACCTCTACGCCGCCCGCCTCGCCGTAGGGCTCGAACGGCCGGCCGCCGAGGTGATGGACCGCTACCTCCGCGCCCACGAGAGCCGCCCCGCACGCGCCGAGGCCCTCGGTGAACTCGCCCGCCACTGCCGCCTCGACGGCCCCCGCTGGCCGCTCGGCCACCTGTTCGCGAAGCAGGCGACGCGGATCCCGTTTCCGAGCGACATCCTCTTCGTCGAGTTCGACTGGTACCGGTGGCGGGCGCTCGACGAACTCGCGGTGGCCGCGTACTGGGTGGGGGAGTACGAGGAGTCGCGGGCCTGCTGCGAGAAGCTCCTCGCCGGGGACGAACTGCCCGACGAGCAGCGCGAACGGGTCACCGGCAACCTGGAGTTCGCCCTGCGGAAGCTGGGCACGACGGGCACGAAGGGGAAGGCGGGCCCGGACGGAGCCCTCGCGCAGTCGGTCGGGCTGGCGGGTCCGTAGGTCCCGGGCACCCGTCCCCGGCCGCGCGACGTCCCGTCGTCGTGCGTAGGGTGAGCGCGGTCGGCAGTGGGAACACCGAGGCGAACAGGGCGGGAAGTTGAAGGCGCGGGGCTGCATCCGGACAGGTCGCTGAGGCGTCTACGTCGTCATGGACCTGGAGAAGCGGCCCACCCCGCAGCCCGCCGAGCCATCGGCGCCGTACAGGCATGCCCAGCAGGCGCCCGAGGGGTGTCTCACCATCGCGATCCGGATTCCCGTGCGGATCGTCGTGCTCGTGCTGGTCGTGCCGGTGCGGATGGTGTGGGACGTGCTCGTCGTGGTCGGGCGGTTCCTGAAGGACACCGTGCTGCGGCCGGTGGGGCGGGCGCTGCTGTGGCTGGGCAAGGCCCTCTTCGTGTGGCCGTGGGTGGCGCTGTGGCGGTACGTAGTCGTGCCGGTCGCCAAGGGGCTCGGGTGGCTCGGGTACTGGCTCCTCGTCGTACCGGTCGTGTGGCTGTACCGGTATGTGCTGACGCCCGTGGGCCAGGCGATCGCCTGGGTGGTCGCCGGACTCCGGGCGGGCGTCGTCTGGTTCGCCACCGGCATCGGAGCCGTGCTCGTCTGGCTCTACGCATGGACGCTCGCGCCGCTCGGACGTGGCATCGCCTGGCTGGCCCGGGGCGCCTGGGCCGGCCTCGCCGCCGTCGGACTCGCGCTGTTCACAGGCGTCGCCTGGCTGGTGCGATACCTCCTCGTCGTACCGGCCGAGTGGCTCTACCGGTACGTGCTGACGCCCGTGGGGCACGCGATCGCATGGGTGGCCCGCGGGGCCGTATGGCTCGTCCGGATGATCTTCACCGGGCTCGGACTCGGGATCTACTGGACGCTGCGCATCCTGCTGGTGCTGCCCGCGCTCGCCGTGTGGCGATGGGTGCTCACACCGGTCGGACGGGTCCTCGCCGTCG
The DNA here is from genome assembly GCF_016598475.1 of Streptomyces adelaidensis. GTDB lineage: Bacteria > Actinomycetota > Actinomycetes > Streptomycetales > Streptomycetaceae > Streptomyces > Streptomyces adelaidensis. The sequence goes on from NZ_JAEMUX010000018.1 coordinate 33,975, forward strand.
TCGGCCGGGAGATCTGGGACGCCCTCGGGCACGCGTGGCGGGTCGCCGGGTGGATCTCGCTCGTCGTCGGACGGTTCCTGGCGACCCTCTTCCGGTTGATCTTCGTCGAGCCCACGCGGTGGGTGTACCGGACCGTCCTCACACCGGCCGGCCATTTCGTACGGGACGTGGTGTGGAAGCCCGTCACCGCGCTCGCGCGCGGTGTGGGCCGTACCACCCGCCAGGCCCTGGCCACCGCCCGCGAATCAGTCCGCCAGGCCCGCGCCAGTGTGCGGTGGGCGCTCTTCGGGCAGCCGGGGGAGCCGAAGCCGGTCGCCGCCCGACGGGAACCGGGAGCCGCCGAGACACGTACTCTTGGTAGCAGTACGACCGCACTCACGAAGGACTGAGCGACACTGGGCAAGCGACAGCCCGAAGGCCCGCCGCCCGCACCCGCGGTGCAGCGCATCCGACTGCGCTACACCAAGCGCGGCCGCCTCCGGTTCACCAGCCACCGTGACTTCCAGCGCGCCTTCGAGCGTGCGCTGCGCCGTGCCGAGGTGCCGATGGCGTACTCGGCGGGGTTCACGCCGCATCCGAAGGTGTCGTACGCCAATGCCGCACCCACCGGCACGGGCAGTGAGGCGGAGTACCTGGAGATCGCGCTCACCGACGCGCGCGATCCCGAGAAGCTCAGGATTCTGCTCGACGAGTCGCTGCCCGCCGGGCTCGACGTCATCGACGCGGTCGAGGCCCGGACCTCCGGGCTCGCCGACCGGCTGACGGCCTCCGTGTGGGAACTGCGCCTTGACGGCGTGGACCCGGCGGACGCCGGGCGCGCGGTCGAGGCCTTCAAGGCGGCGGACCTCGTCGAGGTCCAGCGCAGAACCAAGAACGGCATGCGGACGTTCGACGCCCGCGCCGCCGTCGTCGACCTTGACGTTCTCGACGGTCCTGAGACGCACAGTCCACAGCCCGCCGCAAGCGTCGGCTCCACTGGAGCGGCTGGCGCCGCGCCCCTTGCTGGGCCGACGGACCAGCCCTGTGCGATACTGCGGCTGGTTGTTCGGCACGTGACGCCTGCCGTACGACCCGACGACGTCCTGTCCGGTCTTCGCGCCGTGGCCGACCTGGCGCCGCCGGTCCCCGCAGCGGTGACCAGGCTGGCGCAGGGGCTGTTCGATGAAGAGACCGGCACGGTGACCGACCCGCTCGCGCCCGACCGCGAGGCAGCAGCGGCCCCTACAACGGCCGCGCCCACTGCCGCCGCGAAGGCGCCGGCGCCGGAAGGCTCCGCGTAGGGACGCACGTCGTAGCGTCGCCCTCGTATCCGGGAGCCACCTGGGTCGGGCAGCGCACCGACCACAAGACTTTCACCAGGCCGTACGCACACATGGCGTACGGAACCGGTGAGACAGGACACAGAGAGCTCCCGTGCGGCGCCCGCGCCCCGGACGGCGGCAGTCGCGTACGACGCGAGCCGCGGACGTCACCGGCCATGCCGGACCGGGTGCGGCGCCCGGGAGCCTGACGGGAGAAACGCCCGCATGCCCGAACCGATCGAATCCGCAGAGCCCGCGCAGGGCTCCGAACACAATTCACCGAGCGACACCCTGCCGCCGCGCCGTCGCCGCCGTGCCGCGTCCCGCCCCGCGGGACCGCCGTCCGCCGCCTCCGAAGAGGCCGCGGAGACCACCGCGCCGGCCATAGCGGCCGCGGAGTCCGAGGACCTCGCCGCTGATGAGGCCGCTGAGGTGACCGAGACGACGGAGGTGACCGCGGTGGACGAGACCACTGAGGCCGAGGAAGTCGAAGAGGCCGCCGCCGAGGAGGCCGCGCCCGCCCCCCGTACGCGTCGTCGCGCCACTCGCCGGGCCTCCGCGCCCGCCGGCGCGCCCAAGGACGCCGAGACTGCCGCCGTCGCCGAGACCGTGGTGCCGGCCGCCGTCACCGAAGTGGCCGAGGCCGTCGCCGACGAGGCACCCGCCGCCGTCGAGGAGACCGCGTCCGCAGGCCGTCCGCGCCGTCGCGCGACGCGCCGGGCTTCCGCCCCCGCCGGCGCGCCCGAGGCGCCAGAGGAGGATGCCGCCGAGGCGGAGTCCCCGGCCGAGGTCGCCGTCGAGGAGGCCGTGCCCGCAGGCCGTCCGCGTCGTCGTGCGACGCGTCGGGTGACCGCGCCCGTCAGTGAGCCGGAGGCCGCCGAGGTCGTGGAGGCCGCCGCTGTCGCCGTCGAGCCCGCCCAGGACGAGGACACGGCCGAGGAGGCCGCTCCGCGTCGTACACGTCGTCGGGCCACACGCCGGGTGACCGCGCCGACCGGCGCGCCCGAGGCCGAGGCCGCCGCCGAGCCCGTCGCCGCCGAGACCGTTCAGGCGCCCGCCGTGCCCGAGAGCGAGCCCGTCAAGGCTCCGCGGGCCGCCGCCGCCCAGGCCGCCGTGGACGAGGCTGAGGAAGCCGCTCCGCGTCGTGGCCGCCGTCGGGCCACGCGCAAGGCTGCCGGTGGGTTCTCCGCGCCGGCCGCGCCGGTCGCGGACGAGGCCGGCGCCCGGCCCGCGCGGCCCTCTGTGGCCGTGTTCCAGGCACCGGTGTTCACCGAGCCGATGTTCCAGACGCCGGAGCGGGCCGCCGCGCGGGCCGCCGCCGAGGCGGAGGCGGAGACCGTGGAGGTCGAGGAGCCCGTCGAGGCCGTCGACCTCGGCGGGTTCGCCGAGGAGGAGAGCACCGGCGGGTCGCGGCGTCGCCGTCGTCGTCGGGGCGAGGCCGCCGAGGCCGAGCAGCCCGTTGCCGTTGTCACGGTGCCCGAGGAGCCGGAGGAGGGCGAGGAGCCCGAAGAGGCCACCGAGGACGCCGGCGAGGGTGACGAGTTCGGCGAGGAGGAGTCCACCGGATCGCGGCGTCGCCGTCGCCGGGGTGGCCGCCGCCGTCGCCGGGGCGAGTCGGCCGAGGGCGACTCCGAGGGTGAGGAGCCCGCCGCCGAGCAGGCCGCGCAGGACGCCGAGGACACCGCCGAGCAGGTGGACGAGGACGCGGAGGACGAGGACGACCGCGAGGATGCCGGTGGTGCCGGCTCCAGCAGCAGCCGTCGGCGCCGTCGCCGTCGTCGCCGCGCCGGGGACTCGGGCACGGAGGCCGAGCAGCCCGCAGACGACCCCGAGCGTACGGTCGTCAAGGTCCGTGAGCCGCGCGAGCGGCGCGCGAAGGAGACAGAGTTCTCCGACGAGGTGCAGTCCATCAAGGGCTCCACCCGCCTGGAGGCCAAGAAGCAGCGCCGCCGGGAAGGCCGTGAGCAGGGGCGCCGACGCGTCCCGATCATCACCGAGGCCGAGTTCCTGGCCCGCCGTGAGGCCGTCGAGCGCGTCATGGTCGTCCGCCAGAGCGGCGAGCGCACCCAGATCGGCGTCCTTGAGGACAACGTGCTCGTCGAGCACTACGTCAACAAGGAGCAGTCGACCTCGTACGTCGGCAACGTCTACCTCGGCAAGGTGCAGAACGTGCTGCCGTCGATGGAGGCCGCCTTCATCGACATCGGCAAGGGGCGCAACGCCGTCCTGTACGCCGGTGAGGTCAACTTCGAGGCGCTGGGCATGGCCAACGGGCCGCGCCGCATCGAGTCCGCCCTGAAGTCCGGGCAGTCCGTGCTCGTCCAGGTGACGAAGGACCCGATCGGGCACAAGGGTGCCCGTCTGACCAGCCAGGTCTCGCTGCCGGGCCGCTACCTGGTCTACGTCCCCGAGGGGTCGATGACCGGTATCAGCCGCAAGCTGCCCGACACCGAGCGGGCCCGGCTGAAGACCATCCTCAAGAAGATCGTCCCCGACGACGCGGGCGTCATCGTGCGCACCGCCGCCGAGGGCGCGAGCGAGGACGAGCTGCGCCGCGACGTCGAGCGACTGCAGGCGCAGTGGGAGGACATCGAGAAGAAGGCCAAGCAAGGCGGCAGCTCGAACGCGCCGACGCTCCTGTACGGCGAGCCGGACATGACCGTCCGGGTGGTCCGCGACATCTTCAACGAGGACTTCTCCAAGGTCATCGTCAGTGGCGACGAGGCGTGGGAGACCATCCACGGATATGTCTCGCACGTCGCGCCCGACCTGGCCGACCGGCTGCAGAAGTGGACCTCCGAGGTCGACGTCTTCGCGACGTACCGCATCGACGAGCAGCTGATGAAGGCGCTGGACCGCAAGGTGTGGCTGCCCAGCGGTGGTTCGCTGGTGATCGACAAGACCGAGGCCATGATCGTGGTCGATGTCAACACCGGGAAGTTCACCGGCCAGGGCGGCAACCTGGAGGAGACGGTCACCAGGAACAACCTGGAGGCGGCCGAGGAGATCGTGCGCCAGCTGCGGCTGCGCGACCTCGGCGGCATCGTCGTCATCGACTTCATCGACATGGTGCTGGAGTCCAACCGGGACCTGGTGCTGCGGCGCCTCCTCGAATGCCTGGGACGCGACCGTACGAAGCACCAGGTCGCCGAGGTCACCTCGCTGGGCCTGGTCCAGATGACGCGGAAGCGGGTCGGGCAGGGCCTCCTGGAGTCCTTCTCCGAGACCTGTGTCCACTGCAACGGGCGTGGCGTGATCGTGCACATGGATCAGCCGACCGCGGTCGGCGGTGGCGGTAAGCGCCGCAAGCGCGGGCGTGGCGCTGCGGAACTCGACCACGAGCACGAGCACGTGGCCGCCGCCGAAGCTCCCGAGGTCTTCGAGGACGTCGAGCCGGAGCTGGTCGAGGCCGAGGTGGCCGCGGAGGTCGCCGAGCCCGTGGCCCTTCCCGCGCCGGAGTTCGAGCCGGACGAGGAGCTGTACAGCAGCGTCGCCGAGGCCGAGGCGGCTGTCGGGCGCGGCCGTTCGCGTCGTCGTGCGACCCGGCGGGCCTCCGCGCCCTCGGGTGCGCCGAAGTCCCGCGAGGCCGTGTCCGTGGTGGCCCCCGAGGACGAGGAGCGGGCGCCGAAGTCGCGGGAGGCCGCCGAGTCGGAGCCCGTCGCGCTGGAGGACCCGGTCGTCGAGACGCCGGCCACCCCGAGCGTCGAGGAGGCCGCGCCCAAGGGCCGTACGCGCCGTAGGGCGACCCGGAAGGTGACCGCCCCCGCGGGCGCGCCGGCCGGGGCCGCGGCGGACGAGGCCGTGGTGACGGTGGTCGAGCCGGTCGCCGAGCCGGTCGCGGAAGCCGTGGCCGAGCCGGCCGAAGCGGCGACCGCTGCCGAGAGCGCGGCTCCGGCCCGCCCGAGGCGGCGTGCCGTGCGCAAGGCGACGGTGTCCACCGCGTCGGAGGAGGCCGCTGTCGTGGTCGTTCCGTCCGCTCCGGCGGAGGACGCGGCCGAGGCTCCGGCCCAGGCCGAGGAGACCGAGGCCGAGGCCCCCGCCAAGAAGACGGCGCGCAAGACCGCCGCCAAGAAGGCGACGGCGAAGAAGGTCGCGGCGAAGAAGACGGCGGCCAAGAAGACGGTCGCGAAGAAGGCCACGGCCAAGAAGACGACGGCGAAGAAGGCGGCCACGAAGAAGACCACGGTCGCCGCCGAGCAGGCGTCGGCCACGGTCACGGCTTCGACCGACGAGAGCTGAGCCCCGCGGGGCGGGCGCTTGGTCCGCTCCAACTGATGCCCCTGTCAGGTGGTTTCACCACCTGACAGGGGCATCAGCGTGTCTGACGTACCCCCTGCCTCTTGGGGCGCGTCGGACACCTGTAACACTCACGTAGTCGTTCGAGTCGGAGCCGCGCGTCGGAGCGTGGGGAAACAAGACCTCGGCGCACGGCGGGGAGCGGCCGTGCGCGGGGAACGGGGAGGGGATCGCATGGTGCGCGTGCGCCTGGAGAGCGATGGGCGGGACAGTGCCGTGCGGCCGTTCAGGGGGGCGCGCAGGGCCGTCGCGCTGGCCACCGTGCTGGCGGCGGCGGGTGTGCAGACGGCGATGTCCGCGGGGACCGCGCAGGCCGCCCCGACCTGGACCGAAGGCCCCATCTTCAACGACCCGTTGGGGACGGGGAGCGAGCAACTCGCGATACGTACGCGGCTCATCGAACTCACGGCCGCCGCGCTGCCCGGCTCCACCATCAAGGTCGCCGTCTACCACGTGTGGGAGGCGTCCGTCGTCGACGCGCTCGTCGCCGCGAAGAACCGTGGCGTCCACGTCCAGGTCCTGCTGGACGAGTCGAGCATCAGCGACCGCCCCGCCAACACCGCGTACGGCAGTCTCGCCGCCGCGCTCGGCACCGACCGTGCGAAGGGGTCGTACATCGCGACCTGTGCCGTCGACAGGTCCTGCCTCGGCGATCCGAAGTACGGGCAGTCGATCATGCACAACAAGTTCTGGCTGTTCTCGGCGGTCGAGGGCGCGACGAACGTGGTCGTGCAGACGACGTCGAACTCGACGCCGTCGGCGCACACCAAGTTCTTCAACGACGCGCTGCTGCTGCCGGACAATCCGACGATGTACGACGCGTACGCGGACTACTTCGACACGATGGCCGCCCGGGACTGGGCCTCCTGGGACTACCGGACCGTCAGCAACGGCCTCTACAAGGCGTACTTCTTCCCCCGGGCCGGGAACACGCGGGCCACCGACAGCGTGTACTCGGTGCTCAACAACGTGCAGTGCTCCTACAAGGACAGTGCCGGTGTGACGCGGAAGACCTGGGTGCGGGTCGCGATCTTCAAGATCACTCGGCTGGCGATCGCGGAGAAGCTGGTCGCGCTGAAGAAGGCCGGCTGCGATGTGAGCATCGTGTACGCCGAGTCGGACAGCGCCAAGAGCAGCGGCGGCACCAAGGGGACGTGGGAGAAGATGCACACGTCCGGCGGGCCGACCGTGCGCTGCTACAACGACGACCGGGACCCCGTGAACACCGGGCAGAAGCTGACCACGCCGTACATCATCCACTCCAAGTACATCCTGGTCGACGGTATGTACGACGGGGTGCGCAACAAGATCAGCTTCACCGGCTCGGGCAACTACACCGGGCCCGCGCTGCGGGAGAACGACGAGTCGATCGTCAAGGTCGACGACGATGCCGTGCACGACATGTACCGGGCCCACTTCAACAAGGTGATCGCCGTCGCATACCCGGGCAAGGCCGATACCACGGACCTGTGCAAGGGCGTGAAGCCGCTGCCGGCGGACGGCGAGAAGCCGACCACATGAGCGCCGGGCGGGACGGAAGGGGCTCGGTTTGACCCCTTCGGGCGTAGCCCCGTAACCTTGGCCGTCGGCGTGTCCATAGTTGTCCATCGACGCGCCGCATCCCCGTAAACCTCTTTCCTTCCGGGCGCCGGGCGCCGGGGAGAGGCTGTTCGCGTGTCGAGCGGCTGGACTGCGGGGGTACCGATCCCGAGCTAGAGAGTGAGATCCGCGTGTACGCCATCGTGCGCAGCGGTGGTCGCCAGCACAAGGTTGCTGTCGGCGACATCGTTGAGGTTGACAAGATTTCCACTGCCAATGTTGGCGACACGGTCGAGCTCTCGACCCTGCTCGTCGTCGATGGCGACGCTGTGACCAGCGACCCGTGGGTGCTGGCCGGCATCAAGGTCCAGGCCGAGGTCGTGGACCACCACAAGGGCGTCAAGATCGACATCCTTCGCTACAAGAACAAGACCGGCTACCGCCGTCGTCAGGGCCACCGCCAGCAGTACACGGCGATCAAGGTCACTGAGATCCCCGCGGCTGCGAAGTAAGGGACTGAGGAGAGATGGCACACAAGAAGGGCGCATCGTCCACCCGGAACGGTCGCGACTCCAATGCTCAGCGGCTCGGCGTGAAGCGCTTCGGCGGTCAGGTCGTCAACGCCGGTGAGATCCTGGTCCGCCAGCGTGGCACCCACTTCCACCCCGGCGCGAGCGTCGGCCGTGGCAAGGACGACACGCTGTTCGCGCTGGCCGCGGGCGCCGTGGAGTTCGGCACCCACCGTGGTCGCAAGGTCGTGAACATCGTTCCGGTCGCCTGAGTCCTCGGACCAAGGCTTCCGTAGAGCGATCCAGCGATTCGTCGAGGGCGGGCCTCACTTCCCCGTACGGGATTCCGTACGGGGAAGCGGGTCCGCCTTTGACGTGTTACAGCTAAGACATTTCCTTTTGTAACTGGAGGCACCACCATGACCACCTTCGTGGACCGCGTCGAACTGCATGTCGCCGCGGGTAACGGAGGTCACGGCTGTGCCTCCGTTCACCGGGAGAAGTTCAAGCCGCTCGGCGGCCCCGACGGCGGCAACGGCGGCCGGGGCGGCGATGTGATCCTCGTCGTCGACCAGTCGGTGACGACTCTCCTCGACTACCACCACTCCCCGCACCGCAAGGCCACCAACGGCAAGCCCGGCGAGGGCGCCAACCGCTCCGGCAAGGACGGCCAGGACCTGATCCTGCCGGTCCCGGACGGCACCGTGGTGCTGGACCAGCACGGCAACGTCCTCGCCGACCTCGTCGGCCAGGGCACCACCTTCGTCGCCGCACAGGGCGGCCGGGGCGGCCTCGGTAACGCGGCCCTCGCCTCCGCCCGCCGCAAGGCGCCCGGCTTCGCGCTGCTCGGCGTGCCGGGAGGGCTGCTGGACATCGTCCTGGAGCTCAAGACCGTCGCCGATGTGGCCCTCGTCGGCTACCCCAGCGCGGGCAAGTCCTCGCTGATCTCGGTGCTGAGCGCCGCCAAGCCGAAGATCGCGGACTATCCCTTCACGACCCTCGTCCCGAACCTGGGCGTGGTCACGGCGGGCGAGACGGTCTACACCATCGCCGACGTCCCCGGGCTCATCCCCGGCGCCAGCCAGGGCAAGGGCCTCGGCCTCGAATTCCTCCGCCACGTCGAGCGCTGCAGCGTCCTCGTCCACGTCCTCGACACGGCGACGCTGGAGTCCGACCGCGACCCCGTCTCCGACCTCGACATCATCGAGGAGGAGCTGAAGGAGTACGGCGGCCTCGGCAACCGGCCCCGGATGGTCGTCCTCAACAAGATCGACGTGCCCGACGGCAAGGACCTCGCCGAGATGGTGCGGCCGGACCTGGAGGCCCGTGGCTATCAGGTCTTCGAGGTGTCCGCCGTCGCCCACATCGGGCTGAAAGAGCTGTCCTTCGCCCTCGCCGACCTCGTCGGCACGGCACGCGCCGCCAGGCCGAAGGAGGAGGCGACCCGGATCGTCATCCGCCCGAAGGCGGTCGACGACGCGGGCTTCACCGTCGTACAGGAGGAGGACGGCCTCTTCCGCGTCCGTGGCGAGAAGCCCGAGCGCTGGATCCGCCAGACCGACTTCAGCAACGACGAGGCGGTGGGCTACCTCGCCGACCGGCTGAGCCGCCTCGGCGTCGAGGAACAGCTCATGAAGGCGGGCGCCCGCTCCGGCGACGGCGTCGCCATCGGCCCCGAGGACAACGCCGTCGTCTTCGACTGGGAGCCCACCGTCATGGCCGGCGCGGAAATGCTCGGCCGCCGAGGCGAGGACCACCGCTTCGAGGCCCCCCGCCCCGCCGTCCAGCGCCGCCGCGACCGCCAGGCGGAACTCGACGAGGCGGACAAGGAGTTCGGCGACTTCGAGCCGTTCTAGCCCGCAGACGCCGCGCTCCCCGAGCTGTCGGGCGGCGGCAAAGACGGCAAAGGTGGCAGAACGAAGGGCCCCGGAGACAACTCCGGGGCCCTTCGCCAGCTCCTAACGGAGTGCTTCGGCCTCGCTGGGCTCGGCGTCGTCGGAAACCAGCTCGTCCCCCACTCCCCGAGGCGAGGGGATCTCGTTGGCGAGGCGGGACTCCATACGGACGCGACGGTCGTCGGCCTCGGCACAGAGCGCCTTGACCGCGGAGTCGAAGCGGATGTGCGATGGCGGGTCGGAGGGGCCGAGCAGCTGCTCCTTGAGCGTGGCGCGGGCCTTGGTGAAGCGGTCCTTCTCGGGGTGGCGGACGGCGTCGAGGAGGGACGGGACGCCGTCGGCCTCGGGCGTCAGGACGACACCGGCGGAGACCGTCGGGAAGGCCGTGCGGAACGCCTCCTGCGACAGACCGGACGTGTTGGCGACCGAGTACGGCTTCTCGCTGGACAGCCAGTCGGAGACGACCGAGGAGACATCGCTGATCAGCAGGTCCGCCACGTTGAAGCAGGCGAAGATCGCGGGCCGTGCCTCGGTGACGATCCTGTGCTCCCACTCGGGGAACGCCGCCCAGTACGCCTTCTCCCAGGCCAGCGTCGCCTCGGCGATCGCCGCCTCGCGGTTCCCGCTGGGCGTGCCCTGCAGCAGCATCCGCTCCATCTCGTCCGCGCTGGCCCGGAAGGCGGTGGAGGTCAGCCGGTCCAACTCGGCCGTGCGGCGCGTCAGTTCGGCGGCGGCCTCAGGCCCGGGGCGGGCCCCGGACCGCTTGGTGTTCGCCTCGCGGATCATCGCCTTGATGCGCTCGTTCGCGGCCCCCGCGCGCGGGTCGACCGAGCCGGTCATCGGGTGCGGCTTGTAGAGCAGCCGGACCTTGTCGTCGGCGAGCAGCTCACGGACGACGTTCTCGCCGGCCAGGACCACGGAGGTGTTGCCGGGGTTGCCGTCCCAGCCCTCCCAGGTGGGGGCGTAGAGGACGGTCGTGTACGTGCCGGTGGGCGGGCCCGCGTACGGGCGGATCGGCGCCAGCTGCGGGCGGCCGACCTCGACGATGTCCTTGTCCTCGACGCCGACCTCGGCGAGCGCGTACCGCTCGCGCGCGGCGGGACCGGCGACCCACACCTCGTCGTACGCCTTCGCGTACGGGTTGCAGGAGGACAGCTTGTCGCTCTCGCCGTGGTTGATGAAGGCGTGCTTGACGGTGGGGATGCGCAGCACCTGGGAGGTCTTCGCCGCGTTGGCCGGGTGCAGCATCATCTTCAGCGTCGAGTTCTCCAGGGAGAACATCGTCGAGACCTTCGGGAAGCAGATGACCGGGACGTCCGTCGCGTCGATCTTCTGCACCATGAAGCGCTCACGCAGCACGATCAGCGGCTTGTCGAGCTGGGAGAGGGTCGAGAGCCACATGTTCGCCTGGTACGCCGAGGTCGTACCGCCGGAGAAGTACATCGCGGTGGTCGGCCGGTACTTCGCCAGCCACTTGTCGAGCCACTCCATGACCTGCTGCTCGCTCCTGGCGCGCTTCTTCGGCAGCAGCCAGGTCGCCAGGTACGCGGTGCCCGCGACGAGGAGGGTGAGGCCGGCGCCGAGGCCGAGGCCGCCCCAGGTGGCGTCCTGAGTGGCCGCGGTGGCCACCAGGCCGGCCGTGATCGGCAGGGAGAACGTCAGCAGCCGGTGCGCCTGGCGGCGGGCCAGGATGCGCGGCGGGGCGGCGGTCAGGCGCAGCTCGGAGGCGTCGATGTTGCGGGTGACGATCGGCAGCGTCCGGGTGCGGCGCACCAGGACCGAGAGGGCCTGGCAGGTGAAGTGCACCGCGTAGAAGACGAACACGCCGACGACGAGGGGGGCCTGCTCGCGCGTCGGGTCGATGCCGTCGATGCGCAGCAGCCCCACCAGGATCACCATGTCGCGCAGCAGCTGGCGCACCAGGGCGTCGAAGCGGACCTTGCTCAGCGGTGCGAGCAGGCCGGGGTCCCGGTACTGCAGGAACGTGTCCAGGGCGAGGCCCGCCGCGCTCGCGGCGACGAACACGGGGATGTTCGGCAGCAGCGCGGAGACGATCTGGGCCGTGAAGAGCGCGAACATCGCGAGCAGTGCTGACAGCTGCGCGATGCGGCGTGGGGCGAGGCCTGCGGAGGGCACGGGCTGGGCTCCTGCGGAGGGTGCGAGGGGATGGAGGGGGCCGATCCCTGACCGTATGACCTAGGGCGCCCGGGGAGCAATCTGCCGCGAGGACGGCAGGAGGACAGTTGGGGACAATCGGGCGTATCGCCCGGAGGGTCGTGGGGCTTCTCACGGTCTCCTCACAAAGGGGCACACTCGGCCCCGCGCCCACTCGCTCCCAAGCGGTCCGCCCAGCGAAATGGTGAAGCGTCCGATCCGCATCCTCACGTAGATTGCGAACTGCACACACCAGGCTGGTTCGGAACATTGGGGATAGGCGTGTCAGCGGCAAGGCAGGGCGTTGTGGATGCGCACCGGATCGTCGTCAAGGTGGGCTCCTCCTCGCTGACGACCGCCTCCGGCGGCCTCGACGCGGACCGGGTGGACGCCCTGGTGGACGTCCTCGCCAAGGCCCGAAAGCCGGGGGCGGCCCGAAGGGCCTCGGTTGAGGGTGGTGGTGGGAGTCGGGTGGGCGGAGGGGAGCGGGAGATCGTGCTGGTCTCGTCCGGCGCCATCGCCGCCGGGCTCGCGCCGCTGGGCCTGCGCCGCCGCCCCAAGGACCTCGCCCGGCAGCAGGCCGCCGCCAGCGTCGGCCAGGGCCTGCTCGTGGCCCGCTACACCGCCTCCTGCGCCCGCTACGGCATCCGCGTGGGGCAGGTGCTCCTCACCTCCGACGACATGAGCCGCCGCTCCCACCACCGCAACGCCTCCCGCACCCTCGACAAGCTCCTCGCGATGGGCGCCCTGCCGGTGGTCAACGAGAACGACACCGTCGCCACGGACGAGATCCGTTTCGGGGACAACGACCGCCTCGCCGCCCTCGTCGCCCACCTCGTCCGCGCCGACCTGCTGGTCCTGCTCTCCGACGTGGACGGCGTGTACGACGGCGACCCCAGCAGGCCCGGCACGTCGCGGATAGCGGAGGTTCGGGGTCCCGCGGACCTCGCGCACGTCGACATCGGCAGCACCGGCAAGGCAGGGGTCGGCACCGGCGGCATGGTGACCAAGGTCGAGGCGGCCCGGATCGCGGCGGCCGCCGGCATCCCCGTCGTGCTGACCAGCGCGGTCCACGCGGCGGACGCCCTGACCGGCGGCGACACCGGCACCTACTTCCACTCCACGGGCAAGCGCTCCGCCGACCGGCTGCTGTGGCTCCAGCACGCCTCCGCCCCGCAGGGCTCGCTCACCCTCGACGACGGGGCCGTGCGCGCGGTCGTCGACCGCCGCACCTCGCTGCTGCCGGCCGGTATCGCGGCGGTCGAGGGCGACTTCACCGCGGGCGACCCCGTCGAGCTGCGCGACGCCGCCGGCCGGGCCGTCGCCCGCGGGCTGGTCAACTTCGACGCCAAGGAGATCCCCCAGCTGATCGGCCGCTCGACCCGGGAACTGGCGCGCGAGCTGGGTCCCGCGTACGAACGAGAGGTCGTACACAGGGACGACCTCGTCCTCCTGCACCCCTGACCAGCGGCCCCATGGGGGGGCGAAAGCACGGGCCCCGGCAGTGCGCGTTCCGTAAAACCGCCACGCGAAGCCCGTGAGCCTGCTCAACTTTGTCTCAGGGAGATTCCGCACGACCCATTGCCAAGCACGAATCGTTGCGAAGGAGGCCGTCGTGAGACGAGTGCGCCCCGGGGCCGCGACGTCCCGTGGTGGTGGTACCTCCCGTGCGGCCGGCGAGGGGCGGGCGCTCACCAGCGTCGCCGCCTCGGACACGTACGAGAGCGACAGCGTCGAGGAGCCGCAGGACCTGCCCCGGCTGTGGCACGTCACGCTGAGCGTCTCCGGGCCCGAGGCCCCGCTCAAAGAGGTGCGGCGCGGCCTCGAACAGCTCGCCCACGACCACCCCTTCCTGCTGACCAGCCGCTATGCCAACGACCACGCCGAGATCCGCTACTGGGAGGAGGCCCGCGACCTCCACGACGCGGCCGCCGTCGCCCTGCGCCTGTGGGGTGAGCACCGCCGTACGGCCGGGCTGCCGCCCTGGGAGATCGTCGGCCTGGAGGTCATCGACCGCCAGACGTACCACCACCGGATCGCCGAGGGCTACGGGCCGGCGCCCGCGACGCCCGTCGGCGTCCACCCGTTCTGACCGCCCCGCCCGGGAGCCGTCCGGGGTGTGTCTCGCGCTTTGGAACAGCCGATGGACGCCCCCGCCGGGCGCACTACCCTTCCTTTATGACCTCGCTCTCGCCGTACGACTCCATGACCCCGGTCACCCGGGCCGCCTACCGCGCCAAAGCCGCCGCCGCCGACCTCGCGCCGCTGCCGCGGGCCGACAAGGACGACGCGCTGCTCGCCATCGCGGACGCGCTGGAAGTCCGTACGAGTGAAATCGTCGAGGCCAACGCCAAGGACATCGAGCGGGCCCGCGAGGCCGGCACCAGCGAGGCGATCGTCGACCGGCTGACGCTGACCCCGGAGCGGATCCGGGCGATCGCCGCCGACGTGCGTGACGTGGCCGCGCTGCCCGACCCCGTCGGCGAGGTGGTCCGCGGCTCGACTCTCCCCAACGGCATCGACCTGCGCCAGGTCCGCGTCCCGCTCGGCGTCGTCGGCATCATCTACGAGGCCCGCCCGAACGTGACCGTCGACGCCGCCGCCCTCTGCCTGAAGTCCGGCAACGCGGCCCTGCTGCGCGGCTCGTCCTCCGCCTTCGAGTCGAACACCGCCCTCGTCCGCGTGGTGCGCGACGCCGTCGGCGGCGCCGGGCTGCCCGCCGACGCCGTCCAGCTGGTGCCCGGCGAGAACCGCGACTCCGTACGCGAGCTGATGCGCGCCCGGGGCCTGGTCGACGTCCTCATCCCGCGCGGCGGCGCCTCCCTGATCCGCACGGTCGTCGAGGAGTCCACCGTCCCGGTGATCGAGACCGGCACGGGCAACTGCCACATCTACGTCGACGCGCACACCGACATCGACATGGCGATCGAGATCCTGATCAACTCCAAGGCCCACCGCGTCAGCGTCTGCAACGCCGCCGAGACGCTCCTCGTCCACCAGGACATCGCCCCCGAGTTCCTGCCCCGCGCTCTCGACGCGCTCGCCGAGGCCGGGGTCACCGTCCATGCCGACGAGCGGGTCCTCGCGTACGCGAAGGACTCGAAGGCCACCGTGGTCGAGGCCACGACCGAGGACTGGGAGACCGAGTACCTCTCGTACGACATCGCCGCCGCCGTCGTCGACTCGCTGGACCGAGCCGTGGAGCACATCCGGCTGTGGAGCTCCGGCCACACCGAGGCGATCGTGACGACCTCCCAGCAGGCCGCCCGCCGCTTCACCCAGCTGGTCGACTCCACGACGGTCGCCGTCAACGCCTCGACCCGCTTCACCGACGGCGGCCAGTTCGGCTTCGGCGCCGAGATCGGCATCTCCACCCAGAAGCTGCACGCCCGCGGCCCCATGGGTCTGCCCGAGCTGACCAGCACGAAGTACATCGTCACGGGCGACGGGCACGTACGGCGCTGACGGGGGCCGCGCACGGGGACGCGGACGGCGTCCCTGTGGGCCACATAGCAAAACGGATGAATTTCCTTACCGTCTGCCCAAATTGACCACCCCGGTCTACTCTGGAGCCGTGCCGGAGGACGTGGGGGGCACGCCGTTCCCGGACGGCTGGGAGCCCGACGACGACCGCGACCGCGGGGGTATGGACGAAGAGTTCGCCTCCGTGGTCTTCGACGAGGACTTCGTACGGGCGGCCGTGGTCCACGAGCCGACCGCGGTCGAACGCCTGCTCGCGGCGGCGGAGGCCCGCGCCGCGGCCCAGGAGGCCGAGGCGCGCCGGGCCCACTCCAGAGGCGTCCGCGGCGAAGACGACCGGTACGACGACGGCTACGGCCGCGATTTCGGCCACGGTCGTGATGACGAACTGGACGATCTCGACGACACCGAGATCCTGGAGGGCCGCTACGGCCCCGACGGTGCGTTCGGCAGGCCGTACGGCAAGCAGACCCGCTGGCACCGGCCCGTCGCCTGGATCCTCGCCCTGGTCATGGGTATCGGCATGGTCGCGCTGGCCTTCACCGCGGTCTACCGGGGCGCCTCCTCAGGCCGCGGCGAGGTCCCGCTGCCGCCCGCCACCACCGGCGTCGAACAGGGCACCCCGACAGGCCCCTCCGCCTCCGCGGACTACTCCCAGCCGGCGGTGTCGGCCTCGGCGGTGCCACGAACGCCCTGAGACGGCCCCGCAGCGGCCTTGAGCGGGCCCGGGCGGACCTTGGCGGGTGCTTCGACGTCCGTTCGAAACCTGGTGCGAACCTGTCAGAACTTGTCGTGCACCAGCACGTTTACCGGAGCTCCCGGCGACCTACTCTGAAGGTATGGGCGGGCCTGGAAACCCACCTGAGGGGAGTCCCGAGGGCGCCCCCGGCGGTGGAGAGGACGAATACCGATCCGTCGTCTTCGACGAATCGTTCGTCCGCGCTGCCCGCCTCCAGGAATTCTCCGCGCAGGAGCGCCTCACCGACCACGCCCCGGCCGTCCGCCGCCGCCCGCCCCGGCGCCGCGGGCTCTCCAAGCAGGCTCTCGCCCTCGTCCTGCTGATCGCCCTCGCCTTCGGCACCGCGATCTACCTGGGTGTCCGCCACCCGTACGCGACCCCGGCCGCCAAGCCCACCGAGCCGCTCAGGATGACGGTGATCCCGCTTTCGCCGCAGGCCCCGGTGCCCGGCGCCGAGGACCCCGAGAAGCTGTACGCGCACAGCCCGGCCGCCCAGTTCCGCATCGGCGCCGAGGGCATCACGATGCCGGTCACCCGGCGCACCGAGCACTTCTCCGACAGTCAGGTCGTCTCCGCGCTGACCATCGCCAAGGAGTACCTGGTCGCCTCGGCGCTCGACCCGGAGGTGCTCGGCGGCACCACCGTCCAGCCTGTGCGGCGGCTGCTCGACTCGCAGCAGCTCGACCAGTTCGAGCAGAGTTTCGACCACCCGGCGGCCGACGGGCGGCACGCCCCGACCGGCTGGCTGGTCCGCTTCGACCCCTCCCGCGCCGAACTCGCCGACCACAAGATCCGCGTCCAGGGCACACTCCAGGCCGCCGAGTTCGACTCCGGCACCCTGGAGGTCGTCGCCTCCCACACCTTCGTCTACGCGCTGCGCTCGGCGGGCGACGAAGCCGGCGCGCGGGCCTCGCTGTTCACCGTCCGGCGCGAGCTGCACTTCCGCTTCGACCAGGACGACCTGCGCACCCACCAGGCCGAGGTCGTCGTCTCCTACGTCCAGGCCGGGCCGCTGGCCTGCGCCGACGACGCCGCTGAGCATCTGCGCCCGCTGCTCGCCGGCCAGACGGCGAAGGGGGGCGGCCCGGCCGCCGGCACCGACCCGTACGCCACGGGCGGCGCCACCGCCCTCTGCGGCTCGCTCGCCCAGAGCGCGCAGCCGAAGGTCTGAGGCGAGGGCGCCCGGACCACCGCGACCCGCCGTCCGAGACTCGCCCTCCCGTCGAACACACAAGCGCCCGGCGCGAAGGTCGACAGACCTCCGGCCGGGCGCTTCCGCTTCAGTGGCGGCAGCCGTAGCCGTAGCCGTAGCCGTAGCCGCAGCCGCAGCCGCAGCCGTAGCCGTGCGTCACTCGTCGTCCGGGCGCCTGTCCCGGGGGGTGTCGGAGTCCGTGTCCGGGTCCGTGGTGGTGCCGGTGCCGGTGCCGGTGCCGGTGTCCGTGGCGGTGGAGCCGCCGCCGTTGGCGAAGCCGCCGAAGCCGCGTCGCACCCGGCCGCCGAGGTCGCCGGCGCCGCCCGCGATGTCGGTGACCAGCTTCATCAGCGGGTCCTTGGAGCTCTTGACACTGCTCGTGTAGTGCGCGGCCGACTCACGGAAGGAGTCGGTCACCGAGGTGTCCTTGTCCGTGCTGCGCCGGGGGTAGTGCCCGTCCATGATCCGCTGGAAGTCGCGGGACTCGGCCCACTTCTTCAGCTCTGCCGCGCGCACGGTGGTGAAGGGGTGAGAGCGGGGCAGCACATTGAGGATCTTGAGGACGGAGTCGCGCAGGTCGCCCCCGGCCTCGTACTCCTCGGCCTGCGCGAG
The DNA here is from genome assembly GCF_016598475.1 of Streptomyces adelaidensis. Classification (GTDB taxonomy): domain Bacteria; phylum Actinomycetota; class Actinomycetes; order Streptomycetales; family Streptomycetaceae; genus Streptomyces; species Streptomyces adelaidensis. The sequence continues at coordinate 51,692 of NZ_JAEMUX010000018.1, forward strand.
GAACGCGTCCACGTTCATCTCGTGCAGGTGGTTGCCGCCCGCGATCTTCATCAGACCGCGCATCGAGGCCTGGACGTCCTGGCCTACCAGGAGGCCCGCGCGGTCGGCGGACAGCTCCGACTTGCGGAACCACTCGCGCAGGGCGGTCACGATCGCCATGATCGCGAGATTCCCCAGCGGGATCCAGGCGACCTTCAGCGCGAGGCTCGTCAGGAACAGCAGTATCGTGCGGTACACCGCGTGGCCGGAGAGCGCGTGGCCCACCTCGTGGCCGATGACGGCCCGCATCTCCTCCTCGTCGAGCAGCTCGACGAGCCCGGTCGTCACGACGATGATCGGCTCGTCCAGGCCGATGCACATCGCGTTGGGCTGCGGGTCCTGGTTCACGTACATCGGCGGGACCTTCTCCAGGTCCAGGATGTAACACGCGTCCCGCAGCATGTCGTTGAGGTGGGTGAACTGCTGGTCCGAGACCCGTACGGAGTCGGACAGGAACAGCAGCCTGAGGCTGCGTTCCGGCAGCAGGGCGCTGAGCGCCTTGAACACCGTGTCGAAGCCGCTGAGCTTGCGCAGCGCCACCAGCGCCGAGCGGTCCGCGGGATGTTCGTACGCCCGCGAGGAGATCCCCTCGAAGCGCCTGCGCTGCCTGCTGGGCACGTTCTCGTGCCCGTTCTGCTCGTGGCTGTCGTCCGGCATGTTTTCCCCCATGCGTCTGATTGCCCATGTTGCCCCCGAAGCGGGGTCCAGCCTAGGCGGAGTTACCGTGGCAGGGCATCAACCGTAAGGAGTGATCTCATGGGGCACCTTCCCGACCTGGCGGCATCCGCCTGGTTCACCGAGGCGGCGGGGGCCGCCGCGAAGCAACAGGGCGCGGGCAATCTCCTGCGTGTGGTGCTGATCGTGATGGTCCTGGGGTCCGTGCTGATGGGGTGGTTCCTCTTGCGGGGATACAAGCGGGACGACTGACGGTACGGAGGCGGGGGCGCGCTTGTTCACCTCTGGACGGAGTCGACGTGATCGCCGCCGGGGCGCCCGCTTACGATGGGCGGGTCTTTATCCCGATCCCACTCCCGGATAGGTCACGCCGACGATGAGCTTCCACAGCACCGCTGCCGACTTGGTCACTTTCGCCGCCGAGGGCGGCGGGGAGCACAGCGGCAACCACGAGAGCCTGAGCCCCTACCTGACCGGCGGCGGAGCCTTCTTCGCCCTGATGCTGCTGCTGTGGATCACGACCCGCTTCAACCGGGACCGCTGAGCCGTCAATCCGCGCAAAAGGACGTTCGAGCGGTACGCGTCGGCCGGGCCGGTAGGGTCTCGACGCATGGGAGAGCAGGACATGCCTACCGGTCCGGAGCACGACGACGCGAACGGCCAGGCGCACGAAACGAGTGACGGCCGGGCCGACAGCATCGCCGCCGTACCGGGAAACCGCAGGTCGGAGCCCGGGCGGCGCCGCCTCGGTGTCATGGGCGGCACGTTCGACCCGATCCATCACGGGCACCTCGTGGCGGCCCAGGAGGTCGCCGCGCAGTTCGGTCTCGACGAGGTCGTGTTCGTGCCGACCGGCCAGCCATGGCAGAAGTCCCACCAGTCGGTCTCGGCGGCCGAGGACCGTTATCTGATGACGGTCATCGCCACGGCCGAGAACCCGCACTTCTCCGTGAGCCGCATCGACATCGACCGCAAGGGCCTCACGTACACCATCGACACCCTGCGCGAGCTGCACGAGCTGAACCCCGAGTCGGACCTCTTCTTCATCACCGGCGCCGACGCGCTCGCCCAGATCCTCACCTGGCGCGACGCCGAAGAGCTGTTCTCCCTCGCGCACTTCATCGGGGTCACCCGTCCGGGTCACACCCTGGCCGACCCCGGCCTGCCCGCGGGCGGTGTATCGCTGGTCGAGGTCCCGGCGCTCGCCATCTCCTCGACGGACTGCCGTGCGAGAGTCGCCAAGGGCGATCCCGTCTGGTACCTGGTGCCGGACGGTGTGGTGCGCTACATCGACAAGCGGCAGCTGTACCGCGGCGAGTGAGCCGAGAGGGGCACCGGTGAACGACCGATACGACGCCGGCAACGGGGGCGACCAGCAGTACGAACTCGTCGGCTACGACGAGTACGGCCAGCCGGTGTACCGACAGGTGCCCCAGCAGCAGGCCTACGACCCGTACTGGACGCAGCAGCAACAGCAGCAGCCCCAGGGCTACGGCTACGACCCGTACACGCCCGGCCAGCAGCAACCGGTGCCGTCCTACGACACGAGCCAGCAGGCCCCCGCCCCCTCGTACGACTCCTACGGCTCGCACGGCTCCCACGATTCCTCCTACGACCCCTACGGGCAGGCCGCGAGCACCGGCCACCAGGCCGCCCATGTCGCCGAGCAGACCGCCTACATCCCGCAGCAGGCGGGGCCGCCGGAGACCGTCCAGGAGAGCGAGGCTCCCGCCGAGGTCCCCGCCGCCGAACGGGACTACCGCACCGAGCAGTTCGCCTTCGTCGAGGAGCCCGACGGTGACTCCGAGGACGTCATCGACTGGCTGAACTTCACCGAGAACCGCACCGAGCGCCGCGAGGAGGCCAAGCGGCGCGCCAAGAGCCGCCTCATCGCCCTGGTGGTGGTCTTCGCCATGGTCGCGGCCGGCGGCGTCGGCTACATGTGGTGGTCGGGCATGCTGCCCGGGGCGTCCTCGGACGAGCAGACCGGCACCACGACCTCCGCGGCCGCCCAGAAGCGGGACGTGGTCGTCGTCCATCTGCACGACACGAAGAAGGGCGGCACCTCCACGGCGCTGCTCGTGAACAACACCACGGCCGGGCGTGGCGACACGGTCCTGCTGCCCAACGCCCTCGCCCTGACCGGCGAGGACGGCACCACGACCACCCTCGCCAAGTCCGTCGAGGACGACGGCTCCACCGGTACCCGCGAGGAACTCGACACCGTCCTCGGCACCAGCATCGAGGGCACCTGGCGCCTGGACACCCCTTATCTGAGCAACCTCGTCGAACTCGTCGGCAACATCGACATCGACACCGACACGGACGTGCCCGACCCCGAGACCGAGAAGAAGACCGAGGCCCCCCTCGTCAGCAAGGGCAAGCAACAGACCCTCAGCGGCAAGATGGCCGTCGCCTACGCCACCTACCGGGCCTCCGGCGAGTCGCAGGACGCGCAGCTGAAGCGGTTCGGGCAGGTCATGCAGGGCGTGCTGCGCAAGCTGTCCACCGACGCCCAGGCCGCCACGGTCACCGTGCAGTCGCTGGCCCAGATCCTCGACCCCTCGCTCGGCGAGAACGACCTCGGCGCCTTCCTCGCCAAGCTCGCCGACCACGCCAAGGGCGGCGACTACAGGACCGCGCTGCTGCCCGTCCAGCAGGACGGCACCCTCAGCGCCGAGGACTCGGACAGCGTGGTCAAGGACCTGCTCGGCGGCACCGCGAAGAGCCCCGACGCCGGGGACGCGGTCCGCGTCGGCATCCGGAACGCCACCGGCGACGAGGACGCCACCGAACAGGCCCGCGTGGCCGTCCTCAACGGCGGCTACACCTTCCTCGACGCCGGCACCACCGGCACCGCTCGCACCACCTCTCAGGTCACCTACTCCGACGCGGCCCGCAAGCAGGACGCCACCGAGGTCGCCAAGACCCTCGGCCTGCCGGCCGGCGCCGTCAAGAAGGGTGAGACCACGTCCAACGCGGACGTCTCGGTCGTACTCGGCCAGAACTACGAGACGACCGGCACGACCGGGACCACGGGCTGACGGGACCACGGGCCGGCCGGGGGCGGGCCCCGGCGCCGCTCGGGGGCCCGCCCCCGGGGGGCCGGGCCCGAACCCGTGGGGCGGTGTCGGTGGGCCGTGAGACCCTTGAGGCAGCCCGTGAGGGTTCCTGACCGCCGACGGAAAGCCATGTAGTGACCGCCACTGACCGCTCGCTCGAACTCATCACCGCCGCCGCTCAGGCGGCCGCCGACAAGCTCGCCCACGACGTCATCGCGTACGACGTCAGTGATGTGCTGTCCATCACGGACGCCTTCCTGCTCGCCTCCGCGCCCAACGACCGCCAGGTCAAGTCGATCGTCGACGAGATCGAGGAGCGGCTCAGCAAGGAGCTCGGCGCCAAGCCGGTCCGCCGCGAGGGCGACCGCGAGGCCCGCTGGGTGCTGCTGGACTACGTCGACATCGTCGTGCACGTCCAGCACAGCGAGGAGCGGGTCTTCTACGCCCTGGAGCGGCTCTGGAAGGACTGCCCCGAGCTGGAGCTGCCCGCCGACGCCAAGGCCACCCGGGGCAAGGGCGCGGAGCACGCCAAGCTGCGCGCCGCCGAGGAGGCCGCGGAGCTGGATGGGGAGCCGCGATGACCGCGGGCATCGACGCCGCCGACAGCAAGGGCCGGGGCCGCCGCCTCATCCTCTGGCGGCACGGCCAGACCTCGTGGAACGTGGAGCGCCGCTTCCAGGGCACCACCGACGTCGAGCTGACCGGGACCGGCCTCGGTCAGGCCCGCCGCGCCGCCCGGCTGCTCGCCTCTCTCGAGCCCGACACGATCGTCGCCTCCGACCTGCGGCGCGCCGCGAACACGGCCGCCGAGCTGGCCGCGCTCACCGGCCTGGACGTCAGCCACGACGAGGGTCTGCGCGAGACCTACGCGGGCGTCTGGCAGGGGCTCACGCACGACGAGATCATCGCCCGGCACGGCGAGGAGTACGCCGCGTGGAAGCGCGGCGAGCCGGTCCGGCGCGGCGGCGGCGAACTGGAGACCGAGGTCGCCGACCGCGCCGCTCCCGTCGTGCTGCGGCACGCCGACAAGCTTCCGGAGAACGGCACCCTCGTGGTGGTCAGCCACGGCGGAACCATCCGCACCACCATCGGGCGCCTCCTCGGCCTGGAGCCCCACCACTGGGAGAGCCTCGGCGGCCTCTCCAACTGCTGCTGGTCCGTCCTCGGCGAGGGCGCCCGCGGCTGGCGGCTCCTGGAGCACAACGCCGGCACACTGCCCGAACCGGTGCTCGGCGACGACGACTGAACGTCGTACACGGCCTCCTACCGGGGCCGGGACCCGGATTTCACTTTCCGGCTGGTCGCAGGCTAAAGTTCTTCTTGTTCGCCCCCGCCGAGCGGGAAGAACGCAAGGGGCTATAGCTCAGTTGGTAGAGCGCCTGCATGGCATGCAGGAGGTCAGGAGTTCAATTCTCCTTAGCTCCACAAGTCGGTCCTCGAAGATCGATACAGATCGGTTCAGAACCGTACAGAAGATCCCGTCCTTGTCAGAGGGCGGGATTTTTCGTGTGTGACCTGCGTCCCTGCTTGAGCACTCGTGGCCCCGGAGGCGTATACCTCTGCGGACGACCTTCTTTCCTGCCGCGTGTCCGGACTGGTACGAAGGCGTCGCTGACCGTATTGGTCCGGCCGTGGCAGAATCAAACGGCCGGAAAGGGGCGCGGCCCGACGGGAGGGAGAAGCGATGCCTGCGAGCATCCGCGGGAAGGTCCATGATCTTCCCGACGCGGTGGCGATGCGGAGCAAAACCACTCTCCTCTGCCCTTCCTGCGGCTCGCTCCATGTTGCCCAAGTACTCGGTGACAACGGAGGGATCTCCTACGTGTGCACGGCCTGCGGCCACAGCTGGAGCTGAACGATGGGTGCACACAGGAGGAAGTGCGACTGGTGCGGCAGCGGCACGCCGATCGTCCGCGACATGGAGCCCGTCAACGCCGACTACCAGTACTGGTGCGAGGAATGCGCCCGGGCGCTGATCATAAAAGGCGACCCGATCGAGACGTACCGTGAGCTGGAGGGCGAGCCGATCTACGGCCGGCTCCTCGAAGAGCACTGCACGCTCAAGCGCTTCTACTCGTTCGTGACGGCCTGAGCGCGACACCACGGTTGCGCATCTCGGCAATTGCCCCAAATCGACCGCTGATCCGGGGCCGACGGAAACGATTTGGTGGTGCGTGCGGGGGACCGGTAATGTTGGCGTCGCCGCCGGGGAAACCCGGCGGAGCAGGGCAAGGGGCTATAGCTCAGTTGGTAGAGCGCCTGCATGGCATGCAGGAGGTCAGGAGTTCAATTCTCCTTAGCTCCACAGGTTCGTAGAGAAGACCCCGTCCAAGTGGACGGGGTCTTCTTGGTGTTGGCGGCGGAAGGCCGTTTCAGCGAGAAGGGCGGGCCACCCCCTCTGGGGCGACCCGCCCTTCGGCGTACCGGTGTGCTCAGCGACCGCTGCCCAGAGCCCGTCGGCCACGGCCCTGGGAGAGGACCGGGAGGTTGCGGGACGGGGCGGAGGCGCGGGTGTCTTCCTCGACGCGCAGGGCGAGCGCGGGGCAGCGCCGCACCGCGCGGAGGGCCTTGGCCTCGGCGTACTGGGGGACCTTCGCCTGGGCGACGGTGGGGAAGCCGTCGGCGCCCAGCTGGAAGACCTCCGGGAGGATGTCGGCGCACAGGCCGTGGCCCCGGCAGAGCGTCCAGTCGACGAAGATCTTCTGACGGCTGGCGCCGCTCTCCTCCTCGCCCGCGCCGCCCGGGATACCGGTGGGCATCCGGCCGCCCTCGAAGAGGGGAAGCACTCCCTCGACCGGGCGTCCGCAGCCGTTGCCGAGGACATGCGCGGCGAGGTCGTCCGTGAAGGCCTTGACGGTCGACTCCAGGAACATCGCGGAGCCGTCCGGGTGCGAACACGCGCCGCGTCGCTTCACGTTCTTCGCGACCTGCTTGAGGGCCTCCAGGGCTGCCGGACCGCCGCCGTTGAGGATGTCCTCCAGGCCGCGCGCGGCGGCCGGCAGACCGAGGTAGCAGGGACCGCACTGTCCCGCGCTCTCCTCGGCGAGCCACTTGGCGACCTGGAGCGACTCGCCGAGCGGGCAGGTGTCCTGGCTGATCGGCAGGATGGCGCCCGCGCCGAGCGCACCGCCCACCGCGTCCAGCGAATTGCGGGAGACGACCGCCTCGTTGACCGTCGCGGCGTCGATCCACTTGCCGTGGTAGCCGCCGGTCAGCACGCCCTGCGGGACCGGCGGCGCGCCGGCCAGCTGCAGGATGTAGCGCAGCGGCACGCCGGTGGGGGCCTCGATCACCATGGGGCGGGCGACCGCGCCGGAGACCGTGAGCATGACGGTGCCCGGCTCGTCGTACAGGCCGGTGTTGCCGTAGCGCTCCGAGCCGATGCGGGCGCCGATGGCGAGCTGGGCGAAGGTCTCGGCGTTGGAGAGCAGCGTCGGTGCACCGCCGACGCCGCTCTTGGACGCGCTGGTCTTGCGGCCCGGCGGGATCGGCGGGCCGCCGTCGATCGAACGGATCAGCGAGCCGGCGGCGCCGGTGACCATCCGGACCGGGTTGCGCTGCACGCTCGCGCGGATGGCGGCGCCGCGCCGGTTGCTCAGCCCGCGCTCGGCGAGGGCGGCCTCCATCGACCGCTCGGTGGATTCACGTGTCACCCCGATGACCAGCTGGCGGGCGCCCAGGGCCTCGGCGACCAGCAGGGCGCCGTCCAGGATGAGGTGCGGAGCACGGTTGATCAGCACCGTGTCCTTGCGGCAGGCGGGTTCGTCCTCACTGCCGTTGACGACCACGACGGGCCGGATGCCGCGCTTGATCGCCGACTCGGCGACCGACCGCAGTTTCTTGTGGAACGGGAAGCCCGCGCCACCCCTGCCCTTCAGGTTGATTCGCTCGGACAACTGGGCCAGCTGCTCGCCGCCCATCGGTTCGAGCGGACCGTGCACCTTCAGGTGCATGGGGAGGTCGAGTCTCTCGACGAGGTCGAAGCCCGAGGTGAGCTGGGGGAGCCCCACCACACGGACTTCGGGGACGTCGGGAAGGGCCTCGTTCACTTAAAGCCTCCGGAAGGCGCGTTCCAGGGTTCGCCTGAGCTCGGCGGGGGTTCGTAGTCGTAGCCGGACAGCGTTTCAGTGGCGGGACCGCTGTTGTACGTGTCATTCGGGTTGTACGTGCCGTAGGGGGCGTTCGTCTCAGCCGTTCCGTAGGAAGTTTCGGCCGGCCCTGTGGTGTACGTCTCGGCCTGGTAGGCCTGGCCCGGGTACGCCTGTCCCGCGTAGGCCTGGCCGGCGAACGTGTCCTGCATCGGGTCGTACGCGGACGGGGGCGCCTCGCCGACCGGCGGCGGGGACGGGGCCGGCCAGCGCGTGCCCGTGCCGGCGCCGTCGTCCATGCGGGGCATGGCCTGCGTGGGCTGCATGTCCAGCGGTGGCTGCTGCTGGGTCAGGTACGGCGCGGTGGGCTCCGCCGCGCGCGGGGTCATCGACACGGCGCGGTACGCGGCCGCGAAGCCGGGGCCGCTGTCGGCCGCTGCGGCCGCTCCCCGCTGCGGGGGCACCAGCGGGTCGCCCAGCGCGGGGTTCGGGCTCTGCCCGCCGAAGCCGGGCAGCGGGAACTGGCCGGTGTCGCGCATCCCGTCGCGCCGTCCGCCGTCGCGCTGTCCGCCTTCGCGCCGGCCGCCGGGCTCCTCACGGGACTGCAGGGCGCTGCGGGACTTCACGAGTTCGTCGACCTCGGGGGGCCGCTGGCCGTCGGTGCCCAGGATCCCGGTGACCCGCTCGACCACCTGGCGCTTGACCGAGCGGGGGGCGGAGCGCAGCAGCAGGGCTCCGGCCACGGTGACCAGGCCCATCGCGTAGAGGATCACGAAGATCGGCTTGGCTTCGCGACCCGCGTAGAGTCCGTGCACCAATGCGAAACACCAGGCCGGGTAGGCCATCATGTGCATCGCCCGCCAGCGGGCCGCGACCGGTGCGGGAGAGGCGAAGTTGCTGCGCAGGGCACCGGTGATGGCGACGAAGACCATCATGGATCCGGCGGTCGCGCCGAAGCCGATGAGCGCACCCGAGCCCGTCACCCCGAGGGCGAAGGGGAACAGGGCGATCGCGGAGACATGCGCCAGCGCCAACTTGACCGTGACATGCAGGACGAGGAACGCCACGGAGGCGATCGCTGTCGTCCGGTGGACGGCCTGGCCGATGATCCGCTGACGTGTGTTGAGGAGGGTGCGGTCCTGGGCGACGAGACCCCAGAGCACCGAGACGGTCAGTGAGACGAGCGACAGGACGCCCGCGCCGAAGTCGAGGAACTCACGGTAGACGTCACCTCCGACCAGCACACTTACAGGTATCAGCAGCAGAGCGGCAGCCGTGGCTATCCCATAGGCCGAGCGGCCTGTCTGGGGCAGCGAGCTGTTACTGCGACGAGGGTTCATGGGGGCAACTCCGAACAGTTCGGGAAAGCGGTCCCGTCGTCGAACTGTAAGTGGTGCCAAACCGAGCGGTACGAGGTTTCAGTTATTGCGTCGTTATCAAGGGGCAATCTCACGTCGACGATGTCCCTTAGAGGTTGTTACGCGAAGTAAGATTTGAATATTATTCAACTTTTTTGGCCGGAACCTGTGGCTGACATGCCGCCGGTTTCTGTCTATCGGTGGCCCGTAACCTCGTCGCGGCGGCTGTGGGGGCTGCGGTACTCTGAGCCCATGCGTGCCGTACGCCTTCTGCTTAGCGAGCCGCGCTGATCAGTCCCGACCGCCGATGAACGGCGTGGTCGGAATCGGCGCGGCGTCCCCTCCTGTGCGAGGGGATTTTTCGTTTCCTGGACGACACAGCCGCTGGCAGAGACGATCGATGGAGCTTTGAGGATCATGAGCGAGACGAACCCCGCTGCCGCCGAGGTGGCCGCGCCGCACCGCTACACGGCTGTCGTCGCGGGCGAGATCGAGGCACGCTGGCAGGACTTCTGGGACGCCGAGGGCACCTACGCCGCCCCCAACCCGAGCGGCGACCTGGCGGGCGACGCCGAACTGGCCGCCAAGCCCAAGAAGTTCATCATGGACATGTTCCCGTACCCGTCCGGCACGGGCCTGCACGTCGGCCACCCCCTGGGCTACATCGCCACCGACGTCTTCGCCCGCTACCAGCGCATGACCGGCCACAACGTCCTGCACACGCTGGGCTTCGACGCCTTCGGCCTGCCCGCCGAGCAGCACGCCGTGGCCACCGGCGAGCACCCCCGGGTCACCACCGAAGCGGCCATCAACAACATGAGGTCCCAGCTGCGCCGGCTGGGCCTGGGCCACGACAAGCGCCGGTCCTTCGCCACGATCGACCCGGACTACTACAAGTGGACCCAGTGGATCTTCCTGCAGATCTTCAACTCCTGGTACGACGGCGAGGCGAACAAGGCCCGTCCGATCGCCGAGCTGATCGCCCAGTTCGAGTCCGGTGAGCGCGCGGTGCCCGGCGGGGGCTCGTGGAGCGCGCTGAGCGCCGCCGAACGCGCCGACGTGCTGGGCGACCACCGCCTGGCGTACGCCTCCGACGCGCCGGTCAACTGGTGCCCCGGCCTGGGCACCGTGCTGGCCAACGAGGAGGTCACCGCCGACGGCCGCTCCGAGCGCGGCAACTTCCCCGTCTTCAAGGCCAAGCTGCGCCAGTGGAACATGCGCATCACCGCGTACGCCGACCGGCTGCTGGACGACCTGAACGAGCTGGACTGGCCCGAGGCCATCAAGCTGCAGCAGCGCAACTGGATCGGCCGCTCCGAGGGCGCCCGCGTCGACTTCCCCATCGACGGGGAGCGCATCACGGTCTTCACCACCCGCCCCGACACCCTGTTCGGCGCGACCTACATGGTGCTGGCCCCCGAGCACCCGCTGGTCGACAAGTTCACCCCGGATGCCTGGCCCGAGGGCACCCACGACGTGTGGACCGGCGGCCACGCGACCCCGGCCGACGCCGTCACCGCCTACCGCGCCCAGGCCACCTCGAAGTCCGACGTCGAGCGGCAGGCCGAGGCCAAGGACAAGACCGGCGTCTTCATCGGCTCGTACGCGACCAACCCGGTCAACGGCGAGCGGATCCCCGTCTTCATCGCCGACTACGTCCTGATGGGCTACGGCACCGGCGCGATCATGGCCGTCCCGGCCGGTGACCAGCGCGACTTCGAGTTCGCGCGCGCCTTCGAGCTGCCGATCCGCTGCGTCGTCGAGCCGACGGACGGCCGCGGCACGGACACCTCCATCTGGGAGGACGCCTTCGGGTCGTACGACGCGAAGGTCGTCAACTCCGCCGGTGAGGGTGTCTCCCTGGACGGCCTGGGCGTCGTCGAGGCCAAGGCGCGCATCACCGAGTGGCTGGAGCGCACGGGCATCGGCGAGGGCACGGTCAACTTCCGGCTGCGTGACTGGCTGTTCAGCCGCCAGCGCTACTGGGGCGAGCCCTTCCCGATCGTCTACGACGAGGACGGCGCCGCGCACGCGCTGCCCGAGTCGATGCTGCCGCTGGAACTGCCCGAGGTCGAGGACTACTCGCCGCGCACCTTCGAGCCGGACGACGCCGACACCCAGCCCGAGACGCCGCTGTCGCGGAACGCGGACTGGGTGAACGTCACGCTGGACCTGGGCGACGGCCGCGGCCCCCGCCCGTACCGCCGTGAGACCAACACCATGCCCAACTGGGCCGGTTCCTGCTGGTACGAGCTGCGCTACCTGGACCCGCACAACTCCGAGAAGCTGGTCGACCCACAGATCGAGCAGTACTGGATGGGCCCGCGCGAGGGGCAGCCGCACGGCGGTGTCGACCTGTACGTCGGTGGCGCCGAGCACGCCGTGCTGCACCTGCTGTACGCGCGCTTCTGGTCCAAGGTCCTGTTCGACCTGGGCCATGTCTCGTCGGCCGAGCCGTTCCACAGGCTGTTCAACCAGGGCATGATCCAGGCCTTCGTCTACCGCGACAGCCGTGGCTTCGCGGTGCCGGCCACCGAGGTGGAGGAGCGCGACGGCGCGTACTACTACCAGGGCGAGAAGGTCAGCCGTCTGCTGGGCAAGATGGGCAAGTCCCTGAAGAACGCGGTCACTCCGGAGTCGATCTGCGAGGAGTACGGCGCCGACACGCTGCGTCTGTACGAGATGGCGATGGGCCCGCTGGACGTCTCCCGGCCGTGGGACACGCGCGCGGTCGTCGGCCAGTTCCGGCTGCTGCAGCGACTGTGGCGCAACGTCGTCGACGAGGCGAGCGGCGAGGTCACGGTCGTCGACGCCGAGCCCGCCGAGGACACCCTGCGGGCCCTGCACAAGGCCATCGAGGGCGTACGGCAGGACCTGGAGGGTATGCGGTTCAACACCGCGATCGCCAAGGTCACCGAGCTGAACAACCACCTGACCAAGGTGGGCGGCCCGGTGTCCCGCCCCGTCGCCGAGGCCCTGGTCCTGCTGGTCGCGCCCCTGGCCCCGCACATCGCCGAGGAACTGTGGCGCAAGCTGGGGCACGGTGATTCGGTCGTGCACCAGGACTTCCCCGTCGCCGACCCCGCGTACGTCGTCGACGAGGCCGTCACCTGCGTCGTCCAGATCAAGGGCAAGGTCAAGGCCCGTCTGGAGGTGTCGCCGGCCATCTCCGAGGCGGAGCTGGAGAAGGTGGCTCTGGCGGACGAGAAGGTGGTCGCCGCGCTGGCCGGGGCGGCGATCCGGAAGGTGATCGTGCGGGCGCCGAAGCTGGTCAATATCGTCACGTAGGTCTCGCGGGCCGGCCGGCCCGGCGCGGCCCGTCGCTGACCTGCGCGGTTCGGCTGTGGTCGGCCGCGCTTCGACGGTGGTTCGGCTGCGGTTCGGCTGTGGTTCGGGGGTGTCCCCTACGGGCAGGTTCAGGGTTCCGGTGGAACTCGGGACCTGCCCGTTGCGTTTACCGTTGAAGAGCGCGGCACCGTGTGCCGTGCTGGTCGGAGGAGGAACGCGCCCGTGGAAACCGTGATCGCAGTCGTCGCCCTGCTCTTCGTACTGCTCGTGGTGCTGGGCGCGTACGCCACGGTGAAGGCGGTCGGCGCGGCCAAGCGCGGCGTGGACCGTACGATCACCCAGGCCAAGCGGACCGTCGAGGACACCACCCTGCGGGCCAGAAGCCTCGCCCAGCCGGGCCCGGTGGGCCAACTGGCGGATCTGCGGCTGAAGTTGCGCACCTCGATGCGGGCCACCCAGGAGGCGCTGCAGGCGGGTGTGGGCGAGGACGAGTCCCTGAAGGAGTCCCTGGCCCTCTTCGCGCAGCTCAGCAAGCACGGCCGGGAGCTGGACGACGAGCTCAAGCGCCTGGAGCCCGAGCCGGACCGCGCCAAGCTGGCCCGGCGGCTGCCCTCCCTGCGCGAGCGCACGGAGCGGATCGTCAAGTCCGCCGACTCACTGAGGTGGGCGGCGCACGACCGGGCCCGCAAGTTCGCCGAGGACGACCTGGACACGCTCAGCGCGCAGATCGACGTCGAGGCGGGCGCGCTGCGGCACTGGACGACGGAACCCGCGTCGGTCTGGCCCCAGGCGCCCAAGGCCGAGCCCACGCCGGTGTGGCCCGAGGCGCCGAAGCCGGAGGCCACGGCTTCCACCGGGCAGACCTGGCGGGAGACTCCCGGGGCCGGCAGTGGTGAGTCCCGCAGTGGTGAGTCCCGCAGTGGTGAGGAGCCGCCCAAACCCGCGATCACGCCGCCGAGCGCGCGGCCGACGTATCCGTGGCAGAAGAAGCCCCGGCCGGAGAACACGACTTGAGCCGGTCGGCTCGTTCGGCGCCGTAGGCTCCGTCCGCCCGGGCTGTCCGGTCGCAGGTGGGAGGGGCCGGGCTGCCGTCGGTGGGACTGGGCGGGTAACCTCCAGCTCATGTCCCGCCATGTCGCGATCGTCACCGATTCAACGGCCTACCTGCCGCCGCCGGCGATGGAGCGTCACGGCATCATCGCGGTGCCGTTGACCGTGGTCCTCGGCGACCAGGCGCTCGAAGAGGGCACCGAGATCTCGGCGCGTTCGCTGGCCCAGGCCCTGCAGAAGAGACGGTCCGTCACCACGTCCCGCCCCAGCCCTGATCTGTTCGCGGAGACCTATCGCAAGGTCGCGGAGTCGGGCGCCACGGGCATCGTCTCCCTCCATCTGTCCGCCGAGTTCTCGGGCACGTACGACGCGGCCGTGCTCGCCGCCCGAGAGGCACCCGTGCCGGTACGCGTGGTGGACACCGGGATGGTCGCGATGGCCCTCGGGTTCTGCGCCCTGGCCGCCGCCGAGTCCGCGGAGGCGGGCGGCACGGTGGACGAGGCCGTCACCGCCGCCGAGAAGCGGGCCGCGGGTACGTCCGCGTTCTTCTACGTCGACACCCTGGACTATCTGCGCCGGGGCGGGCGGATCGGTGCGGCGCAGGCACTGTTCGGTTCCGCGCTGGCGGTCAAGCCGCTGCTGCAGTTGGACGGCGGCCGCATCGAGATGCTGGAGAAGGTCCGTACGGCCTCCAGAGCGATCGCCCGCCTTGAGGAGATCGTCGCCGAGCGGGCGGGCGGCGCGCCGGTCGACATCGCCGTCCATCACCTCGCCGCGCCCGAGCGGGCCTCGGCGCTCGCGGAACGGTTGCGGGAACGGGTGCCGGGGCTGGCCGATCTGCATGTGAGCGAGGTCGGGGCGGTGATCGGGGCGCATACGGGGCCCGGGTTGCTGGGGGCGGTTGTTTCGCCTCGGTGAGGGGCGAATGTTGCTGGGGCTGTCGCTCGTGTGGGTGACGGAGTTATCCACAACTGGGCAGTAATCCACGGGATCTGAGCAAGATCATCGCGAGTGCGCGGACTTGCCTGATCCTCGTCGCATGGCACTTCGATCACGTTCGCGTACAGCGACAGTCACCAGCGGCCCGGGCCGGGCCCCATCCTCCGACGGCCGCGCCCGGCACCGCTCTCGGCAGCCGAGGGGGAGGGCCGGGCGCCGCCACCAGGCGTCGGCGGAGACGCTCCGGCTGCGGGCCGAGGCGCTCTTCCCCGAGAGGGTTCGGGAGCGGCGGGAGCCGCAGGAGCCGCAGGATCTGGCGGAGCCCCGGGAGTCTGGGCATGGGCCGCCCGGGGCGCCCAGGGGTAGGACGGGGCTCGGGGGCGGGGTGGCCTGGGCGGATGCGGATGCGGATGCGGATGCGGCTGAGGCTGAGGCTGAGGTTGCGAGCGCTGATGATCGTGGTGCTCCGCGCGGGGGTGGTGCCGGTGAGCGTCGTGCTGTCGACGGCGGTGTGGATGACGGCCGCATGGGCGACGGCGGTGTGGGTGACGGCGGTGTGGGTGACGGCGGTGCGGTCGATCGCGGCGCGGGCGGCGCGTGGCGGGAGCGGGTGGGGCCGGCCGTGCGGGAGCGGTTGCCGTTGTGGTTGCAGGTGCGGTGCGGCATCGAGCGGAAGAGCGTGGTCGCGCTGAGCGTGGTGCTGGTCGTCGCGGCGGTGTTCGCGGCACAGCACTTCTGGGCGGGCCGGACCCAGCCGGTGAGCGCGCCCGAGGTGGTGCGGGCGGGGGCCCCGGGGGCTCCGGGCGGTCCGGCGGCTTCGTTCGGCGAATCCGGTGGTGGGCAGGCGGGGGCGCCGGGTTCCTCGGGCGGGGCGATGCCTGCCACTGCCGGGCCCTCAATTGTGGTGGACGTCGGAGGGAAGGTGCGCAGACCAGGCATCCAGCAGCTGCCGGCCGGTTCCCGGGTCGCCGACGCGTTGCGGGCGGCGGGCGGTGTGCGGCCAGGGGCGAACACCGACGGGCTCAACCGTGCCCGCCTCCTCGTCGACGGTGAACAGGTCCTGGTCGGCGGCCCGGCACCGGTGTCCGGTGCCGTACCCGGTGCGGGTGCGGGTGCGGGTGCGGGCGGCGGTGGCGTGGCCGGGGCCGGCGGAGCGCCCGCGGCCCCTGTCTCCCTCAATACGGCCACCGCGGATCAGTTGGACACCCTGCCCGGCGTCGGGCCTGTCCTCGCCCAGCACATCATCGACTACCGCGCCCAGCAGGGCGGCTTCCGCTCGGTCGACGAACTGCGCGAGGTGAACGGAATCGGCGACCGCCGTTTCGCCGATCTGCGGAATCTCGTACGGCCATGAAGGCGCCGGAGGAGGGGGTGCCGGCTGCGGTCGGGGCGGCCGGAGCACAGGGTCTGTCGCGACGTGCCGCCGTGCACGCGGCCTCCGGCGCTCGGCTCGGCCACGCGCATCCCCGACAGGAAGGGCCGACGGATCTGCGTCTAGTACCGCCGGCGTTGGCCGCGTGGGCGACGGCGGCTCTGATGGTGCACGCCTCTCCCGGGTGGGTCACGGGTGTGGTCGTGGTCTGTCTGGTTGTGGGAGTGGCCCTGCTGGTCATGGGGCGAGGGCGGGTACGGGTACGGGTACGACCCGGTGCCGGAGTCGGAGCCTGGACCATGGTCTCGGTCGCCGCCGTGCTGCTGTGCGCGGGTGCGGCTGCCGCGTCCGCCGGGCTGCACGGGGCGGATCTGCGGCGGGGTCCCGTGCCCGCCCTGGCCGGGCAGTACGCCCGGGTGAGCGCCGAGGTCGAGCTGACCTCCGATCCACGGCTCACCCGCCCCCGGATCAAGGGCAGCCACGCGGCCCCGACCGCCGTGCTCCTTCAGGCCGAGGTGCGACGGGTGAGAAGCCCGGACGGGACGGTCGTGGACACCCGGACTCCGGTGCTGGTCATCGTCGACGTGAACGGACGGGGACAGGCGGGCGCGGGTGACGGCGGAGGCGGGGGCTCCGGTGGTGGTCGTTCGCCATGGCTTTCCCTGTTGCCGTCCACACGGGTGCGGGTGGCGGCACAGGTCGTGCCGGCCATGGCCGGGGGAGACCGGGTGGCGGCCGTGTTGCGGGTGCGGGGCGGGGCCCCGGAGGTGGTGGCGGAGGCGAGTGCGGTGCAGCGGTTCGCGGGGCGGTTGCGGGAGGGGCTGCGGGAGGCGACCGACGGGCTGGACGCGGACGCGCGGGCGCTGTTGCCGGGGTTCGTCGTCGGGGACACCTCGCGGGTCACGGTCGAGTTGGACGAGGCTTTCAAGGCGACCGACCTCACGCATCTGCTCGCAGTGAGCGGGGCGAACTTCACGATTCTGCTGGCCCTGTTCATCGGACCGCCGGGGCTGGCCCAGCGGGCCGAGCGGCGGGGGCTCGCGCCCCGGCTCGGGATTCCGCTGCGGACGACCGCGCTGGCCGGTGGCGCGCTGACGCTCGGCTTCGTGATCGTGTGCCGGCCGGAACCGAGCGTGGTGCGGGCCGCGGCCTGCGGCTCGATCGCGCTGCTGGCCATCGCGACGGGACGCCGCAGGTCCCTCATCCCCGCGCTGGCGACGGCGGTTCTGCTGCTGGTGCTGTACGACCCGTGGCTGGCGCGTAGTTACGGCTTCCTGCTGTCGGTTCTCGCCACCGGGGCCCTGCTCACCCTCGCCCCGCGCTGGAGTGCGGCGCTCCAGCGGCGCCGGGTGCCGCCCCGCCCGGCCGAGGCGCTGGCGGCGGCGGGAGCCGCGCAGGCGGTGTGCGCGCCGGTCGTCGCCGTGCTGTCGGCCAAGGTGAGCCTGGTGGCGGTGCCGTGCAATCTGCTGGCGGAGTTCGCGGTGGCCCCGGCCACGGTGCTGGGGTTCGCCACGCTGGCGACGGCCCCGGTGGCGATGCCCGTGGCCGAGTGCCTCGCCTGGTGCGCGAGTTGGCCCGCCGGGTGGATCGCGGACATCGCCCGCACCGGGGCGTCCCTGCCCGGTGCCGGTGTGGACTGGCCGGGCAGTTGGACGGGTGCGCTGCTGCTCGCCCTCGTCACCGTGGTCGGCGTGGCGGTCGGGCGGCGGCTTATGAGCCATCCCTGGCTGGTCGGGGCGTGCCTGGTGGTGTTCCTGCTGGCCGTGGTGCAGCCACCGCCCCTGACCAGGGTGATCACGGGCTGGCCGCCGCCCGGCTGGCGGTTCGTGATGTGTGATGTGGGCCAAGGGGACGCGACCGTCCTCGCGGCGGGTGACGGCGCCGGGGTGGTCGTGGACGCCGGTCCCGATCCGGTGCTGGCCGACCGCTGTCTGACGGCGCTCGGCATCACCAGAGTCCCCCTCGTCGTCCTCACCCACTTCCACGCCGACCATGTGGCGGGGCTGCCGGGAGTGCTGCGGGGACGTTCGGTCGGGGCGATCGAGACGACCGGGTTCGAGGAGCCCGCCGACCAGGCCGAGTTCGTGCACAGACACGCGGCGGCCCGGCGGATTCCGGTGACACGGGCGGTGGCCGGGGAGGAGCGGCGCACGGGGAGCCTCGCGTGGCGGGTGCTGTGGCCGCCGGGTGCCGCGCCCGTGCCGGACGGGCCGAACGACGCCAGCGTGACCATGCTGGTCCGTGCGGCCGGGCTGACCCTGCTGCTCCTCGGCGACCTGGAACCGCCCGGTCAGCGGGAACTGGCGAGATCCCCCGAGGCCGCGGCGCTGGGAGCCGTGGACGTGGTGAAGGTCGCCCATCACGGGTCGGCCTACCAGGACCCGGACCTGATACGCGCGATGGCACCCCGGCTGGCACTCATCTCGGTGGGCGCGGACAACTCGTACGGACATCCGGCCCCGAGCACGGTCGCGGCGCTGCGGGCCGGGGGCGCCACGGTGCTGCGTACGGACGAGGACGGCGCGATCGCCGTCGCGGGTACGGCGAAGGAGCTGCTGGTGGCGAGAGACTGAAGTCATGGATACCGCGGAACTGGACGCCTACCTTCGCCGCATCCGGGGCCGAGCACCCGGCCTGGCCCACCGTCGACGTACTGCGTGAGCTGCATCTGCGCCATCTGTGGGCGGTGCCGTTCGAGAACCTGTCGATCCACCTCGGAGAGGAGATCGTGCTGGAGGAGAAGCGGCTCCTCGACAAGGTCGTGGGGGAGCGCAGGGGCGGCTTCTGCTTCGAACTGAACGGACTGTTCGGGGCGTTGCTCGCGGCCCTGGGGTTCGACGTGACGCTGCTCGCGGCACGGGTGTACGGCGATGAGGGGCGGCTCGGCATCCCGTACGACCATCTCGCGCTGCGGGTACGGACGGTGGACGGGGGTGACTGGCTGGCCGACGTGGGGTTCGGGTCGAACAGCCACTATCCGCTGGACTTCGGGGGGCGCGGGGAGCAGGAGGATCCGGGCGGCACGTTCCGGGTGGCCGAGGCGGATCGGGAGAGCGGTGGGCGGGAGTTCGGGGACCTGGACATCTACCGGGACGGGACGCCCCAGTACCGGCTGGAGACGCGGCCCAGGGTGCTCGGTGACTTCGTGGCCGGGGCCTGGTGGCACAGCACCTCACCGGCCTCGCACTTCACCCGGTCCCTCGTCTGCTCCCGGGTCGCCGAGGACGGCGGACGGATCACCCTCAGCGGTCGCACCCTCACGGTCACGTCGGCGGAGGGCGAGCGGGAGGTGACCGAGCCGGTGACGGATCGGGAGGTGCTGATGGCGTATCGGGAGCGGTTCGGGATGGAGCTGGAGCGGGTGCCGGAGGTGAGGGGCGGGGGAGGAGGGGGCACCGCGGTGTGAGGTGGGCCGGGGCCGGCGGAAAATGGGGGCGTGAGCGATGTGAGACATGTGCTGGTGCTGCCCGACCGTGACGCGGCGCAGGAGGCGGCGGAGGCGCTCGGGGAGCGGTTCGGGCTGGACGAGGAGCCGCGGTTGGTGCGGGACGCGCTGGCCGGGGAGGACGACGCGGAGGACGCGCAGTGGCTGGTGGTGCTGCGGGACGAGCGGGGTCGGCTGGATCCGGTGGCGTTGGACGAGTTCGCGGGGGAGTGGGAGGGGTGGCGGGAGGAGCCGTAGCGTTCCACTGGGTGCCGGGAAACCACCGGGTGGCTGTCGGGGGGTTCGTCGGGTGCGGGGCGGTGGGGGGTGCTCGCGAGGTTCCCCGCGCCCCTGGCCGACGCGGGCGTGGGTGCGGGTGCGGGGCAGGGTGGGTTGTCGGTGGGGCGTGGGATGCTGTGCCTGATGGCCAAGAAGACTGCGAATGATGATCCTCTCGCCCCTGTGACGCTTGCCGTGGGCCAGGAGGACCTGCTGCTGGACCGTGCCGTGCGGGAGGTGGTGGCCGCCGCCAGGGCCGCCGATGCCGACACGGACGTACGTGATCTGTCCTCGGAGCAGTTGCAGCCCGGCACGCTCGCCGAGTTGACCAGTCCGTCGCTCTTCGCCGAGCGGAAGGTCGTGGTCGTACGCAATGCGCACGATCTTTCGGCCGACACGGTCAAGGACGTGAAGGCGTATCTCGGGGCGCCCGCCGAGGAGATCACCCTGGTGCTGCTGCACGCGGGCGGTGCCAAGGGGAAGGGGCTGCTGGACGCGGCGCGCAAGGTGGGGGCGCGGGAGGTGGCGTGCCCCAAGATGACCAAGCCGGGGGATCGGATGGCGTTCGTGCGGGGGGAGTTCCGGGCGCTCGGGCGGTCCGCCACGGCGGAGGCGTGCCAGACGCTCGTCGACGCGATCGGGAGTGATCTGCGGGAGCTCGCGGCCGCGGCGTCGCAGCTAACCGCGGATGTCGAGGGGACGATCGACGACGCGGTGGTCGGGCGGTACTACACCGGGCGGGCCGAGGCGTCGAGCTTCGAGGTGGCCGATCGGGCCGTCGAGGGGCGGGCGGCGGAGGCGTTGGAGGCGTTGCGGTGGTCGCTGGCGACGGGGGTGGCGCCGGTGTTGATCACCAGTGCGTTGGCTCAGGGGGTCCGGGCGATCGGGAAGCTGTCGTCGGCGCGGGGCGGGCGGCCGGCGGATCTTGCGCGGGAGTTGGGGATGCCGCCGTGGAAGATCGATCGGGTGCGGCAGCAGATGCGGGGGTGGACTCCGGATGGGGTCGCCGTTGCGTTGCGGGCTGTGGCTGAGGCTGATGCGGGGGTCAAGGGTGGGGGGGACGATCCTGAGTACGCGTTGGAGAAGGCGGTTGTGGTGATTGCTCGGGCTGCGCGGTCTCGTCGGGGGTGACTTTTTCGCCCCCGCCGCCCCTACCCGTCCCTCCCCCCCGCTCGGCTTCGCTCGAGCGGGGGGACCCCCATCCAGGCGCTGCGCCCCTTCGACCCCCTTCAGCGCCTTATAGCTCGGGGGTTCTGTGCGTTGGCGGGTGCGGGTGCTTCGTGGTTGATCGCGCAGTTCCCCGCGCCCCTAAAAAGAGCGCTGCGGCCGCCCTGCTTTGAAAGTGATCTCGGAAAAGTATCCCCGGAAATGCCGAAAGCCCCGCCCCCACCCCGGGGAAGGGGCGGCGGACAGGGGTCGGGTCGAGATGGTGGACCTGTACCCGCGTGGCGAACGCAGTCGCGTACGGGTCCGGGGGGCCGGGTGGGAGCGGATGAGAGAGGGCCCGCTCTGGGTCCAGCCGGCGGTCAGATCAGAGGCGGAACTCAGCCCTTGAGGGCGACGACCTTGGAAGCAAGCGCCGACTTCTTGTTGGCGGCCTGGTTCTTGTGGATGACACCCTTCGAGACGGCCTTGTCGAGCTGACGCGCGGCAGCGCGCTGGTACTCGGTGGCCTTCTCGACGTCACCCGCGGCAGTGGCCTCACGGGCCTTGCGGATGGCGGTCTTGAGCGACGACTTGACGGCCTTGTTGCGAAGGCGCGCCTTCTCGTTGGTCTTGTTCCGCTTGATCTGGGACTTGATGTTCGCCACGAATGAGCCTCTTCAGCTACAGGTGTACGAGGAATGTACGAGGACATGCCTCAGGCACCTTGATTTTTTTGGGATGTACCTCTTGCTGAGAGGGCATGAGGCACAGCCATCCACGGTACCAGCCGCCCTCGGGTCGGCCCAAACCGGTCGCAGCCCTCCGCCCATGGGACCATGGTGCCTACGTACAGACCCGCTAGATCCGACCCGAGACCCCGCAGACGGCTGCGGACACCTCAAGAATCAGGACCCTGCGTGCCCGCGATCCCTAGCCATGTGCCCGAGCCGAGCCGTACCGACCCGGCTCTGATCCGCAATTTCTGCATCATCGCGCACATCGACCACGGCAAGTCCACGCTCGCCGACCGGATGCTCCAGCTGACCGGGGTGGTCGACCAGCGGCAGATGCGCGCCCAGTACCTCGACCGCATGGACATCGAGCGCGAGCGCGGTATCACGATCAAGTCCCAGGCGGTGCGTCTGCCCTGGGCGCCGACCACCGAGCCGGGCAACACGCACATCCTCAACATGATCGACACCCCCGGGCACGTCGACTTCACGTACGAGGTCTCGCGGTCGCTCGCGGCGTGTGAGGGGACCGTTCTTCTCGTCGACGCCGCCCAGGGCATCGAGGCGCAGACCCTCGCCAACCTCTACCTGGCGATGGAGAACGACCTCAAGATCATCCCCGTACTGAACAAGATCGACCTGCCGGCCGCCCAGCCGGAGAAGTTCTCCGAGGAGCTCGCCAACCTCATCGGCTGCCAGCCGGAGGACGTGCTCAAGGTCTCGGCCAAGACCGGCCTCGGTGTGGACGCGCTGTTGGACCGGGTCGTCCGTGACGTCCCGGCCCCGGTCGGCGTCAAGGACGCCCCCGCCCGCGCGATGATCTTCGACTCGGTCTACGACTCCTACCGGGGCGTGGTCACCTACGTCCGTGTCATCGACGGCCAGCTCAACAAGCGCGAGCGCATCAAGATGATGTCGACCGGCGCCACCCACGAGCTCCTCGAGATCGGCGTCTCGTCCCCCGAGATGACGCCGGCCGACGGCATCGGCGTCGGCGAGGTGGGCTACATCATCACCGGCGTGAAGGACGTCCGTCAGTCCAAGGTCGGTGACACGATCACCAGCAAGGAGAAGGGCGCCACCGAGGCTCTCGGCGGGTACAAGGACCCCAAGCCGATGGTCTTCTCCGGCCTCTATCCGCTGGACGGCTCGGACTACCCCGACCTCCGCGAGGCGCTGGACAAGCTCCAGCTCAACGACGCCGCCCTGGTCTACGAGCCGGAGACGTCCGCGGCCCTCGGCTTCGGTTTCCGCGTCGGCTTCCTGGGGCTGCTGCACCTCGACGTCATCCGTGAGCGCCTGGAGCGCGAGTTCAACCTCGAACTCATCGCCACCGCGCCCAACGTGGTCTACCGCGTGATCATGGAGGACGGGAAGGAGCACACGGTCACCAACCCGAGCGAGTTCCCCGAGGGCAAGATCGACAAGGTCTTCGAGCCGGTCGTCCGGGCCACGATCCTCGCTCCCAGCGAGTTCATCGGCTCGATCATGGAGCTCTGCCAGACCCGTCGCGGCACCCTCCTCGGCATGGACTACCTCTCCGAGGACCGCGTCGAGATCCGCTACACGCTCCCCCTGGCCGAGATCGTCTTCGACTTCTTCGACAACCTGAAGTCCAAGACCCGCGGCTACGCCTCCCTGGACTACGAGCCCACCGGCGAGCAGGACGCCCAGCTGGTCAAGGTCGACATCCTGCTGCACGGCGACCGTGTCGACGCCTTCTCCGCGGTCACCCACAAGGACGCGGCCTACGTGTACGGCGTGCGGCTCGTCGCCAAGCTGCGCGAGCTGATCCCGCGCCAGGCCTTCGAGATTCCGATCCAGGCCGCCATCGGCTCCCGGGTGATCGCCCGCGAGACCATCCGCGCGATCCGCAAGGACGTCCTCGCCAAGTGCTACGGCGGTGACATCTCCCGGAAGCGAAAGCTGTTGGAGAAGCAGAAGGAAGGCAAGAAGCGCATGAAGATGGTGGGCTCTGTGGAGGTTCCGCAGGAGGCCTTCATCGCCGTGCTGTCCAGTGACGAGAGCGCCGGCGGTGGCAAGGGCAAGAAGTAGCCACCGGTCACCCCCGGGAACTGGGGCGGAGTGCGGGCCCGTCGCGTTTCGGCGCGACGGGCCCGCATGCGTTCGTGCGGTCGTTCTCGGTGGAAAGTGACGGCCCGCCGCCCCTTACGAACGGGCGGGCCGGGCTTTACTCTGATCACCACTCGCTAGTTACTCGTGAGTTAAACAACAGCCGCTTTGAGCCAGCCGCACAGTTCTGAGCACACAGTCCTTGAGCACCAGTCCTTGAGCACAGTCGATGAGCCAGCCGCACTGTCGCGGGCCCCGGAGGATGTCGTGAGCGACACACAGACCCTGATCGAGAACCGTCCGCCGTCCATGGCGGCCCTCTTCCTGGAGCGCGTGGCGGCCACGCCCGATGCCGAGGCATTCCGCTACCCCGTGCCGTCGGCCTCCGGCCAGGGGCCCTCGGACTGGAAGCCGCTGACCTGGGCGCAGGCCGCCGAGCGGGTCAACGCCGTCGCGGCCGGGCTGGTCGAACTGGGGGTACGGCCCGAGGAGCGCGTCGCGCTGTCCTCCGCCACCAGGATCGAGTGGATCCTGTGCGACCTCGGCATCATGTGCGCGGGCGCCGCCAACACCACGGTCTACCCGTCGACGAACGCCGACGAATCCGCGTACATCCTGTCCGACTCCGGCAGCAAGGTCCTCATCGCGGAGAACGCCGAGCAGCTCGCCAAGGCGCGCGAGAAGAAGGCCGACCTGCCCGAGCTGACGTATGTGATCGTCATCGACCCCGAGGGCGCCGACCTCTCGGAGGACTGGATCCTCTCCCTGGCCGAGCTGGAGGAGCGCGGCGCCGCGTACCTGGAGAAGAAGCCCGACCTGATCAAGGAGAAGGTCGGCGCGATCACCAAGGACCAGCTCGCCACCCTCATCTACACCTCGGGCACCACCGGCCGCCCCAAGGGCGTCCGCCTCCCGCACGACAACTGGGCGTACATGGCGAAGGCCATCGCGGCGACCGGCCTGCTCAATGCGGAGGACGTGCAGTACCTGTGGCTGCCGCTCGCGCACGTCATGGGCAAGGTGCTCCTCGCGGGGCACATCGAGGTCGGGCACATCACCGCCGTCGACGGCCGCGTCGACAAGATCATCGAGAATCTGCCGGTCGTGCAGCCGACGTACATGGCGGCCGTGCCCCGTATCTTCGAGAAGGTCTACAACGGCGTCGTCGCCAAGGCCCGCGCGGGCAGCCCGGCGAAGTACAAGATCTTCCAGTGGGCGGCCGGGGTCTCCCGCGAGTACGCCAAGGCCAGCCAGGACAACTTCCGGCGCACCGGCACCGCGTCGGTTCCGTTCGCGCTGGAGGCCAAGCACAAGGTCGCCGACGCGCTGGTCTACAAGAAGCTGCGCGAGGCCTTCGGCGGCCGCCTGCGGGCGTGCATCTCCGGCTCGGTCGCGCTGGCGCCCGAGATCGGCTTCTTCTTCGCCGGCGCGGGCATCCCCATCCTGGAGGGTTACGGTCTGACCGAGTCCTCCGCCGCCTCCTTCCTCAACCCCGGGGAGGCGTACCGCACGGGTACGGTCGGCAAGCCGCTCCCCGGCACCGAGGTGCGCATCGCGGACGACGGCGAGATCCTGCTGCGCGGGCCCGGCGTCATGGAGGGCTACCACGGGCTGCCCGAGAAGACCGCCGAGGTGCTGGAGGCCGACGGCTGGTTCCACACCGGTGACATCGGCGAGCTGTCGCCCGACGGGTATCTGCGGATCACCGACCGCAAGAAGGACCTGTTCAAGACATCCGGCGGCAAGTACATCGCGCCGACCGAGATCGAGGGCCAGTTCAAGTCGCTGTGCCCCTTCACCTCCAACGTCATGGTGCTCGGCGCCGACCGCAACTTCTGCGCCGCCCTCATCGCCCTCGACGAGGCCTCCATCCAGGGCTGGGCCGCGGACAACGGGCTCGCGGGCAAGTCGTACGAGGAGGTCATCGCGGCGCCGGCGACGGTGGCGCTCGTGGAGGGTTACATCAAGCAGCTCAACGAGGGGCTGCAGCGGTGGCAGACGATCAAGAAGTTCCGGTTGCTGCCGCGGGACCTGGATGTCGAGCACGGTGAGCTGACGCCGAGCCTGAAGCTGAAGCGGCCCGTGGTGGAGAAGGAGTACGTGCACCTCATCGAGGACATGTACGCGGGGGCTCGGGAGAAGTAGCGCGGGCGGAACGGGGGTGCGGGGGCTGGTGGGCGGCCGCGGATTCGTCGTGGCTTGTCGCGCAGTCCCCGCGCCCATGGCCTAGTCGGCCTGGTCGCTCGTTATCAGGGCTCGGAGGTTCTCCAGCTGTATTCGGATCTCCGGGAGGTCCGGGGTGGGGCGGGTCAGTTGTTTTTCCAGGGTGGCCAGTCTTGAGCTGACCTGCTCGGTGTGTTCCTGTTGCCGCGCCAGCAGGTTCGCCAGCTGCTGGGTCTTGCGGTGCAGGTCGAGGAAGACGCTGACCTTGGCCCGTAACACCCAGGGGTCGAAGGGCTTGGTCAGGTAGTCCGCGGCGCCGGTGGCGTAGCCGCGGAAGGCGTAACCCGTGTCCGAGTCGGTGCCGGTGAGGAAGATGATCGGGACGTCCTTGGTCTGGTCGAGGCGCTTGATGTGGGCGGCGGTCTCGAAGCCGTCCATGCCGGGCATGCGGATGTCGAGGAGCACGACGGCGAAGCGGTGCCGGAGGAGGGCCTTCATGGCCTCCTCGCCCGAACGGGCGCGTACCAGCGGCTCGTTGAGGGATGCCAGGACGGCCTCCAGGGCGATCAGGTTGTCCTCCATGTCGTCGACGAGGAGGATTCCCGCGCTGTGGTCGGTCCGGTCCTGCGGGGTCATGGCGCCTCGTTCTCTTCGGTACGTTTCTCGGGCGACGGCTCCGCGCCCTCCGGGTCCAGGACCGCGCAGACGACCGTGAGCAGCCGGTCGACGTCCACGGGCTTGGGTACGTAGTCGTTGGCGCCGCGGGCGATGGACTTCTCGCGGTCGCCGGGCATCGCCTTGGCGGTGAGGGCGACGATGGGCAGACCGGCCCAGCGCGGGGTGCGGCGGATGGCGGAGATCGTCTCGTAGCCGTCCATCTCCGGCATCATGATGTCCATCAGGACGAGTTCGACGTCCGGGTTGCGCTCCAGGGTCTCGATGCCCTCGCGGCCGTTCTCCGCGTACAGGACGGTCATGCCGACGCGGCCCAGGACATGGGTGAGGGCGAAGACGTTGCGGATGTCGTCGTCCACGATCAGCACCCGGCGGCCGGGCAGGAGCCGGCCCGCGCGCCCCACCTTCCACGCCTCCAGCTTGGTGGGCGCCGGCCAGGCGTCGTCGCTGTCGTACGCGGCCGGGTACGGCTCGGTGGCCAGTTGCTCCGGTACGAGCGTGCCGAGGTCCTCGGCGGCGGAGCCGGTCACCCCGTGGCCGGGGCTGAAGACGGGGACGTACAGGGTGAAGGTCGAGCCCTTGCCGGGGACGCTCTCGGCGATGATCCTGCCGCCCAGCAGGCCGGCGATCTCACGGCTGATGGACAACCCCAGGCCCGTACCGCCGTACTTGCGGTTCGTGGTGCCGTCGGCTTGCTGGAACGCCTCGAAGATGACCGGGAGTTTCTCGGCGGCGATGCCGATGCCGGTGTCGGAGACCGCGAAGGCGATCACCTCGTCGTGGTCCTCGCGGGTGAAGCGGTGGTCGGGGTCCTTGACCCGGCTGACGGTCAGCTCGACCCGGCCGGACGCGGTGAACTTGATCGCGTTGGAGAGCAGGTTGCGCAGGATCTGCTGCAGGCGCTGCTCGTCCGAGTACGTCTCGCGCGGCACGTTCTCGCCGACCGTGACGTCGAAGGCGAGGCCCCGGTCGAGGGTCAGCGGGCGGAACGTGGCGTGGACGTAGTCGAGCAGCTTGATGAGGGGGAGGCGCTTCGGGCGTACGTCCATCCGGCCGGCCTCGATCTTCGACAGGTCGAGGATGTCGTTGATCAGCTGCAGCAGATCCGATCCGGAGCGGTGGATGGTGGTCGCGAACTGGACCTCCTGGTCGGTGAGATGGCCGTCCGGGTTGTCGGAGAGCAGCCGCGCCAGGATGAGCAGGGAGTTGAGCGGGGTGCGCAGCTCGTGCGACATGTTCGCCAGGAACTCCGACTTGTACTGCGAGGAGGTGGCCAACAGGGCTGCCTTCTCCTCCAGTTCGGCGTTCGAGCGCTGCAACTCCGCCTGCTGCTTCTGGAGCTCGTCGGAGCGTTCCTGGAGCTGCGTGGCGAGGCGCTGGGACTCGCCGAGGAGGGACTCCGTGCGGGAGTTGGCGATGATCGTGTTGATGGCGACGCCGATGGTGTTCACGAACTGGTCGAAGAACGCCAGATGGACGTCGGAGAAGCGGGAGAAGGAGGCAAGCTCGATCACGCCGAGGAGCTTGTCCTCGAAGAGGATCGGGATGATGACGACGCTGGACGGGGAGGCCTCCCCCAGCCCGCTGCTGATCTTGATGTAGTCCGGCGGGGCCTCCTTGACCAGGATCCGCTTCTTCTCGCGGGCCGCCTGGGCGACGAGGCCGTGCACGGGAAGGGCGCCCGTTTCGACCGTCGCGCCCTGGGCCGCGCCGTAGCCCGCGATGAAGGCGAGGCCCTTGGTGGGCGCCACCGGGAGCGGGGCCGCGCCGTCCTCGCCGGGGTCGGCCAGGTAGAAGGCGCCGTACTGGGCGTTCACCAGCGGGGTCAGCTCGCGCAGGATCAGGTCGGCGACCTCCATCAGGTCGCGGTGGCCCTGCATCAGGGCGGCGAGGCGGGCGAGGTTGGACTCCAGCCAGTCCTTCGCGCGGGTGGTCTCGCGGAGGTTGGCCACCATCAGGTTGATGTTGTCCTTCAGCTCGGCGACCTCGCCGCGCGCCTCCACCGTGATCGAGCGGGTCATGTCGCCCTGGGTCACGGCCGAGGCGACCTCGGCGATGGCGCGGACCTGGGTGGTCAGGTTCAGGGCGAGTTCGTTGACGTTCGTCGTCAGGCGCTTCCAGGTGCCGTACACGCCCTCGACCCTTGCCTGGCCGCCGAGCTGGCCCTCTGAGCCGACCTCGCGGGCGACCCGGGTGACCTCGGAGGAGAAGGAGGAGAGGGTGTCGACCATCGTGTTGATGGCGGTCTTCAGCTCCAGGATCTCGCCGCGCGCGTCCACGTCGATCTTCTTGGAGAGGTCGCCGTTCGCGACGGCCGTCGTCACCTGGGCGATGTTCCTGACCTGCGAAGTCAGGTTGTCCGCCATGTAGTTGACGTTGTCGGTCAGGTCCCGCCACACACCCAGGACGCCGAGCACCTGGGCGCGTCCGCCGAGGCGGCCGTCGGTGCCGACCTCGCGGGCCACGCGGGTCACCTCGTCGGCGAAGGCGCGCAGCTGCTCCACCATCGTGTTGACGGTGTCCTTCAGTTCGAGGATCTCGCCGCGCGCGTCGACGGTGATCTTCTTGGAGAGGTCGCCGTTCGCGACGGCCGTCGTCACCTGGGCGATGTTCCGGACCTGTGAAGTCAGGTTCACGGCCATGAAGTTGACGTTGTCCGTGAGGTCCTTCCAGACGCCGGAGACGCCGCGGACCTGGGCCTGGCCGCCGAGGTTGCCCTCCGTGCCGACCTCGCGCGCGACCCTGGTCACCTCGTCCGCGAAGGCGGAGAGCTGGTCGACCATTGTGTTGATAGTCGATTTCAGCTCCAGGATCTCGCCCTTCGCCTCGACCGTGATCTTCTTGCCGAGATCGCCCTGGGCGACCGCGGTGGAGACCTGGGCGATGTTCCTGACCTGCGAAGTCAGGTTGTCCGCCATGAAGTTGACGTTGTCGGTGAGGTCCTTCCAGACACCGGAGACGCCCCGGACCTGGGCCCGGCCGCCGAGGTTTCCCTCGGTGCCGACCTCGCGGGCTACTCGGGTGACTTCGTCGGCGAAGGCGGAGAGCTGGTCGACCATCGTGTTGATGGTGGACTTCAGCTCCAGGATCTCGCCCTGTGCGTCGACGGTGATCTTCTGGCTCAGATCGCCGTTCGCGACGGCGGTGGTGACCTGGGCGATGTTGCGGACCTGGGAGGTCAGGTTCGACGCCATGAAGTTGACGTTGTCGGTGAGGTCCTTCCACACGCCCGATACGCCCCGGACCTGGGCGCGACCGCCCAGCCGGCCTTCGGTGCCGACCTCACGGGCCACACGCGTGACCTCGTCGGCGAAGGCGGAGAGCTGGTCGACCATCGTGTTCACGGTGAGCTTCAGCTCCAGCAGCTCGCCGGTCGCCTCGACGGTCACCGTGCGGGTCAGGTCGCCGCGCGCCACGGAGGTGGTCACCAGGGCGATGTCGCGTACCTGCGCGGTCAGTCGGGCGGCCATCGTGTTGACCGTCTCGGTCACGTCCCGCCAACTCCCGGACAAGCCACGGACCTTGGCTCGGCCGCCGAGCCGCCCTTCCGTGCCGACCTCGCGGGCCACCCGGGTCACCTCGCCGGTGAACAGCGACAACTGGTCGACCATCTTGTTCACGGCGCGGCCCAACCGTCGTAGATCGCCCCGGAGTTGACGATTGCCGTCGTGCAGGTCGACGCGTTGGGTGAGGTCGCCGCCGGCCACCGCGTCCAGCACGCGCGTGGCGTTCACGGCGGGGGCGACCAGGGCGTCGAGGGTCTGGTTCACGTCGTCGACGCGGGTCGCCCAGGCGCCCTGGCCGGGGCTGGCCGAGAGCCGCTCGTCGAGGCGGCCGTGCCGGACCAACTCCCGGCGTACGCGCTGCACTTCGTCGCCGAAGTGGGTGCTGCGGTCGATGATCTGGTTGAAGAGGGCGCACAGTTCCGCCACCGGCGTGGGGCCGGTCTCCGGGACCTTGGTGAAGCTGCCGTCGCGGGCGGCGGTCATCGCCGCGGTCAGCGCGCGCAGATCGGATGCCCGGATCAGATCGTCCGTTCGGCTGCCTTTCTGACCGTCTTCGAGCACCTGCGTAGCACTGTCGTCACTCATGGTGGCCCACTTCGGTAACTCGGCGCTTATGAGCCTGGCCAGTCTGTCACTCTGTCCGTGCCGCCTGAGGCCTATTCGTCCGAACTTCTCAGGGAGCCGCTCAGTGGGGGCCATTCCGACTCAACGGGAGACCGTGTCCTGTATTTCCGGTGCGCCGGCGCACGCGGGGGGCGTGTATGTCGGGCCCGAGTCCTTGTATGCGGGGCTTGGTTCCGGGCCTGCGGGTGGGGGTGCGGGCGCCGACCGGCGCACGGTCGCGCACGTGTCGCTGTCCGGCGGTCCGCTCGCGCCGGGAGCCGCCCGGCGCTTCGTCGGTGCCGCGCTCGCGGAGTGGGCCGAGCTCGACCCGCCCGGCGTCGCCGGCCTTGGCCTCGGCCTCACCGACCGGCTCGTCGAGGACGTGCTCGTCGTGGTCAGCGAGCTGGTCACCAACGCGGTCGTCCATGCCGGCACCGATGTCGAGTTGCTGTGCCGGTTCGGCCGCGACGCCCCCGCCGACGCCGGTTGGCTGGTCGTAGAGGTCTCCGACCACCACCCCTCCCGGGCGGTACGCGGCGAGGGCGCCGAACGCCCCTACCTCGTCGAACGGCCCTATGAGGAGGCGGAGTACGGACGCGGCCTGAGCCTCGTCGCCGCCCTCTCCGAAGCCTGGGGCGTCACCTACCGCACCGGCGTGAAGACCGTCTGGGCCCGGCTGTCTGTCGACGGGGCGATGACGGTGGAGGACGCGATCGAGGCGTACGGGGCCGATGAGGGGGATGTGGGGGCGTACGCGGGTGCGGGTGCGGGTGCGGGTGCCGGCGCCGGTGCTGGTGCCGGCGCCGGTGCTGGTGCCGGTGCCGGCATCGGCGGGAGGGGGTACGAGGGTGATGAGGGCGGATTCGAACACGGCTCGGGCCTGGTCGACCTGGTCGCCCCCGTGCCGAGGCGCGGTGGGGGAAACGACCGGGAGTGGCTGAACCGGGGTGCCCTCTCCTTCCTCGCCGAGGCGTCCGATCTGCTCGCCGGGCAACTGGACGAGGACCTGGTCGCCGCCCTCACCGGACAACTCCTCGTGCCGAGGCTGGCCGACTGGTGCGCGGTATGGCTGGAGGACGAGGCGCTGGGCTGGCGCGGCGACGGTCCCCTCGGCCCGGCGCCACGGCTCGCCCGAGTCTGGCACAGCAGCGAGAACCGGATCGAGGACCTCCGCCTCGCCCTGGAAAAGAACCCCCCGAGGCTGCCCGAGTCCGTGCGCTCCCGGCCGATGCCGGTGCCGTGGCCCTGGCCGGGAGGGGAATCTGGGGCGCCGTGTGGGAGGGAGCCGGGGTGGGGACCCGGGATGGAGCCGGGCTCGGGGACGGATTCCGGGACGGTGGCGGGATCGG
Organism: Streptomyces adelaidensis; assembly: GCF_016598475.1. Taxonomy (GTDB): domain Bacteria; phylum Actinomycetota; class Actinomycetes; order Streptomycetales; family Streptomycetaceae; genus Streptomyces; species Streptomyces adelaidensis. The sequence continues at coordinate 83,512 of NZ_JAEMUX010000018.1, forward strand.
GGACGGTGCCGGGATCGGGATCGGGGCCGGGATCGGGACCGGAATCTGGGGTGGTGCCGGGATCGGCATCGGGGATGGAGCCCGGACAGGACTCGCGGACCGGAACGTCCGAGGCGAAGGCCGACGGCGAGGCCGGGGCAAGCAGCGAGGGCAGGCCGGAGGCGGGCCAGGACGGCAGGCCTGCGGAGGTGCGCGACGGCGGGTCGGCCGAGGTGCGCGATGGTGGGTCGGTGGAGGGCTGCGAAGGCGGGGCGGTGTCGAGTCGCGCTGGCAGGCCTGCGGAGGACCGTGAAGACGGGTCGGCGGAGGACCGCGGCGGAGGGTCGGTGTCGAGCCGCGACGGTAGGCCTGCCAAGGACCGCGACGGCGGGCCGGCGGAGAGTCGCGAGGGCGGGGCGGCGGAGAGTCGCGAGGGCGGGGCGGCGGAGGACCGCGACGCCGGGTCGGTGGAAGGGCTGGCGGAGAATCACGACGGCGGGCCTGCGGAGGACCGTGAAGACGGGTCGGCCGAGGGCCGCGAGGGTGGGTCGGTGGCGAGCCGAGACGGCGGCCCGGCGGGGACCCACGACGGCGGGCACGCGGAGGCCCGCGCAGATCGGTCGGTCGAGGACCGCGACGGCGGCCCGGTGGACGACGGCAGAGGCGGTCCTGTAGAGGACCACGACGGCGGGCCCGCAGAGGACTCCGCAGACCGGTCGGTCGAGGACCGCGACGGCGGCCCTGCGGAGGACTGCGAAAGCGGCCCGGCCGAGGCCCCCCAAGGCGGCCCACTGGAAGACCCCGAAGGCGGCTCGGCGGAAGACCCCGAAGGCGGCCCGGCGGCGAACCTCCAAGGCGCCCCCTTGGAGAACCCCGAAGGCGCCCACCTGGAGAACCCCGAAGGCGCCCCCCTCGACATTCGCGAAAGTGAAGGTGGGGCTGCCCTCGCCTATCGTCTCATCGCCGGCGGACGCCCCCTCGGCACGCTCGTCATCGGCCGGGCCGGACTGCTTCGGTTTCCGGATGAGGTGACCGGGCTGGTGGAGGATCTGAGTCGGCGGGTCGCGCTGGCGATCGGGGCGGCGCGGCAGTACACGCGTCAGGCCACCATCAGCCGGATCCTGCAGCGGGGACTGCTGCCGGGGGCGGTCGCCGAGATTCCCGGGGTGTCGAGCGCGCTCGTGTACGAGCCGTGCGACAAGGGTGGACCCAGTGGCGACTTCTACGACCTGTTCCCGGCGGGCCGCGGCCGCTGGTGCTTCGCGATCGGAGACGTGCAGGGCAAAGGCCCCGAGGCGGCCGTGGTCATCGGCCTCGCCCGGCCCTGGCTGCGGCTGCTCGCCCGCGAGGGATACGGCGTCGCCGATGTGCTCGACCGCCTCAACCAGCTCCTCCTCGACGACGCGACCGAGGCGGCCGACGCGGCCGCCCGTGCCCTGGTCACGGCCGGCGCCCCCGGCCTCGTCGACCCCGACTGCTCACAGATCCGCTTCCTCTCGCTCCTCTACGGCGAACTCGTCCCCGTCGACGGCGGCGTCCGCTGCACCCTCGCCTCCGCAGGCCACCCGCTGCCGCTGCTCCTCGGCCCCGACGGCACCGTACGGCCGGTGGCCGAGCCGCAGACGCTGCTCGGGGTGATCGAGGACACCGAGTACGTCTCGGAGACGTTCGAGCTGCGCCACGGCGAGACGCTGCTCTGTGTGACCGACGGGGTGACCGAGCGGCGCAGCGGTCCGCACATGTTCGACGACGGGGACGGCCTCGCCACCGCGCTCGTCGGCTGCGCCGGGCTCGACGCCCAGCTGATCGCCGAACGGATCCGCCGCCTGGTGCACGACTTCGGCAACCGGCCCCCGGACGACGACCTCGCGCTGCTGGTGCTGCAAGCCGAGTAGGGAGCCGGAATAGGGAGCCGGAACAGGGGAGTGCGCAGGTGCTGGACAATGGAAGGCATGCCTTCCGCACTCCCCGACGGTGAACCGGTACCCGACGACGGCACGCTCCCCGCGTCCGCGCTCGCCGGGGCCGCCGAGCGTCCCCTCGGGTTCTACCTGCACGTCCCGTACTGCGCGACCCGCTGCGGCTACTGCGACTTCAACACCTACACCGCGACCGAGCTGCGCGGCACCGGCGGTGTCCTCGCCTCCCGCGACAACTACGCCGAGACCCTGATCGACGAGGTCCGCCTCGCCCGCAAGGTCCTCGGCGACGACCCGCGCCCGGTCCGCACGGTCTTCGTCGGCGGCGGCACGCCCACGCTGCTGGCCGCCGACGACCTCGTACGGATGCTGGGGGCGATCCGCGACGAGTTCGGGCTCGCGGACGACGCGGAGGTGACGACGGAGGCGAACCCCGAGTCGGTGGACCCCGTGTACCTGGCGACCCTGCGGGCCGGCGGCTTCAACCGGGTCTCCTTCGGTATGCAGAGCGCCCGGCAGCACGTCCTGAAGGTGCTCGACCGTACGCACACGCCGGGTCGCCCCGAGGCGTGTGTCGCGGAGGCCCGCGCGGCCGGCTTCGACCACGTCAACCTCGACCTGATCTACGGCACACCCGGCGAGTCCGACGACGACTGGCGGGCCTCCCTGGACGCGGCCCTCGGCGCCGGACCCGACCATGTCTCCGCCTACGCCCTGATCGTCGAGGAGGGCACCCAGCTCGCGCGGCGCATCCGCCGGGGCGAGGTCCCGATGACGGACGACGACGTGCACGCCGACCGGTACCTCATCGCCGAGGAGACGTTCTCGGCCGCCGGCTTCGACTGGTACGAGGTCTCGAACTGGGCCACGTCCGAGGCGGGCCGGTGCCTGCACAACGAGCTGTACTGGCGCGGCGCCGACTGGTGGGGCGCGGGCCCCGGCGCCCACAGCCACGTCGGGGGCGTGCGCTGGTGGAACGTCAAGCACCCGGGCGCCTACGCGAGCGCCCTGGCCACCGGCCGCTCTCCCGGCGCCGGCCGCGAACTCCTCTCGGACGAGGACCGCCGGGTCGAACGCATCCTGCTGGAGCTGCGACTGCGCGAGGGCTGCCCGCTGTCCCTGCTGCGCGAGGAAGGCCTGGCCGCGGCCGGGCGGGCACTGTCCGACGGGCTCCTGGAGGCGGGGCCGTACGGGGAGGGGCGTGCGGTGCTGACCCTGCGGGGGCGGCTGCTGGCCGACGCGGTGGTGCGGGACCTGGTGGACTGACGGCCGCCCCGACCCGACCGCTGTCGGGTCGGAGGGGACGGGGGCTGGACGGGGGCTCAGGGCGCGGGCTCGGTCACATGGTCGATGAGACGCTCGACGCATCCCAGCAGCTCCGGCTCCAGGTCCCGGTACGACCGCACCCGCCCCAGAATCCCCTGCCAGGCCGCCCCGGTGTTCTCCGGCCACCCCAGCGCCCGGCACACCCCCGTCTTCCAGTCCTGCCCGCGCGGCACCCGCGGCCACGCCTCGATGCCCAGGGACGACGGCTTCACGGCCTCCCAGATGTCGATGTACGGGTGGCCCACGACCAGGGCGTGATCGCTGGTCACCGACGCGGCGATCCGGGATTCCTTGCTGCCGGGGACCAGGTGGTCGACCAGGACGCCGAGGCGGGCGTCCGGGCCGGGGCCGAAGTCGGCCACGATCGCCGGGAGGTCGTCCACGCCCTCCAGGTACTCGACGACCACGCCCTCGATACGCAGGTCGTCGCCCCAGACCCGCTCGACGAGTTCGGCGTCGTGGCGGCCCTCGACGTAGATACGGCCGGCGCGGGCCACCCGGGCGCGGGCGCCGGGTACGGCGACCGAACCGGAGGCGGTGCGGGCGGGCCGCGACGGCGCCGCCGACGGCCGGACGAGCGTCACCACCCGGCCCTCCAGCAGGAACCCGCGCGGCTCCAGCGGGAACACGCGGTGCTTGCCGAAGCGGTCCTCCAGGGTCACCGTGCCCGCCTCGCAGCGGATCACCGCGCCGCAGAAGCCGGTGCCGGGCTCCTCGACCACCAGGCCGGGGTCGGCCGGGACCTCGGGGGCCGGCTTGGGCTTCTTCCAGGGCGGGGTCAGGTCCGGGGAGTACTGGCGCATTCGGATGACGATAGGAGAAGCCCGGCCCGAATCTCCCCCGCGCTCAGCGCGACACGCCGAAACGGAGCGCCAGCGCGTCGCGCTGGGCCCGCACGAACGCCGCGTCCACCACCGCCCCGTGCCCGGGGACGTACAGCGCGTCCTCGCCGCCCAGGTCCAGGAGGCGGTCCAGGGCGGCCGGCCAGTGGGCGGGGACGGCGTCGGGACCGGCCTGGGGTTCGCCGGACTCCTCGACCAGATCGCCGCAGAAGACCACCTCGGGCGTGCCCGGCACCAGGACCGTCAGGTCTTGGGCGGTGTGGCCGGGCCCCACGTTCGCCAGCAGCACCTGGAGGCCGCCGCCCAGGTCGAGGGTCCACTCGCCGCAGACGTGGTGGCGGGGGCGGACGAGGAGGTCGGCGGACTCGGCGGCGGTCCCGGGGTCGAGGCCGTTGCGTACGGCGTCCGTGCGGAGGGCGTCGCTCTCGGTGGCCAGGACCGCGTCCAGGCCGACCGCGCCGAAGACCTCCACACCGGCGAACGCCGCCGCCCCGAAGACATGGTCGAAGTGGGGGTGGGTGAGCGCGAGATGTGTCACACGGGCGCCGGCGAGCAGCCCGTGCGCCTCGGTACGCAACCGCGCGCCCTCCCGCAGGCTCGAACCCGCGTCGATCAAGAGGGCCGATCCGTCCCCGACCACCAGCCCGACCGTGCAGTCCCAGCCGGGAAGGCGGCACCGCCCGACCCGGGGCGCCAATCCCTGCCACCCGAACTCTTCCCAAGTCACCGTCATGACCCGACGCTAGCTGTAGCGGCCGAGGGCCGGCCGCTGCCACGTACCCGTCGGTAGGGAAACAGGACGGAAGCGGCACGGAAGCAACGCGCAAGCAGTGCGCAGGCCGCACGGAGGCGGGGCGGAGGCGGCCCGGAAGCGGTACGACATCGCCGGACAGGTCGGTACACGTCGGCATGACAAGGCTGGACCGGCCTTGCCGGGGGCGTACCCCACCGCCGTACACTGGGCGGGGAGTGTTGGCACTCGCCCGGGGTGAGTGCCAAGGGGGAGTCACCGGAGAGCGGACTGGAGGTGTGCGCGATGCTCAGTGAACGCAGGCTCCAGGTGTTGCGCGCCATCGTCCAGGACTATGTGGGCACCGAGGAGCCGGTCGGTTCCAAGGCGCTCACCGAGCGCCACAACCTCGGCGTCTCCCCGGCGACCGTCCGCAATGACATGGCGGCGCTGGAGGACGAGGGCTTCATCGCCCAGCCCCACACCAGCGCGGGCCGCATCCCCACCGACAAGGGGTACCGGCTCTTCGTCGACAAGCTGGCCGGCGTCAAGCCCATGACCCCGCCCGAGCGGCGCGCCATCCAGAACTTCCTGGACGGCGCCGTCGATCTCGACGATGTCGTGGCACGCACCGTACGGCTGCTGGCGCAGCTGACGCGGCAGGTCGCCGTCGTGCAGTATCCGTCGCTCACCCGGTCGACGGTGCGGCACGTGGAGCTGCTGTCCCTGGCGCCCGCGCGGCTGATGCTCGTGCTGATCACGGACACGGGACGGGTCGAGCAGCGCATGGTCGACTGCCCGGCGCCCTTCGGAGAAACGTCACTCGCGGATCTGCGAGCACGGCTCAACAGCCGGGTCGCGGGCCGCCGGTTCACCGATGTGCCGCGGCTGGTCGAGGACCTGCCCGAGGCGTTCGACATCGAGGACCGGGGCACGGTCACGACGGTGCTCTCCACCCTGCTGGAGGCGCTCGTCGAGGAGAGCGAGGAGCGGCTGATGATCGGCGGTACCGCCAATCTCACCCGCTTCGGACATGACTTCCCCCTCACTATCCGGCCCGTTCTGGAAGCCTTGGAGGAGCAGGTCGTCCTCCTCAAGTTGCTTGGCGAGGCCGGGGATTCGGGCATGACCGTACGCATCGGTCATGAGAACGCGTATGAGGGACTCAACTCCACGTCCGTCGTCTCAGTCGGCTACGGTTCGGGCGGCGAGGCAGTAGCGAAACTGGGCGTGGTCGGACCTACGCGCATGGATTATCCGGGAACGATGGGAGCGGTAAGAGCGGTGGCACGGTACGTCGGACAGATCCTGGCGGAGTCGTAAGTGGCCACGGACTACTACGCCGTACTCGGCGTGCGCCGCGACGCTTCCCAGGACGAGATCAAGAAGGCGTTCCGGAGGCTCGCTCGCGAGCTGCATCCGGACGTCAACCCCGATCCGAAGACCCAGGAGCGGTTCAAGGAGATCAACGCCGCTTACGAGGTGCTCTCGGATCCGCAGAAGAAGCAGGTCTACGACCTCGGCGGCGACCCGCTGTCCCAGGCGGGTGGCGGTGGAGCCGGTGGCTTCGGCGCCGGCGGCTTCGGGAACTTCTCGGACATCATGGACGCCTTCTTCGGCACGGCGTCGCAGCGCGGCCCCCGGTCGCGTACGCGCCGTGGCCAGGACGCGATGATCCGGCTGGAGATCGACCTCGACGAGGCGGCCTTCGGCACGACGAAGGACATCCAGGTCGACACCGCCATCGTCTGCACGACGTGCAGCGGCGAGGGCGCGGCTCCGGGCACCACCGCCCAGACCTGTGACATGTGTCGCGGGCGCGGTGAGGTCTCGCAGGTCACCCGGTCCTTCCTCGGCCAGGTCATGACCTCGCGGCCCTGCCCGCAGTGCCAGGGCTTCGGCACGATCGTCCCGAACCCCTGCCCCGAGTGCGCGGGCGACGGGCGGGTGCGGTCGCGGCGGACCCTGACCGTGAAGATCCCGGCCGGTGTCGACAACGGCACGCGTATCCAGCTGGCCGGTGAGGGCGAGGTCGGGCCCGGCGGCGGTCCCGCCGGTGACCTGTACGTCGAGATCCACGAGCTGCCGCACGCGATGTTCCAGCGGCGCGGTGACGATCTGCACTGCACGGTGACGCTTCCGATGACCGCGGCGTCTCTGGGTACGAAGGTGCCGCTGGAGACGCTGGACGGTCTTGAGGAGGTCGACATCCGGCCGGGGACCCAGTCCGGGCAGTCGATTCCGCTGCATGGGCGGGGTGTCACACACCTGCGGGGTGGCGGGCGCGGGGATCTGATCGTCCACGTCGAGGTCCAGACGCCGAGCAAGCTCGATCCCGAGCAGGAGGCGCTGCTGCGGCAGCTCGCCGTGCTGCGGGGTGAGGAGCGGCCGACCGGGCAGTTCCAGCCCGGACAGCAGGGGCTGTTCTCGCGGCTGAAGGACGCGTTCAACGGGCGTTAGCGGTCTGTTGTCGGGTGCGGGTTGTGTGTGGCTGGTCGCGCGGTTCCCCGCGCCCCGGTTTCTCAGGGGCGCGGGGAACCGCGCGACCAGCCCCCACCCGCCTGCGGACAACAACCGGCGCTCCCGAATTCGGCGTAGTTCGAAGGACGTGACAACATGCCGTCATGTCCTCCGCGCTGACCGATCTTTTTCCGCTTCCGATCGTGCAGGCCCCGATGGCGGGCGGTGTCTCCGTGCCGCGGCTGGCCGCCGCCGTGTCCGAGGCGGGCGGGCTGGGATTCCTCGCCGCCGGGTACAAGACGGCCGACGGCATGTACCAGGAGATCAAGGCGCTGCGGGCGCTCACCTCACGCCCCTTCGGCGTGAACCTCTTCATGCCGCAGCCGGAGTACGCCGACCCCGGCGCCGTCGAGGTGTACGCGGAGCAGCTGGCCGGTGAGGCCACCTGGTACGAGGCCGAGCTGGGCGATCCCGACAGCGGCCGCGACGACGGCTACGAGGCCAAGCTGGCCGTGCTGCTCGACAATCCGGTGCCGGTGGTCTCCTTCCACTTCGGCTGCCCGACGCCCGAGGTCATCGAGTCGCTGGCCCGCAAGAACACGCTCACCCTGGTCACCGCGACCTCGGTGGAGGAGGCGCAGGCCGTGGAGCGGTCGGGCGCTCACGCCGTGATCGTGCAGGGCGTCGAGGCGGGCGGCCACCAGGGCACCCACCGGGACGACCCCGAGCGGGACTGCGCCGGCATCGGCCTGCTCTCCCTGGTCGCGCAGGTCCGCGAGGCCGTGGCGCTGCCGATCGTCGCGGCCGGCGGCATCATGCGCGGCAGCCAGATCGCCGCCCTCCTCACCGCGGGCGTGAGCGCGGCCCAGCTCGGCACGGCGTTCCTCGCCACCCCCGAGTCCGGCGCCGCCGCGGTGCACAAGCAGGCGCTGACCAATCCCCTCTTCGTCCGTACCGAGCTGACCCGCGCCTTCTCCGGGCGCCCGGCGCGCGGCCTGGTGAACCGTTTCCTGCGCGAGCACGGCCCCTACGCGCCCGTCGCCTACCCCCAGGTCCACCACCTCACTTCCCCGCTGCGCAAGGCCGCCGCCAAGGCCGGGGACGCGCAGGGCATGGCGCTGTGGGCCGGGCAGGGACACCGGATGGCCCGCGCGCTGCCCGCCGGGGAGCTGGTCGAGACGCTGGCCGTCGAGACCGCCGCCGCGCAGGCCGAAGCGGCCTCCGCCCAGGTCGGCGGCGCCTTTGGGGGCCCGGCGGGGAGTGCGGGCCGATGACCGCGCCGGTGTTCGTGGTGGACGGATTCACCGGCTGGGGATCGGAGATCGTGCTCGACGGCCCCGAAGGCCGGCACGCCGTCTCCGTGAAGCGGCTCAAGCCCGGGGAGGACGTGATCCTCACCGACGGGCGGGGCCGGTGGATCGAGGGTGTGGTGAAGGCCGCCGAGGGCAAGGACCGGCTGGTCGTCACGGACGTGGGGAGCCTCCACGAGGAACCCCCGGCGCGGCCCCGTATCACCGTCGTGCAGGCACTGCCCAAGGGTGACCGGGGCGAAGTGGCCGTCGAGACCATGACCGAGGTCGGCGTCGACGCGATCGTGCCCTGGGCGGCGTCACGCTGCATCACCCAGTGGAAGGGCGACCGGGGGCTCAAGGCCCTCGCCAAGTGGCGGGCCACCGCGCGGGAGGCGGGCAAGCAGTCCCGCCGGGTGCGGTTCCCCGAGATCGCGGACGCGGCCACCGGTAAGCAGGTCGCGGCGCTGCTCGCCGAGGCGGACTTCGCCGCCGTACTGCACGAGAGCGGTGACGACTCGCTGGCCACGGCCGAACTGCCGGCGGCCGGGGAGATCGTGCTCGTGGTGGGGCCCGAAGGGGGCGTGTCGCCGGAGGAGTTGGCGCTCTTCGGCGAGGCGGGCGCGGGGGCGTATCGACTCGGGCCCAGTGTGCTGCGGACGTCTACCGCCGGGACAGCGGCGGGGGCGCTGCTGCTGGGGCGAACGGGGCGCTGGTCCTGACGGGGGTGGGGAGCGCCCCCGCCGCCCCTACCCGTCCCTCCCCCACTCTCGGCTTCGCTCGAGCGGGGGGACCCCCATCCAGGGGCTGCGCCCCTTCGACCCCTCCGTTTTTCGGCTGCGGCAACGTGGGGGCTTGTCGCGCAGTTCCCCGCGCCCCTGAAATGCGGGGCTGCGCCCCTTGCATTTCGGGCCCGGGGGTGTCTGGCCGCATGTGGTCTTTCCCGATGCCGCCGGCGGTGGCAGGCTGCCAGGCATGGGGGCAATGACGCATCTGAGGGCGTATCGGACCGGCGGGCGTCGGCTCCTGCTGGGAGCCGTGCTCGTCGCGGGTCTGACGGCCTGTGAGATGGGCGACGGGCTCAATACCGGAGCGGTCGCGTTCACGACGGATCAGATGGCGACCAAGGAGCTGGAGCAGGAGGGCCTCGACGTCCAGTGGCTCAACTGCACGGCGTCGTACGACAACGACGGCGACAAGAAGTCCGGGTCGCCGTCCTCGTCCGCCTCCACCAACACCGTCGCGAACGTCGACTGCACCGGCGAGGACAAGGAAGGCCGGAAGATCACCGTCACCGGGAAGGTGACGAAGGAGGTCGACGGCAAGTGCGTACGCGGGGACCTGACCGCGAAGGTCGGCGGGAAGGAGTGGTTCCACGTCGATGTGCTGGGCAACTGCAACGCCCCGGACCCGACCGCCGGCGCGGGCTCGGCCGGCCCCGGGCAGCCCGGTCCGACCGTGACGGTGACCGTCACGCAGACCATCTGGTGCCAGAAGGATCCGGCGTGCCTGCCCGAGGGCAAGTGAGGGGACAGGCAAGGGCACAAGCGGCGCCCGGTGCGAGGGACATGATCCAAACCCCTCCCAATCAGGCCGAACGCTGCTTACAGTGACCGGGTGACTCAGCTCGCGTATCTCCGGTATCCGCACCTGCACGGCGACCTGGTCGCCTTCACCGCCGAGGACGACGTGTGGGTCGCGCCTCTCGACGGCGGCCGCGCCTGGCGGGTCAGTGCGGACAACGTGACCGTGAACCATCCCCGGATCTCCCCGGACGGCACCACCGTCGCGTGGACCTCCACCAGGGACGGCGCGCCCGAGGTGCATGTCGCGCCCCTCGACGGCGGGTCCGCCAAACGCCTCACGTACTGGGGCAGTTGGCGCACCCAGGTGCGCGGCTGGACCCCCGGCGGGCAGGTCCTCGCCGTCAGCACGCAGGGACAGGCCAGCCTCCGGCGCAGCTGGGCGAGGGCGGTCCCGCTCGACGGTGGGCCGGCCACCACCCTGCCGTACGGGCCGGTCGGCGATGTCGCCCACGGACCCGCCACCGTGCTGCTGTCCGCGCCCATGGGCCGCGAGGCCGCCTGGTGGAAGCGGTACCGGGGCGGTACGGCGGGCAAGCTGTGGATCGACCGCGCGGCGGAAGGCGGGGAAGGCGGCGCCGAGTTCGTCCGGCTGCACGCCGACCTGGACGGGAACCTCGAATACCCGCTGTGGGTGGGGGACCGTGTCGCGTTCCTGTCCGACCACGAGGGGGTCGGGGCGCTGTACTCCTCCCTCGCCGACGGGTCGGACCTGCGGCGGCACACGCCGGTCGACGGCTTCTACGCCCGGCACGCGGCCACCGACGGCACCCGCGTCGTGTACTCCTCGGTCGGTGAGCTGTGGGTGCTGGACGACCTGGACGGGGCCGAGCCGCGCAGGCTCGACATCCGGCTGGGCGGGCAGCGCGTCGACCTCCAGCCGTTCCCGGTGAACGCCTCCCGCTGGTTCGGCTCCGCCTCGCCCGACCACACCGCCCGGGGCAGCGCCGTCTCCGTACGCGGCTCCGTCCACTGGATCACCCACCGCTCCGGCCCCGCCCGCGCGCTCGCCGCCGAGCACGGGGTCCGCGCCCGGCTGCCGCGCACCTTCCGGGTGGAGGGCGAGGAATGGGTGGTGTGGGTGACGGACGCGGAGGGCGACGACGCCCTGGAGTTCGCCCCCTCGACCGGCGTCGGCCCCGGGGCGACCCCGCGCCGGCTCGCCGCCGGGCAGCTCGGCCGGGTCCTCGGGCTCGCCGTGGCACCGGACGGCAGCCGGGTCGCGGTCGCCGCGGACGACGGGCGGGTCCTGCTCGTCGAGCGGGAGACGGGAGAGGTCCGGGAGGTCGACCGGAGCGAGGAGGGCGAGGTGTCCGGGCTGGTCTTCTCGCCCGACTCGGCCTGGCTCGCCTGGTCGCACCCCGGCGCGCGCCCCCTGCGCCAGCTCAAGCTCGCCAACACCGCCGACCTGTCCGTCACCGAGGCGACCCCGCTGCGCTTCCAGGACTTCTCACCGGCGTTCACCCTCGACGGCAAGCACCTCGCCTTCCTCTCCGCGCGCGCCTTCGACCCGGTCTACGACGAACACGTCTTCGACCTCCACTTCGTCAGCGGCGCCCGCCCGCACCTCATCACGCTCGCCGCGACCACCCCGTCCCCCTTCGGGCCGCAGCGCCACGGCCGGCCGTTCGAGGCGCCCGACAAGGACGAGACCCCGGACAGCGAGGGCGCCCCCGCGACCCGGATCGACCTCGAAGGGCTCGCCGACCGGATCGTCCCCTTCCCGGTCGAGGCCGCCCGCTACACGACGCTCCGCGCCGCCAAGGACGGAGTCCTGTGGCTGCGCCACCCGGTCACCGGCGTCCTCGGCCACTCCCGGGCCACCCCCGAGGACCCCGACCCGAAGACCTCCCTGGAGCGGTACGACCTCGCCCAGCGGCGCCTGGACCACCTCGCCTCCGACGCCGACCACTTCTCCGTCAGCGGCGACGGCAAGCGGGTCCTGCTGTGGACCGACGGCAAGCTCAAGGTCGTCCCCAGCGACCGGCGCGCCTCGAACGACGACGAGAGCGACACCAACATCACCGTCGACCTCTCGCGCGTACGGCAGACCGTGGACCCGGCCGCCGAGTGGCGCCAGATGTACGACGAGGCCGGCCGCCTCATGCGGGACAACTTCTGGCGCCCGGATCTGGGCGGGGTCGACTGGGACGGCGTACTGGACAGGTACCGGCCCGTCCTCGACCGGCTCGCCACCCACGACGACCTGGTCGACCTGCTGTGGGAGGTGCAGGGCGAGCTGGGCACGTCCCACGCGTACGTGACCCCGCGCGGGCGCGGCGGCTCCGGCGACCGGCGGCAGGGGCTGCTCGGGGCGGACATCTCCCGGCACGAGGACGGCAGCTGGCGGATCGACACGGTGCTGCCGTCGGAGACCTCCGATCCCGACGCGCACGCGCCGCTCGCCGCGCCCGGGGTGGCCGTGCGGGCCGGGGACGCGATCGTCGCCGTGGGCGGGCAGCCGGTCGATCCGGTCGCCGGGCCCGGGCCGCTGCTCGTCGGTACGGCGGGCAAGGCGGTCGAGCTGACCGTCCTGCCGTCGGGGGGTGGGGATCCCCGGCACGCCGTCGTGGTGCCCATCTCCGACGAGGAGCCGTTGCGGTATCACGCGTGGGTGGCGGACCGGCGGGCCTATGTCCACGAGAAGTCCGGTGGGCGGCTCGGCTATCTCCATGTGCCGGACATGGTCGGCTCCGGGTGGGCGCAGCTCCATCGGGATCTGCGGATCGAGGTCGCTCGGGAAGGGCTGGTCGTGGACGTCCGGGAGAACCGGGGCGGTCATACGTCGCAGCTCGTGGTGGAGAAGCTGGCTCGGCGGATCGTCGGGTGGGATCTGCCGCGGGGGATGCGGGCGACCAGCTATCCGGACGACGCGCCTCGGGGGCCTGTTGTCGCTGTGGCCAATGAGTTCTCCGGGTCTGACGGGGACATCGTGAACGCGGCGATCAAGGCGTTGGGGATCGGGCCGGTGGTGGGGACGCGGACGTGGGGTGGGGTTGTCGGGATCGACAGTCGGTATCGGCTGGTGGATGGGACGTTGGTGACTCAGCCGAAGTACGCCTTCTGGTTGGAGGGGTATGGGTGGGGGGTCGAGAATCATGGGGTCGATCCGGATGTGGAAGTGGTGCAGGCGCCGCAGGACTATGCGGCCGGGCGTGACCCCCAGCTCGACGAGGCGATTCGGATCGCGTTGAGTTCGCTTGAGGAGGCTCCGGCGAAGGTGGCGCCCTTGTTGCCGGGTTCGTAGTTCGGCTGCGGGTGCGTGGGGGCTTGTCGCGCAGTTCCCCGCGCCCCTGAAAGCGAAATGCACGGGGCGCGGCCCCTGCTTTTCAGGGGCGCGGGGAACTGCGCGGGCAACCACGACCCAGCCGCACGCGCCAACGGACCCGAACCCCCGGTCTCGATCGCGGGACTGGATACGATGCTGCCGTACTCGATCAACCGGCGGCGAGGAGGCAACGTATGGCAGGGGAGCCGCAGGGCGACTGTCTGTTCTGCAAGATCGTGGCGGGGCATGTACCGGCGACGATCGTGAGGGAGACGGAGACGACCGTCGCGTTCAGGGACATCAACCCGCAGGCGCCGACGCATGTACTGGTGATTCCGAAGGCGCACTACGAGGACGCCGCGACCCTCGCCACCGCCGCGCCGGCCCTCGCCGCGGACGTGCTGCGGGAGACGCAGGCGATCGCGGACGAGGACAAGCTGGAGAGCTACCGGATCGTGTTCAACACGGGCACCGGGGCCGGCCAGACCGTGTTCCACGCGCACGCGCACGTCGTCGGCGGGCGCGGCCTGCACTGGCCTCCCGGATAACGAGCCATGTCCGTACGTGAATTGGTGGTCCTCGGTACCGCCAGCCAGGTTCCGACCCGGCACCGCAACCACAATGGCTATCTGCTGCGCTGGGACGGCGAGGGGATCATGTTCGATCCCGGCGAGGGCACGCAGCGGCAGATGCTGCGTGCCGGGGTCGCCGCGCACGACCTGAACCGGATATGCGTCACCCACTTCCACGGGGACCATTCGCTGGGTCTCGCGGGTGTCATCCAGCGCATCAACCTCGACCGGGTCCCGCACGACGTCACCGCCCACTACCCGCGCTCCGGACAGCGGTTCTTCGACCGGCTGCGGTACGCCACCGCGTACCGGGAGACGGTCCAGTTGACCGAAGCGCCGGTCGAGGGGGTGGGCGGGGTGCTGGCCGCCACGCCGTCGTACACCCTCGACGCGCGCGAGCTGTCGCACCCCGTGGAGTCCTACGGGTATCGGCTCGTCGAGCCCGACGGGCGCCGGATGCTGCCGGAACGGCTCGCCGAGCACGGGATCAAGGGGCCGGACATCGGGCGGATCCAGCGGGAGGGCGCGATAGGCGGGGTCTCGCTCGACGACGTGAGCGAGGTGCGGCGCGGGCAGCGGTTCGCGTTCGTCATGGACACCCGGCTGTGCGACGGGGTGTACGCCCTCGCGGACGCCGCCGACATGCTCGTCATCGAGTCCACGTTTCTTGATGAGGATGTCCAACTCGCCGTCGACCACGGTCATCTGACCGCCGGTCAGGCCGCCTCGGTGGCCCGTGACAGCGGCGTACGGCATCTCGTGCTCACCCACTTCAGTCAGCGGTACTCCGAGCCGGAGGAGTTCGAGCGGCAGGCGCGGGCCGCGGGGTTCGAGGGGGAGCTGACCGTGGCGCACGATCTGCTCCGGGTACCGGTTCCGAAACGGCGGTAAAGCGGCCGTACGATGCTTTGATGTCCCTCCCCAAAGCCGAACTGCACCTCCACATCGAAGGCACCCTGGAGCCGGAGCTGGCCTTCGAGCTGGCCGGCCGGAACGGGGTCGCGCTGCCGTACGCGGACACGGACGCGCTCCGCGAGGCGTACGAGTTCGACGACCTCCAGAGCTTTCTGAACCTGTACTACGAGCTGATGGCCGTGCTCCGCACCGAGCAGGACTTCGCGGACCTCGCCGACGCCTATCTCACCCGCGCCGCCGCCCAGGGGGTGCGGCACGCGGAGATCTTCTTCGATCCGCAGGCCCACATCGCGCGGGGCGTGGGGATGGGAACGGTCGTCGAGGGGCTGTGGCGGGCGTTGGGGAGGAGTGAGGCGACGCACGGGGTCTCGACGCAGCTGATCATGTGTTTTCTGCGGGACGAGTCCGCCGCGTCGGCCCTCGACACCCTGGCGGCGGCCGAGCCGTATCTCGACCGGATCGTCGGGATCGGGCTCGACTCCGCCGAGGTCGGGCACCCGCCGGCCAAGTTCCGTGAGGTGTACGAGGCGGCCGCCGCGCTGGGGCTGCGGCGCGTGGCGCACGCGGGGGAGGAGGGGCCGCCGGAGTACATCACCGAGGCCCTCGACATCCTCGGCGTGGAACGCGTCGACCACGGGCTCCGGTGCATGGAGGACCCGGCCCTCGTCGAGCGGCTGGTGCGGGAGCGGATCCCGCTGACGCTGTGCCCGCTGTCCAACGTACGGCTGCGCGCCGTCGACACCCTCGCCGACCACCCCCTGCCCACCATGCTCGACGCGGGCCTGCTGTGCACGGTCAACTCCGACGACCCCGCCTACTTCGGCGGCTACGCCGGTGACAACTTCGACGCCGTACGGCGCACGCTCGGCCTGAGCGAGGACCGGCTGCGCGAACTCGCCCGCAACTCGTTCACCGCGTCCTTCCTGGAGCACGACGAGGAGCGGCGGGCCCGTTGCATCGCCGAGGTGGACGCGTACGAGTTCGGATGACGGCCCGGCGGGGGCGGAGAGAACGCGCCGGGAACGTGTCGGGAACGCGCCGCTCGGGAGATGGCAATGAGTCGGGCGCGCGGGACCATCCGCGCGACCCCCACGTACTCGGTGTCCGCGTGTGCGCCGCCTCCCACCGCACCCGGGCCGTCCAGCGTCGGACAGGCCACCGCCGCGGTGTAGTTGCCGTCAAAGGTGCCTCCGACGGCCTCCGACGGCGATCCCCCGCAGCGGCTCCTCGCCCAGTTCCGCGGCGAGCCGGGAGGCGAGGGTGAACAGTTCGGCGGCCTCGTCCCCGGTGCCGCGGAACAGCTGGTCCGGCGGACGGGCGACATCAAGAGGGTGCCCGGAGCGGCTGCACGTCCTGTGGTGAGGGCAGGGGTGACGGGTGCCGGGGGTCAGGCCGAGCGGCGGAAGCCGATCGTGGGGACCGCGCGGCGCAGGGGCCAGGGGCCGGCCTGCTCCTCGGGGAGGAAGTCCGCCAGGAAGGCGTACCGGCGCAGGGCCGCGGGGTCCTGTCGGTCCAGGGACCGCACCTGGCGCCACCACGCGCCGATCTCGCACCAGCCGGGCGCGGACAGCGAGCCGCCGAACTCCTGGACGGACAGCGCGGCGGTCAGACCGGCGAAGGCCAGCCGGTCCGCCAGCGGCCAGTCCGCCAGGGTGCCGGTGACGAAACCGGCCACGAACACATCGCCCGCGCCCGTGGGGTCCATGGCCTCCACGGCGATGGCCGGCACCTCGGCCGTCTCGCCGGTCCGGCCGTCCACCGCGTACGCGCCGTCCGCGCCCAAGGTCACCACGGCCACCGGGACGTGGTCGGTGAGGGCACGGGCGGCGGCCCGGGGGCACCCGGTGCCGGTGTACCGCATCGCCTCCTGCGCGTTGGGCAGGAACGCCTCGCAGTGCGCGAGGTCGGGGAGCCCCGCCAGGTCCCAGGCGCCGGTCTCGTCCCAGCCGACGTCCGCGAAGATCCGGGTGCCCCGGCCCGCGGCCTGCGCGATCCAGGGGGCGCGTACGCCGGGCGTGAGGGAGGCGACGGCGGCGCGCGCCTCGGGCGGGCACTCCGGCGCGGGCTCCTCCGGGGGCGCCGCGTGCCCGTGCGAGACCATCGTGCGCTCGCCCTCGTACGCCATGGAGACGGTGACCGGGGAGTGCCAACCGGGGACCGTACGGGACGTGGACAGGTCGATGCCCTCGCCCTGCTCCAGGGCGTCCCAGCAGTACTCCCCGTAGTGGTCGTCCCCGAAGGCGGCGGCGAGCGAGGTCTTCAGGCCCAGGCGGGCCAGCGCCGTGGCCATGTTCGCCACACCGCCGGGGCTCGACCCCATTCCGCGTGCCCAGGACTCGGTCCCGCGCACCGGGGCGGAGTCGAGCCCGGTGAAGATGATGTCGAGGAAGACGGTGCCGGTCAGATAGACGTCCCGGGGCGGGTCACCCGGCCCGCGCACGGATCTCAGCGGGTCGACCTGCGGTCGGCGGTGTGGACGTTCTCCCTTGAACGCGGTCACGGTGTGCTCCCTGGCGTGGTGCGGATCCAGCCAGTCTGCACCAAGCGCTCCGCTGGGTGGGGCGGGTCATGCTGTTGTCGGGCCTCGGTGCGCCGTGGGGGGCGGGGATTCGCCCCCGCCGCCCCTACCCGTCCCCTCCCCAGGGGCTGCCGCCCCTTCTGCCCCGCTTTTCGCCTTCCCGCTCGGTCCCAGGAGGGATTTGGCGGGTGCGGCGCGCGGGGGTTGTTCGCGCAGTTCCCCGCGCCCCTTGAGGGGCGCTGTGCGCGCCCTGTCGTTGCGGCCTCCGCCTCTTAGCAGAAGGACGCTCAGGGCGGCCAGGAAGCCGATGACTGTGAGGCCTACCAGGCCGCCTTTTGTGGAGCCGGTGGTGTCCTCTATCAGGCCGAAGGCGGTGGGGGCGACGAAGCCGCCCAGGTTGCCGATGGAGTTGATCAGGGCGATGCCGGGGGCGGCCCGGGCGTCCAGGTAGCTCTGGGGGATCGTCCAGAAGATCGGGGAGGCGGGCTTGAAGCCCATCGCCGCGATGCACAGCGCGCCCAGCCCCACCCATGGCGACACGAACACCGCGAGGAGTGTGCCGCAGCCGCCGATGAACAGCAGGGTCATCAGCACGGGCCGGCGCTTGCCGATCCGGTCGGAGAACCGGCCGCTCACGAACACCGCCACCAGCGCGCACAGCCAGGGCACCGCCGTGAGAAGCCCCACCTGGAACTCGCCCAGCCCGCCGATGTCGTCCACGATCGACGGCAGCCAGAACGTCACCGCGTACAGGGCGACGTTGATGGCGAAGTAGATCCACAGGAAGAGCAGCATCTGCGGGTCGGCGAGCAGTTCGAGGGGACTTCGAAGATGGCGTACGCGATGAAGAAGATGCCGGCGCCGAGTCCGAAGGCGGCCGCCGACAGGCCTACGTCCGCGCGGAGCTGGTCCTGGGCGAAGCCGAGGTTGACCCGGTCCATGTAGTTCGCCACGAACATGATGAAGAAGAGGGGGACCACTCGGCGGAAGATCTTGTGGATGGCGGATTGGACGGCGGGGGAGTGGGTTTCGGGGGGCTGGTGGGGGTGGGGGGTTGCTGCTGGCACGAGCGGCTCCGATCGTGGGCAGGGGGAGAGGAAGGGAGGGGGGAAGGGGGAGGGAGGGGGAGGGAGACGAGCGGTGGGTGGGTGGGTGCGGGGGCCGGTGGGGGCTTGTCGCGCAGTTCCCCGCGCCGCTGAAAGAACGGGGCTGCGCCCCTGTTCTTTCGCTACCAGCGGGGCACGGTCGGTGTGACCCAGTCCGGGTCGGCGACGCGCATCGCCGCCGCGTCGTCGCGGTCCTTCAGCGCGCCGTCGTCCGCCAGCCAGCGTCGGTGGAGGAACTCCAGCTTGTCGCGGTCGAGTTCGACGCCCAGGCCGGGTGCGTCGGACACCCGTACCGATCCGTTCTCGAAGGTGAGGCGTTCCGTCAGGACGTCCTCCGACTGCCATGGGTAGTGGGAGTCGCAGGCGTGGTGGAGGTCGGGGACCGTGGACGCGACGTGGGTCATCGCGGCGAGGCTGATACCGAGGTGGGTGTTGGAGTGCATCGAGACGGCGACGCCGAACGTGCGGCAGATGGCGGCCAGTTCGCGGGTGTTGCGCAGGCCGCCCCAGTAGTGGTGGTCGGAGAGGACGACCTGGACGGCGCCCTTGGTGAAGGCCTCCTTGATCTCGGCGAAGGTCGTCACGCACATGTTGGTGGCGAGGGGGACGTCCGTCCGCGCGGCGACCTCGGCCATGGCGGGCGTGCCGAGCGCCGGGTCCTCCAGGTATTCGAGGACGTCGGCCAGCTCGGCCGCGACGTTGAGCGAAGTCTCCACGGACCAGGCGCCGTTGGGGTCGAGGCGCAGCGGATGGCCCGGGAACGCCTCGGCCAGCGCGTGGATCGCGGCGATCTCCTCCTCGGGCGGGAAGACGCCGCCCTTGAGCTTGAACGACGTGAAGCCGTACCGCTCGGTGAACTTCCGGGCCTGCTCGACGACCCCGGCCGGGTCCACGGCCGCCCCCCAGTCGTCCTTCTCGCAGACGACGCCCTCGGGGTGGTCCGCCCACTTGTAGAAGAGGTACGCGCTGTACTCCACCGCGTCCCGCACCTTGCCGCCGAGCAGCGCGTGCACGGGCAGCCCCAAGGCCTTGCCGAGCGCGTCCAGGCAGGCGACCTCGAAGGCCGAGACGACGGACAGCCGCAGCTTGTCGGCGGTCTGCACACCGCGCAGACCACCCACATCGACCTGGCCCGACACCCGGGACCCGTCGACCGCCACCTCGTCGGCCAGGACGAACAGCCCGTTCAGGTCGCTCACCGAGCGGCCCACCAGCTTCGCCGCGAACGGCCGGGCCAGCTCCAGATACTTGGTGTCGCCGTACGTCTCACCGACGCCCGTGGTCCCGTCGGCGGTCACGACCTCCACGATCAGCCGCGGGGTGTACGGCTGGTGCACCCCCTGCGTGTTCAGCAGCGGCGGGTCGGCGACCAGGATCGGGGTCAGCCGGACCTCGGTGATGGTCAGGTCGCGGGTCGCGGTCACAGGGCGGCTCCTACGGTCGGGACGGCGGGCTGCACGGCGGGCTGTGCGGCGGCGGGCCTCACCGCGGGCTTCACGGCGGCGGTGAGGTCGGCGGCGAGGTCGAGGCCGGTGGACAGGAGTTTCTCCAGGTCGGCCAGGTCGGCGGGCGAGGGGTCGGTGAGCGGGGCGCGTACCGGGCCGACCGGGCGGCCGCGCAGCCGTGCCGCCGCCTTGACCAGCGAGACGGCGTACCCGGCCCGCCGGTCGCGCAGTTCGACGAGCGGTACGTAGAACTCGCGGAGCAGCCTCTCGGTCACCTGGTCGTCGCCGCGCCGCAACGCGCCGAAGAAGGTGCCGGCGATCTCGGGCGCGAAGGCGTGCACGGCGGAGGAGTAGGCGGGGACGCCCACGGTGGCGTAGGCGCGGGCCTGGATCTCGGCGGTGGCGGCGCCGTTGAAGAAGAGGAAGCCCTCGGGCGCGGCGAGGGTGAGGCGCTGGAGCCGGTCGAGGTCGCTGTGGCCGTCCTTGAGGCCGACGACGCCCGGGATACGGGCGATCCGCCGCAGCGACTCGGCGGTGAAGGCGACCTGGCCGCGCTGGTAGGCGATGAGGGGCAGCCGGGTCCGTACGGCGATCTCCTCCAACTGCCTGACCAGGCCGTCCTGCGGGGCGGCGACCAGGTAGTGCGGCAGCACGAGCAGCGCGTCGGCGCCGGCCTCCTCGGCGATCCGCGCGAACCGTGCGGCCTGCGCCCACCCGTAGCCGACGCCGGCGACGACGGGCACCCGGCCCGCCGTGACCTCCACGGCGGCGGTCACGACCTGCCGGTACTCGTCCTCGTCCAGCGAGAAGAACTCGCCGGTGCCACAGGCGGGGAAGACGGCACCGGGGCCGGTGGCGACCTGTGCGTCGAGGTGGGCGCGGCAGCCGTCGAGGTCGAGGGAGCCGTCGGCGCGGAAGCTGGTCAGAGGGAACGACAGGACGCCCTCCGCCATGCCGCGCCGCAGCCGCCGGACCGTGTCCGTACCGGGGTCCGTATCGAGTTCCGTGCCGAGGGCCGTACCGGGACTCACCGTGCTCATCTCCCTATGTAGACGTCATCTACGTATGGAGATGGAGATTAGGTAAGCGAACACCAGCCGTCAATGGTCGTGCGCGCCCCTATTACGATCGGCACATGTCGGAGACAGCGGCCGCGGATGGAGCGGGTGGCGTGGGCGGCGCCGGGGGTGTCCGTGAGGTGAAGTCCGCGGCGCGCACGGTCGACCTGCTGGAACTGCTGGCCGCGCGCGGCGACCGCCCCGCGCGCCTCCAGGAACTGGCGGACGAGCTCCAGGTCCCGCGCAGCTCGATGTACGCCCTCCTCCAGACCCTGATCGGCCGCGGCTGGGTCCGCACGGACACCACCGGCTCCCTGTACGGCATCGGCATCCGCGCCCTGCTCACCGGCACCAGCTACCTGGACTCCGACCCGCGCGTACGCGCCGTACGCCCCTACCTCGACGAGGCCTCCGAGGCCCTCGGCGAGACCATCCACCTGGCCCGTCTGGACGGCATGGACGTGGCCTACCTGGCCACCCGCGAGTCCCACGAGTACCTGCGCACGATCAGCCGCGTCGGCCGCCGCCTCCCCGCCCACGCCGGCGCCCTCGGCAAGGCCCTCCTCGCCGAACGCCGCGACACCGACCTGCCCGAGGGCCCCTACGAGGCACTCACCCCCAACACCCACACCACCCGCGAGTCCCTCGCCGCCGACCTCGCCGCCATCCGCGCCCGCGGCTACGCCGTCGACCGCGAGGAGGGCGTCACCGGCATCGTCGGCTTCGGCTTCGCCCTCCGATCCGACGTCCCGGCGCAGGACGCCATCAGCTGCTCCGCACCGGTGGCCCGCCTGAACCCGGAGCACGAGCGCCGGATCGTGGCGGTGATGAGGGAGATCAGGGCGAAGATCGAGGCGACGGCCCCGGGCGGAGCCGGCTCGCCGGTCTGGCGCTGAGCCGGAGAGGCCACAGCGAGGCCCGAGCTCTCCCGCAGCCCGCGAAAAGCCCTACGGCACTGTCAGCGCATCGTCGTACTCTTGAACCACAAGGCCGCCTTGCGGCGGTCATGCCTCATCGAGGAGGACGTGCAGGCCTACAGAGCCGGCCCATGACTCAGACACCCACAGCTCACACCCCCGCGCAGGGGAAGGCGAGAGCACAGTTCACCGTTCCGGCGGCCCACCCCATGGTGACCGTCCTGGGTTCGGGAGATTCCCTCCTGCGCGTGATCGAGAAGGCCTTCCCGGCGGTCGACATCCATGTCCGGGGCAATGAGATCAGCGCGGTCGGCGACGCCCCCGAAGTCGCTCTCGTCCAGCGCCTGTTCGACGAGATGATGCTGGTGCTCCGCACCGGACAGCCGATGACGGAGGATGCGGTGGAACGCTCGATCGCCATGCTGAGAGCGAGTGACAACGGACAGAGCGACGGCCAGGAGACCCCGGCCGAGGTCCTGACCCAGAACATCCTGTCCTCGCGCGGCCGCACGATCCGCCCCAAGACGCTCAACCAGAAGCGGTATGTCGACGCCATCGACAAGCACACCGTCGTCTTCGGCATCGGCCCCGCCGGCACCGGCAAGACCTACCTCGCCATGGCCAAGGCCGTCCAGGCCCTCCAGTCCAAGCAGGTCAACCGCATCATCCTGACCCGCCCGGCGGTCGAGGCGGGCGAGCGCCTCGGCTTCCTCCCCGGCACCCTCTACGAGAAGATCGACCCGTACCTGCGCCCGCTGTACGACGCGCTGCACGACATGCTGGACCCGGACTCGATCCCCCGGCTGATGGCGGCGGGAACCATCGAGGTCGCGCCGCTGGCGTATATGCGGGGCAGGACCCTGAATGACGCCTTCATCATCCTGGACGAGGCCCAGAACACGAGCGCCGAGCAGATGAAGATGTTCCTCACCCGCCTCGGCTTCGACTCGAAGATCGTGATCACGGGTGACGTGACGCAGGTCGACCTGCCGAGCGGCACCAAGTCGGGTCTGCGGCAGGTGCAGGACATCCTGGAGGGCCTCGACGACGTGCACTTCTCCCGACTGTCGTCCCAGGACGTCGTACGGCACAAGCTGGTCGGCCGTATCGTCGACGCGTACGAGAAGTACGACAGCGAGAACGGTACGGAGAACGGCACCCACCAGGGCGCCCGTAACAAGCGGAAGTAGACAAGCCAGCACCATGTCGATCGACGTCAACAACGAGTCCGGAACCGAGGTCGACGAGCAGGCGATCCTCGACATCGCCCGCTACGCGCTGACGCGGATGCGCATCCACCCCCTCTCCGAGCTCTCGGTGATCGTCGTGGACGCCGACGCCATGGAGCAGCTGCACATCCAGTGGATGGACCTGCCCGGTCCGACGGACGTCATGTCCTTCCCGATGGACGAGCTGCGGCCGCCGTCGAAGGACGACGACGAGCCGCCGCAGGGTCTGCTCGGCGACATCGTGCTCTGCCCCGAGGTCGCCGAGAAGCAGGGCAAGGACGCGCAGACGCAGCACTCCATGGACGAGGAGCTCCACCTCCTCACCGTCCACGGAGTGCTGCACCTGCTCGGCTACGACCACGAGGAGCCGGACGAGAAGGCCGAGATGTTCGGCCTCCAGGCGGCCATCGTGGACGGCTGGCGTGCGGAGAAGGGCCTGACCGGCCCGTCCCCGGCCCCGACCGTCTCATGAGCCCCACCCTCGTCTCCGGCGCGATCGCCCTGGTCGTCGTCGCCTGGCTCGCCGCCTGCGCGGAGGCGGGCCTCGCGCGCGTCTCCAGCTTCCGCGCCGAGGAGGCCGTACGGTCCGGGCGGCGCGGCAGCGCCAAGCTCGCCCAGATCGCGGCCGACCCGACCCGCTATCTGAACGTCGCGCTCCTTGTGCGTGTGGTCTGCGAGATGGCCGCCGCCGCGCTCGTCACCTACGCCTGTCTGCAGGAGTTCGACCGGACCTGGGAGGCCCTGGCCGTCGCCATCGGCGTCATGGTCCTCGTGTCGTACGTGGCCGTCGGGGTCTCCCCGCGCACCATCGGCCGCCAGCACCCCCTGAACACGGCCACGGCGGCGGCGTACGTGCTGCTGCCGCTGGCCCGCGTCATGGGCCCGATCCCGTCCCTGCTCATCCTGATCGGCAACGCGCTGACGCCCGGCAAGGGCTTCCGGCGCGGCCCCTTCGCCTCCGAGGCCGAGCTGCGCGCGCTGGTGGACCTCGCCGAGAAGGAGTCCCTGATCGAGGCCGAGGAGCGCCGCATGGTGCACTCGATCTTCGAGCTGGGCGACACCCTCGTACGCGAGGTGATGGTCCCGCGCACCGACCTGGTCGTCATCGAGCGCTACAAGACGATCCGCCAGGCCCTGACGCTCGCCCTGCGGTCCGGCTTCTCGCGCATCCCGGTCACCGGGGAGAGCGAGGACGACATCGTCGGGATCGTGTACCTGAAGGATCTGGCCCGCAAGACGCACATCAGCCGGGACGCCGAGAGCGAACTGGTGTCCACGGCCATGCGTCCCGCCGTCTTCGTCCCCGACACCAAGAACGCCGGTGACCTCCTGCGCGAGATGCAGCAGGAGCGCAACCACGTCGCCGTCGTCATCGACGAGTACGGCGGCACCGCCGGCATCGTCACCATCGAGGACATCCTGGAGGAGATCGTCGGTGAGATCACCGACGAGTACGACCGTGAGCTGCCGCCGGTGGAGGAGCTGGGCCACGACCGGTACCGGGTCACCGCCCGCCTCGACATCACCGACCTCGGCGAGCTGTACGGCCTGGATGCCTACGACGACGAGGACGTGGAGACCGTGGGCGGCCTCCTCGCCAAGGCCCTGGGCCGTGTCCCCATCGCGGGTGCCTCCTCGGTCGTCTTCCTGCCCGACGAGCGTGAACTGAGGCTCACGGCGGAGGCCGCCGCCGGCCGCCGGAACAAGATCGTCACGGTGCTGGTGGAGCCGATCGACCCCGCCGGGGAGCCGGAGGAGGAGAAGAAGCCGGAGTGAGCCCCGACGAGCTGCGCGACCTCTGCCTGTCCTTCGGCGAGGCCGTCGAGGACTTCCCCTTCCGCCCCGAGATCTCCGTCTTCAAGGTGCTGGGCAAGATGTTCGCCCTTAGCTGGACGGACCAGCGGCCCCTGAAGGTCAACCTCAAGTGCGACCCCGAGGACGCGGTCCGGCTGCGCACCGAGCACCCGGGCCTCATCGCCCCCGGCTACCACATGAACAAGCGGCACTGGAACACGGTGACGGTCGACGGCGACCTCCCCGACCGCCTGGTCAGGGAGCTCGTCGAGGACTCGTACGACCTGGTGGTGGCCGGTCTGCCACGGGCCGAACGGCTCCGTCTCGACCGGCCCTGAGCCGGGCCGGTACGAGACCCCGTGCGGACGCCGGTCAGGAGATTCCGGGGCGGGGTGAGCCGCCGGGCGGTGGAGGCGGCTACGTATGCTCGGCTCATGACCGACAGCAGCGCGCTCGACCCCGAGGACCGCAAGATCGTCACCCTGGCCCGTTCCGCGCGGGCCCGCAACGGCGTGCCCGAGGGGGCGGCCGTACGGGACGAGACGGGCCGTACGTACGTCGCCGGGACCGTGGCCCTGGAGTCCCTGCGGCTGAGCGCGCTGCGCACAGCGGTCGCCAT
Source organism: Streptomyces adelaidensis (assembly GCF_016598475.1). Lineage (GTDB taxonomy): Bacteria > Actinomycetota > Actinomycetes > Streptomycetales > Streptomycetaceae > Streptomyces > Streptomyces adelaidensis. The sequence goes on from NZ_JAEMUX010000018.1 coordinate 109,081, forward strand.
GGCGGTGGCCTCCGGCGCCAAGTCCCTGGAGGCGGCGGCCGTCGTGACCGAGACGGAGACCGTCTCCGACGAGGACCGGGCCGCCGTACGGGACCTCGGCGGTCCGAAGACGCCGGTGCTGTTGGCGGGACCGGACGGCTCGGTGAGCGCGACCGTGACGGCGGGCTGACGCCCGCCCGCCTCGGCCGCGTCGGCGTCGACGCCGGGTACCCGGCTGCCCTTGATCACGAGTGTCCGCGTCGATGCCCCGAGGAGAGTCACTTCCGCGCCCCGGCGCGCCTCAGCGCGCCACAGCCCCCTGCCGCGCGTCCAACAGTTCCCGCTCCGGCGGCCGCGACTCGTCGTAGGAGAGCACTCGTAGAGGGTAGTGATCTTGGAATCGTGCCGCCAAGGGGTGCCCCCGCCATAGTGTTACGGCCGGTAACAGTTCTCCGGGTCGCGTGAGAATCATGCGCGGACGAGTGGACACCCGGGGCCGGGCGGTGACAAGCCGTGCGGGATGGGGCAGAACGCCTCGACGGGCGGGCCCCGTCGGCGGGCCGGGTCCGTGCCGGGCGTAGGTCTTCGGCCACTTTCGCCGACCCTTGGCGGAAGCGGGGAACACCCCTTGCAATCTTGGGCCGCCCGCGTCTCAATGGACCCGTTCTCATGGCGGACCGTCAGATTCCGCCGCGCGGCCGCGCACTGTTCCGCCCCCACATGGCAAAGCCCGTACCGGGCCGTACAAGGCTTCCCCAGGCCTTGTACGCCCGTACCAGGGAAGGGAATACGCTCGATGAGACGCATACGACTCGGCGCCGGCGCGGCGCTCGTGGCAGGGACGCTGGCCGTCACCGGCCTCGCGCTCGCCCCGACCGCCGTGGCTGTCACCCCGGACGTCGCGACGATCAACGCCACCTGCACGATCGGCGGTTCCGGCGTGGCCACGCTCACGGCCACCCAGGACGGCACCTCCGCCACGATCACGGTCTCCTCCGAGGAGATCACCGCTCCGATCGCCCTCGCCGAGGACTCGATCCAGTCCACGCTCACCCTCGTGAACGCGAGCGGCGGCACGACCGCCTTCACCGGTACCGAGAACCCGGCGCTGGCGCTCGGCGACGGCGTCACCGTCGGCCCCCTCACCGGCACCGTCGCCCCCGGCGACAGCCTGGAGGCGTTCGGCGGCTCGCTCCAGATGGTGATCCTGGGCTTCACCGTGACGTGCACGGCCGGCGAGGCACAGTCGCCCGGGCCGTTCGTCTTCGACTGAGCCGAGAGCTCATGAGATGAGGGGTGGTGCCGCCTGCCCGGCGGTACCACCCCTCGTCGTGCCTGCGCCGTCAGAGCGCGTCGGGCCCCCGCTCGTCCGTCCGCACCCGCACCACCGTCTCCACCGGCAGCGCCCACACCTTGCCGTCGCCGATCTTCCCGGTCCGGGCGGCCTGCACGATCGTCTCGATGACGGCATCGGAGTCGGCGTCCTCGACGATGATCTCGATACGCACCTTGGGGACGAGGTCGACCTGGTACTCGGCGCCCCGGTACACCTCGGTGTGGCCGCGCTGCCGGCCGTAGCCGCTGGCCTCGCTGACGGTCAGACCGTGCACGCCCGCCTCCTGCAGCGCGGTCTTGACCGCGTCGAGGCGGTACGGCTTGACGATCGCGGTGATGAGCTTCATGCCTGGGCCTTGGCCTTCTGTGCGGAGGGATCGGAGGGATCGGAGGGATCGGAGGGATCGGAGGGATCGGAGGGATCGGAGGGAGAGGGAGTGGAGAGGGCGGTGGGCGACTGGACGGACGCGGTGACCGGGGCACCATGGCCCAGGACGCCGTGATCGTATGCCGTCCCGGCGTGCACCGTAAGGTCGAGACCGGTGTGCTCGTGCTCCTCGTCGTCGGCTGTGCCGCGGGTCATTCGGAGATGTGGCAGGTACTTGTCCGAATGAGCGGTGTGGATCAGGGACAATGGGCGCCATGAGCGTTCGTATCCAGTCATCCGAGCAGCCGGCCGAGGCCCCCCACCGTGCCGGCTTCGCCTGCTTCGTGGGCCGCCCCAACGCGGGCAAGTCCACCCTCACGAACGCTCTGGTCGGCCAGAAGGTGGCGATCACGGCGGACCAGCCGCAGACCACGCGGCACACGGTGCGCGGCATCGTGCACCGCCCGGACGCCCAGCTGATCCTGGTCGACACCCCGGGCCTCCACAAGCCGCGCACGCTGCTGGGCGAGCGCCTCAACGACATCGTCCGCACCACGTGGGCCGAGGTCGACGTGATCGGTTTCTGTCTGCCGGCGAACGAGAAGCTCGGCCCCGGTGACCGTTTCATCGCGAAGGAGCTGGCGTCCATCAAGAAGACGCCGAAGATCGCGATCGTCACGAAGACCGACCTCGTGGACAGCAAGACGCTCGCCGAGCAGCTCATCGCGATCGACCAGCTCGGCAAGGAGCTGGGCTTCGAGTGGGCCGAGATCGTGCCGGTCTCGGCGGTCGCCGACAAGCAGGTGGACCTGCTGGCCGACCTGATCGCCCCCCTCCTCCCGGAGGGCCCCGCCCTCTACCCCGAGGGCGACCTCACCGACGAGCCCGAGCAGGTCATGATCGCGGAGCTCATCCGCGAGGCCGCCCTGGAGGGCGTCCGCGACGAGCTGCCCCACTCCATCGCTGTCGTCGTCGAAGAGATGCTCCCCCGCGAGGACCGGCCCGCGGACCGGCCGCTCCTCGACATCCACGCCTTCGTCTACATCGAGCGCCCCAGCCAGAAGGGCATCATCATCGGCCCCAAGGGCAAGCGCCTGAAGGAGGTCGGCATAAAGTCCCGCAAGCAGATCGAGGCCCTGCTCGGTACCCCGGTCTTCCTCGACCTCCACGTGAAGGTCGCCAAGGACTGGCAGCGCGACCCCAGACAGCTGCGGAAGCTGGGCTTCTGAGCGAAACCGCCGCCGCCACGGAGAACCGGGGCGGCGGCCGGCATGGTTGCAGGCGGCCAGCTGAGCGTTGGTGAGGGGCTTGCCCTTGGGCCCGGTGACCGGACAACGGCGGCTGTCGTCATCGATGTTGGGCAGCATCAGCGCTCCCCGGCCGACGCTCCAGCCGTTCTCCCCTGCGGTGTCGGTCGCGCCGGTGACGTCGACGCGCCCGTCCCGGTTCACGTCCACCCGCAGATCGGTCGGCGGCGCCCCGGCCGCGAAGGCGGCGGGCACGGCGAGGGAGGGCGTCGCGAGCAGGGCTCCGGACACAGCGAGCACGGCTATCGCCTGCCGTGCGTTGCTCTGCCGTGCGTTGCTCTGCCGTGCGGGGCGGGTTCGGGAGGATCTGGATGAACGCGTGGGCACAGTGCGTCCCTTCGGCGGCGGGGCTGGTCAGCACTGAAGACCGGTGAGCGCGCACATCCGTTGCCTGTGGGCCGCCTGTGGAATGAGCGTCATCGCTGTGCCCGGAGCACCTCCTGGAACCACCGGTACGACGCCTTCGGCGTCCGCTCCAACGCCGCGGAGTCCTCGAAGTTCACATGCACCAGCCCGAACCGCCGCGCGTACCCCTGCGCCCACTCGAAGTTGTCGAGCAGCGACCACACGAAGTACCCGCGTACGTCGACGCCCGCCTCCGTGGCCCTGTGCAGCGCCCGGATGTGGCCGTCGAGGTAGGCGATGCGCCGCTGGTCGTCGATGTCGTCGTACGAGCAGCCGTTCTCGGTGATGACGACGGGCGGCAGCCGGTCGCCGTAGCGCTCGTGGAAGCCGGTCAGCAGCTCGGTCAGGCCCTCGGGGACGACGGGCCAGCCGAAGTCGGTTGTGGGGACGCCCTCGATCTGCTTGACGGTGAAGGGGAGTTCGGCCGGGATCGTGACGCCGCCGAACTCGATGTCCGCGCCCTCGGGAGCGCCCACCCGGGTCGGCGCGTAGTAGTTGATGCCGTACCAGTCCAGGGGCTCGGAGATGATCTTCAGGTCGGACCCGATGTCCGTGCCCGGCATCAACTCGCCGATTCCCTCCGGGTATTCGCCCAGCAGCACCGGCTCCGCGAAGAGCCGGTTGAGGAGCAGGTCGTAGAAGCCGGCCGCCTCCACGTCCGCCTGTTCCTCGGACGCGGCCCACGTCGGCCCGTGCGAGTTGGCGATGCCGATGTCCGTGACCCCGGCAGCGCGCAGCGCCCGTACGGCCAGGCCGTGGCCCAGCAGCTGGTGGTGGGCGGCGGGGAGCGCGTCGAACATCAGCTGCTTGCCCGGCGCGTGGGTGCCGAGGGCGTGACCCAGCAGGGTGTGCTCGGCCGGCTCGTTGATGGTGATCCACTTGGTGACGCGGTCGCCCAGCCGGGCGGCCACGACGGCGACGTACTCCGCGAACCGCTCGGCGGTGTCCCGGTTCAGCCAGCCGCCCGCCTCCTCCAGCGACGACGGCAGATCCCAGTGGAAGAGCGTCGGCACCGGCTGTACGCCCGCCCCGGCCAGTTCGTCCACCAGACGGTCGTAGAAGTCGAGTCCGCCGGGGGAGTTCACCCGGGGCCAGGAGATCGAGAAGCGGTACGCGCCCACTCCCAGGTCGCGCAGGAGGGCCACGTCCTCCGGGTAACGGTGGACGTGGTCGCAGGCCACCGCCGCCGTCGAGCCGTCCTTGATGTGGCCCGCCCCGGCCGAGAAGTCGTCCCACACGGAGGGCTCACGCTGCTCCGCGGCCCCCTCGATCTGATGGGAGGAGGTCGAGACGCCCCACAGGAAGCCGGCCGGGAACTGGGGTATCGGGTTGGTCGCCATGGGCGGATCATGCGTACCACGGGTAACGGAAGTCAACGCCCGAGGGTGAACCGCCCGTTACGTGCCGCGGCGGCCGCTCAGGCCCCCTCCTTCAGCACCCGCCTGATCAGCTCCCGCTGCTCCTCCGTCAGCCGGGGATCGGCGCAGTACACGGTCCTGTCGTCAACCGTGATCTCGTACGCGAAACCGTCGGGCACCCCGAGCGGCGCGGTGCCACGGCCGCCGGCGAGTGCCCGCTCGGCCAGGGCCTGCCATTGCGAGGCATCGGGCCGCCCGGCGGTGTTCACCACCGCGTGCCGCTCGATGCCCGCGAAACCGCCGGTGCGCCGCACTTCAATACGCATGGGTCATGTCTAGTACGGAACTACAGCGTCCGCACGCCCACCTGCTCCCAGGCCTTGAGCACGGCCTGGAGCTCGTCGCCGCTGTCGCCGTACCGTGCCTTCGCGGCGGCGACGGTCAGCGTGGCGAAGTCCACGAACAACGCCTGCTGGGTCAGCTCGCCGCCGGTGAGCACGTCGTACCAGATCTGCCCGGCCCGCTCCCAGGCGTGGCCGCCCAGCTCGGACGCGACCAGGTAGAACGCGTGGTTGGGGATACCGGAGTTGATGTGCACCCCGCCGTTGTCGCGGCCGGTGCGGACGAAGTCGTCCATGGTCGCCGGCTGCGGGTCCTTGCCGAGGACGTCGTCGTCGTACGCCGTGCCCGGGGCCTTCATCGAACGCAGGGCGGTGCCCGTGACGCGCGGGGCGAGCAGGCCCGCGCCGATCAGCCAGTCGGCCTCGGCGGCGGTCTGGCCGAGCGTGTACTGCTTGATGAGTGAGCCGAAGACGTCCGACATCGACTCGTTCAGGGCGCCCGGCTGCCCGAAGTACGTCAGGTTCGCCGTGTACTGGGTGACGCCGTGGCTCAGCTCGTGGCCGATGACGTCGATCGGGATGGTGAAGTCGAGGAAGATCTCACCGTCCCCGTCGCCGAACACCATCTGCTCGCCGTTCCAGAAGGCGTTGTTGTAGTCGCGGTCGTAGTGCACGGTCGCGTCCAGCGGCAGCCCGTCGCCGTTGATCGAGTCGCGCCCGTAGATCTTGCTGAACAGCTCGAAGGTGGCACCCAGGCCCGCGTACGCGCGGTTGACGGTCGCGTCCTTGCCGGGCTCGCTGCCCTCGTCGCGCACCTTCCGGCCGGGCAGGTCCGTGCCGTGCCGGGCGTCGTAGATGGTGCGGTGGGGTTTCTCCGCCTCGGCCCCGGCGGGCGCGGCGACGGTCGGGGCGCCGATGACCGTGGTCAGACGGCGGTGGGTGCGCTCGAAGGCGTCGCGCTGAAGGGTCTTGCGCGCGGCGTCGGCGAGTGCGGTTTCCTCGGACCGCGCGAGTCTGTCGAGGACATGTGGCGGGACGACGGTGCAGAAGACGGGCTCTTGGCCCCCGTTGGTGGTCATGGATGGCACGATCGCACTCCGTTAGGGGCGTGTCACTAGGGGCAACCTTGATTGGTGAAATGTGGCCGTATGGGTTGCGTTTCGTCAGCGCGTTGTTACTGGCTGTCGGTGGGCGGGTGCGGGTTCGTTGTGGCTGGTCGCGCGGTTCCCCACACCCCTGAAGAGGCGCTTATGTGAGCCTTTGCACTATTTGGTTCCGTAGTCGCTCGCATCCCGCATACTGATACAGCCCCCCGTACGGAGCGTGACTCGGTTAGGCTGCGTCGCATCATGCGTTTCGGGCTGCTTCTTCTTAGCTGCCGCGGCGAGGGCCTGTAGTCGAGGCCGACCCCCTCCCCGCGGTGGTTTGGTGTTGCGTCGTCGGCCGTCCTTTCCGGACCATCGAGGAGCCCCCGCAATCATGGCCAACCGCCAGCAGCCCACTTCCATGCCGGTCCACAAGTACGGCCGGTACGAGCAGGTCGAGATTCCCGACCGCACCTGGCCGAACAACCGGATCACCGCCGCCCCCCGCTGGCTCTCCACGGACCTGCGCGACGGCAACCAGGCACTGATCGACCCGATGTCGCCCGAGCGCAAGCGCCGGATGTTCGACCAACTGGTCAAGATGGGCTACAAGGAGATCGAGGTCGGCTTCCCGGCGTCGGGACAGACGGACTTCGACTTCGTACGGTCGATCGTCGAGGAGCCGGGGGCCATCCCCGACGACGTCACCATCTCCGTACTGACCCAGGCCCGCGAGGACCTGATCGAGCGGACCGTGGAGTCCCTGAAGGGCGCCAAGCGCGCGACCGTCCACCTGTACAACGCCACGGCCCCCGTCTTCCGGCGGGTCGTCTTCCGGGGCTCCAAGGAGCAGATCAAGCAGATCGCCGTCGACGGTACCCGCCTGGTCATGGAGTACGCGGAGAAGCTGCTGGGCCCCGAGACGGAGTTCGGCTACCAGTACAGCCCCGAGATCTTCACCGACACCGAGCTGGACTTCGCGCTGGAGGTCTGCGAGGCGGTGATGGACGTCTACCAGCCCGGTCCGGGCCGCGAGATCATCCTCAACCTGCCCGCCACGGTGGAGCGTTCGACCCCGTCGACGCACGCGGACCGCTTCGAGTGGATGGGCCGCAACATCTCCCGTCGCGAGCACGTCTGCATCTCCGTCCACCCGCACAACGACCGCGGTACGGCCGTCGCGGCGGCCGAGCTGGCGCTGATGGCCGGCGCCGACCGCGTCGAGGGCTGTCTGTTCGGGCAGGGCGAGCGCACCGGCAACGTCGACCTGGTCACCCTGGGCATGAACCTGTTCTCGCAGGGCGTCGACCCGCAGATCGACTTCTCCGACATCGACGAGATCCGTCGCACGTGGGAGTACTGCAACCAGATGGAGGTCCACCCGCGCCACCCGTACGTGGGCGACCTGGTCTACACGTCCTTCTCCGGCTCCCACCAGGACGCCATCAAGAAGGGCTTCGACGCCATGGAGGCGTCCGCCGCCGAGCAGGGCAAGACGGTCGACGACATCGAGTGGGCCGTCCCGTACCTGCCGATCGACCCGAAGGACGTCGGCCGCTCCTACGAGGCCGTGATCCGGGTCAACTCGCAGTCCGGCAAGGGCGGTATCGCGTACGTCCTGAAGAACGACCACAAGCTGGACCTGCCGCGCCGGATGCAGATCGAGTTCTCGAAGCTGATCCAGGCGAAGACGGACGCCGAGGGCGGCGAGGTCACCGGCGGCGCCATCTGGGGTGTCTTCCAGGACGAGTACCTGCCGAACCCGGACAACCCGTGGGGCCGTATCCAGGTCCGCAACAACCAGTCGACCACCGACAAGGACGGCGTGGACACGCTGACCGTGGAGGCGGAGGTCGACGGCGTGGAGACCACCCTGGTCGGCACCGGCAACGGCCCGATCTCGGCCTTCTTCCACGCACTGCAGGGCGTGGGCATCGACGCCCGCCTGCTGGACTACTCCGAGCACACGATGAGCGAGGGCGCCTCCGCGCAGGCCGCCTCGTACATCGAGGTCGCCATCGGGGACAAGGTTCTGTGGGGCATCGGTATCGACGCGAACACGACGCGTGCGTCTCTGAAGGCGGTCGTCTCCGCCGTCAACCGCGCTACGCGCTGACCAGCCTGACCGGCGGTTTGAAGGCCCCGTTCACCGAATATCGGCGGGCGGGGCCCCGTCGTGACCCGTTGTTTATCGGCCAAACCCTGTGCGGGTCGCGGGAAGGCCTCGTCCGGAGTACTGACTGAGCCTCACGGATGTGGCTAACATCACGCAAGCGCGGCGATGTTGCCGTGGGGTTACGGAGGTGCGACGTGCTGCCAGGACCGGGACCGATCGGCCGTGCCACCGTGCCCGCCCGCGTCGGGCCGTTCGGCCGTGTCACCGGGCTCTCGCGGGTCATGGGCACCCGGACCGCGTGGACGGGCGTCGGCGACGGCGAGTTCTTCTGCCCCGGCTGCGGAGGCGACCGCAACTACCAGCGCCTCACCGGCCGCCGCCGCTTCACCCTCCTCGGCGTCCCGGTACTGCCCCGGGGCGAGACCGGCCCGGTGGTGGAGTGCGCGGCCTGCCTCCAGCACTACGCCACGGACGTCCTCGACCACCCCACCACCACCCGCTTCGCCGCGATGCTCCGCGACGCCGTCCACACGGTCGCCCTCGCCGTCCTCGCGGCGGGCGGCACCTGCACCCGTACGTCGTTGTCCGTCGCCGCCACTGCCGTACGCTCCGCGGGCTTCGACGACTGCACCGAGGAGCAGCTGGGCGCCCTGGTGGAGGCCCTCGCCGCCGACACGGGCCGCTTCTTCGGGGAGCCGTGCGGCGCCGGACTGGCCATAGAGCTCCACGAGGCCCTGGACCCGCTGGCCCCGCATCTCGCGCCCACCGGACGAGAGGCGATCCTCCTCCAGGGCGCCCGCATCGCCCTGGCCGACGGGCCGTACACCCCGGCGGAGCGGGACGCGCTCTCCACGGTCGGGGCGGCGCTCACGATCTGCGGGGACGACGTGACACGGCTGCTGGCGGCGGCCCGGACCCCGTCGTAACCGCCACCGCCACCGCCACCACGCCACCATCCGGCCGTCTGTCCGTGCTCGCCCGTGTGGCTGCTCAGCCGCGCCGCCCTCGTCGACACCGAACTGGGCGGCCACCCACTCCCCGCCGGCGCGGGGCCGCTCTTCAGCCCCTACGCCCTCCACCGCGACCCGGACGTGTTCGCCGGGCCCGAGCGGTTCGACCCCGACCGCTGGATCGAGGACCGGATCGAACGCCGCCACCGGGAGGCGTTCATCCCCTTCGGCGCCGGCGCCCGCCGGTGCGTCGGCGACGCGTTCGCGCTCGCCGAGGCACAGATGGCCCTCGCGGTGATCTGCCGCCGGTGGCGGGTACGGGCGCGGCCGGGCGGCGCCCCCGCGCCGCTGCCGCGGATGGCCATGCGGCCACAGGGGGCACGGCTGGTCCTCGACCGCCGGACGGACCGGGCCCCCGCCGAAGAGGCGGGCGTACTCCCCGGGGAGTAACGCGGCCGCCGTGCCGCCCCGGGCAGTACGGATCAACTCGCCCTCACGCCCGACGAATCGCCCCTCCGGCGCCGGGAGTCTGGTGGATGTCCAGACACCCGTCGAGGAGGGGGGACCCCGGCATGGGGCCCGAGGAGTTCGCAAAGACCGGTGCGGCCGGGAGGGGCGCGGTGCGGGCGCGGCGGCGTGCCGTCCCGTGGCTGGTGCTCGGGTTGTGGGTGGTGCTGCTCGCCGTGGTGGCGCCGTTCGCCGCGAAGCTGGGGGAGGTGCAGCACGACCGGGCGGTGGACTACCTGCCGGCCAGTGCGGATTCCACCCAAGTGGCGAAGATCCAGGAGCGGTTGCCCGGCGGCGAGAGCACCGAGCTGGTGCTCGTGTACCACCGGGACGGCGGCCTGACGGCCGTCGACCGGACCGTCGCCGACGCGCAGGTCGCGCAGATCGGGGAGCGGGACCGGCTGGTCGGCCGTCCGGAGGGGGTCCCGTCGCAGGACGGGGCCACGCTCATGTACCCGGTGGCCAGCACCGGACCGGGCACCGACGAGAAGCTGCGGGACGCCTTCGTCGAGCGGGTACGGGACGTCGCCCACAGCGAGGACGGGCTGACGGTCGAGGTGGGCGGCCCGGGGGCCCTCGCCACCGACGCGGGCAAGGTCTACGAGGCGCTCGGCGGGCCGCTGCTCTACACCACCGTCGGCGTCGTCGCCGTCCTGCTGATCATCATCTACCGGAGCCCGGTGCTGTGGCTGGTACCGCTCGTCGTCGCCGGGATCGCGGACTTCATGTCGATGGGCGTGGCGTACGGGCTGAACCAGGCCTTCGGGACGACCGTGTCGGGCCAGAGCTCCGGCGTGATGACGATCCTGGTCTTCGGGGCCGGGACGGACTACGCGCTGCTGCTCGTCTCCCGCTACCGCGAGGAACTGCGGCGGATCGAGCGGCCGTACGAGGCGATGAGGGTCGCTCTGCGCGGCTGCGGGCCCGCCGTGCTCGCCTCGTCCGGGACGGTCGCGGTGGGGCTGCTGTGCCTGCTCGCGGCGGACCTCAACAGCAGCCGGGGCATGGGGCCCCTCGGTGCGGTGGGTGTGCTGTGCGCACTGCTCGCCATGCTCACCCTGCTGCCGGCGATCCTCGTCCTGCTGGGTCGGCGGGTCTTCTGGCCGCTCGTACCGGCGTACGGCAGTGAGCCGAAGCGGCGGAGGAGCCTGTTCTCGGCGATGGGCTCGTCCGCCGGGCGGCGGCCCCTGGTCGTGCTCGCCGGCGGAGCCGTACTGCTGGGCACGCTCGCCCTCGGCACGCTGAACCTGCCGGGCTCGCTCAAGCAGGAGGACTCCTTCGTCGACAAGCCTGAGTCGGTCGCGGCCATGGAGACCCTGGGCAAGGCCTTCCCCGGGCAGAGCACCCAGCCGATCTCGGTGATCACACCGTCCGGGCGGGCCGACGCCACGATCGCCGGGATCCGGGAGCACGAGGGGGTCGCGGCGGTCGAGCGGGGCCGTGACGGGGACGGCTGGACCGAGATCTCCGTCATCGCGAAGGGGGCGCCTCAGTCGGCCGCCGAGACCACCACCATCGAGTCGCTGCGGGACCGACTGCCGGAGTCCTACATCGGCGGGCCGAGCGCCGAACAGCTCGACCTCAAGGACACCAACGCCCGGGACCGGCTCGTCGTCGTACCGATCGTGCTGGTGTCCGTGCTGCTCATCCTGGTCGTCCTGCTCCGGAGCCTGGTCGCCCCGCTGCTGCTCGTCCTGGCCGTGGTCGCGGTGTGGGGGGCGTCGCTCGGCATCGGCGGACTGGTCTTCGGGCCGGTGTTGGGGTTCGAGGGGACCGATCCGGGCCTCGGCCTGCTGTCCTTCGTCTTCCTCGTCGCCCTCGGTGTCGACTACGGGATCTTCCTCATGCACCGGATGCGCGAGGAGTCCCTCGCCGGCGCGGAACCGGCCGCCGCCGCGCTCACCGCGCTGCGGACGACAGGCGGGGTCATCGCCTCCGCCGGGCTCGTGCTGGCCGCGACCTTCGCCGTGCTGCTGAACATGGGGCTCGTCCAACTCGTCGAGCTCGGCTTCGTCATCGCGGTCGGCGTCCTCCTCGACACCTTCCTCGTCCGTACGTACCTCGTGACCAGCGCGAGCGTCGCGCTGCGGCGGAAGGTGTGGTGGCCGGGAGCGCTGTCGCGGGAGCCGGCGGAGCCCGTCGGTCCGCCGCCGGGCGAGACGCCCGACCGGGAACGCGTGGCCGTCGGCTGACAACCGGAATCACCACCGGGGCGCCCCTCCCTCCCGGAGGGGCACCCTCCTGACGGAGGATGAGCCCGTGACGGGGAACACGAGTACGAGTGCCGAGACGGTCGGCGCCAAGGGCACAATGCGGCCGGGGTTCGTCGAACGGCTGCGTACGGCCGCCCGGGTTCACCCCCTGCGGTTCGACGCGTATCTCGCGGTCGCCCTGGCCGTCTTCGACTGCGCGACCGCCGCCGTCATCACCGGCGACGGGCGCGTCCCGGGCCCGCCGGGCTTCGCCCTGCTGCTCGCCGTCCATCTGCCGCTGGTCTGGCGCCGACGCCACCCGCTGCTCGCGCTCTGGGCGCTGGTGGCCCTCGTCGCCCCGTACCACGCCTCCGACTACAACCACCCGGCCGCCGTCGCCCCGGCCATGCTGGCGCTCTACACGGTCGCGGTGAGCGGCACGGCCCGCCGCACGCTGCTCACCGGCGCCGCCGTCGTCGGCGTCACCCTGACCGTCAACGCGCTGTTCACACCCCACCAGATCCCGGAGTTCCTGCGGATCTCCGGCTGGATCGTCTCCGTCCTCGTCTTCGGCGGATATGTCCGTATCCACCGCCAGTACGTCGACTCCGTCGTCCAACGGGCCGAGCGCGCCGAACGCACCCGCGAGGAGGAGGCGCGGCGGCGGGTCGCGGAGGAGCGGCTGCGCATCGCCCGTGACCTGCACGACCTGCTCGCCCACAGCATCACGCTCATCGGCGTGCAGACCTCCGTCGCCGCGCACGTCCTCGCCGCCGACCCCGGCCGCCTCGACCGCGCCGCCGTCGCCGAGGCCCTCGACGACATCGCCGAGACCTGCCGCAGCGCCCGCGGCGAACTCCGCGGCACGCTGGAGGTGTTGCGCGAGTCCGAGTACGGCGGCGGTGCGCGTGGCCCGCTGCCGGGCCTCGACGGCCTCTCCGACCTCGTCGACGCGGCCCGCACGGCGGGGGCCAGCGTCGAGGTCACGGTCACCGCCGACGGCGTACCCTCCGGCGTGGGTGCCGCCGCCTACCGCATCGTGCAGGAGGCACTGACCAACTCCGTACGGCATGGGGGAGCGGGCGTGGGGATACGGGTGGAGCTGCGGGGCGGGGGAGGGGTGCTTCGGGTGCGGGTGACGGATGACGGGGCGGGCTCTGGTTCTGGCGCGGGTTCCGGTTCCGGCTTCGGGATTCTCGGTATGCGGGAGCGGGCCCGCAGCGTCGGCGGCACGCTGGACGCCGGGCCACGCGAGGGGGGCGGTTTCGACGTGGGGGCGGTGCTGCCACTGGGCGGGGTCGGCGAGCGACACATGGCTGATGCCGGTGCCGGTGCCGGTGCCGGTGCCGGTGCCGGTGTGGGTGTGGGCGACGGCGACGGCGACGACGACGAGCGCGTGCGGAGGGCGGCCCGATGACCGACCGCACCATCCGCGTACTCCTCGCCGACGACCAGACGCTCGTCCGCGCCGCCTTCGCCATGCTCGTGGAGTCGGCGCCGGACATGGAGGTGGTCGGGCAGGCGGGGACGGGCCGGGAGGCGGTGGAGCTGGCACGCACCGCGCGGGCCGACCTCGTCATCATGGACCTGCGCATGCCCGACCTGGACGGCATCGAGGCCACCCGCCTCATCGCGGCGGACGACGACCTCGCGGGCGTACGGGTCCTGGTGCTCACCACGTACGACACCGACGAGTACGTCGTGGAGGCCCTGCGCGCCGGTGCCTCCGGCTTCCTCGTCAAGGACATGCGGCCGGCGGAACTCCTGGACGCCATCCGCACGGTGGCCGCCGGCGACGCGCTCCTCTCCCCGGGCCCCACGGCCCGCCTCATCGCCCGCCTGCTGCGCGGCCCGTCAACGCCACCCGTGCCGCTGACGGGAGGCCCCGACGGCCTCTCCGACCGCGAGAAGGAAGTCCTCGGCCTCGTCGCGCGCGGCCTCAACAACACCGAGATCGCCGACACCCTGGGCCTCAGCCCGCTGACCGCCAAGACCCACGTCAGCCGCATCATGGGCAAACTGGGCGCACGGGACCGGGCCCAGCTGGTGATCGTGGCGTACGAGTCGGGACTGGTGACGCCCGGAGCGGTCTGAGTCGCCCCGCCTGCCGCTGCCGAGCCTCCTCAGGCAGTCGGTCCGACGGTCAGGAGGACCAGGCCCAGAGCGAGGACGGCGAGCCCGCACCAGGAAGCGGCCGGCAGGCGTTCACCGAGGACGGCGACCCCCAGGACCGCCGCCACGGCGGGCTCGCCCATGGTCAGCGCCGTGGCCACCGACACCGGCGTACGCCGCAGCCCCCGCCCGTAGAGCCGGTAGGCCAGGCAGAGGGTGAACAGGGCGAGTTACACCGCCACCGCCGCGCCGCGCGTGGTGGCGAGCCACTCCATGTCGACGAACAGGAACAGCGGCAGGACGAGCAGCCCGGCCGCGCCGAACAGCACGCCCATCACCGCGTCGGACGAGTGGCCGCGCGCGATGAACCTGCCGCCGATCAGGGCGTAGACGGCGTACGACAGGCCCCCGCACACCGCGAGGACGACGCCCGTCAGATCCATCGGCGAGGCGGCTCCGGCGAGCTCGGGACCCAGCACCAGGAGGGTGCAGCCCAGCACGGTAGCCAGGGTGGCGCCGGTCCAGCGTGCTGTCGGCCGGACCCGTCCGGTGATCCAGGCCAGCAGTCCGGCGAACACCGGCGCGCTGCCCAACGCGATCACGGTGGCCACCGCCACGCCGGTCCGGGCCACCGCCGGATAGAACACGACCGGATACCCGGCCACCGCCAGCGCACCGAGAGCGAGCAGCCACCGCTCCGCACGGGTGCAGGCGGCGGGCAACGAGCGCGCGCCGCGAGAAGTGAGGAACAGCAGGATGCCGCCGAGCGCGAGCCCGGCGCAGCCGATGGCCGCCGCCGGCGCGCCGACCGGTGCCAGCGAACTGGCGGTCCCGGTCGTCCCCCACACCACGGCCGAGACGAGGATGGGCGCGGGCCCGCTGAGGAGACCGCCACGAGCGGGGCGCGGACCGGCGGCTGCCGGGCGCGCGGGAGTCAGAGAGGAAGTGCGGTTCGGCACAGTCGTGATCTTCCGTCGTCGAATACGT
>NZ_JAEMUX010000180.1 GCF_016598475.1 Streptomyces adelaidensis
GCGCGAGGAACTGCGCGACAAGCCCCCACCGACCGCCACCCGACAAACAACCGAAGCCCCGCAAAACCAGCGGAGCTAAGCCGCTTCTTTGGCCTTGGACGCGTACATGTCCACATACTCCTGCCCCGAAAGCCGCATGACCTCAGCCATCACAGAATCGGTCACCGCCCGCAGCACATACCGATCCCGGTCCATCCCCTCGTACCGGGAGAATTCCATCGCCTCACCGAACCGCACCGTCACCCGGTGCGGCCGGGGCAACCCCGACCCTCCCGGCTGAATCTTGTCCGTCCCGATCATCGCGAACGGCACCACCGGCGCCCCGGTCATCAGCGTCAGCCGGGCGATACCCGTACGGCCCCGGTACAGCCGCCCGTCGGGCGAACGCGTCCCCTCCGGGTAGATGCCGAAGACCTTGCCCTCGTCCAGCACCCGCCGTCCGGTCATCAGCGCGGCCACCCCGCCGCGTCCACCGTCACGGTCGACGGGGATCATGCCGACGCCGGTGAAGAACCAGGCCATCAGCCGGCCCTTGACGCCCTTGCCGGTGACGTACTCGTCCTTGCCGATGAAGAAGACCTGCCGGTTGCTCGCCAGCGGCAGGATCATCGAGTCGATGAAGGTCAGATGGTTGCCGGCGAGGATCACCGGACCGTCCCCAGGGATGTGCTCCGCACCCTCCACCCGTGGGCGGAACATCAGGCGCATGATCGGTCCGAGCACTGCCTTGATGAGCGCGAAGCGGGACAACGGGCCCTCCCATGTCAAGCGTTCCGGTATAAGTCTGTGCAGGTGAGGACGATACTCCCGGCTCACGGCGTGACGCACATCGGGTTCACCGAGTGGATACGAACAATTGACCCGCCTTTACCTGCGGTGACTCAGTGATGGCGGGTTGTCACCGGCCCGTAACATGTGACGGACATCGCGTCGCCGAACCGACACTCCGTCAACTTCCGCCATCAGTGCGACACAAGGCGTCTTCCGCGTGTTCTGTCCCAGGTCTCCCACCGGTCGCCTCAGGACACCTACGATCGTCCCGCTTTGACAGGTACAGGTGCAGGGCGTCGGTGGGAGGAGCCGTCATGGGAACGCAGGAGTCGCGGCAGTCACAGGACTCGCGGAAGTCGAACGAGCAGGGGCACACAGCGGGCCGGCGGGCGCTGCTCGGGGCCGCGGTGCTCGGCGCGGGCGGAGCGGTCCTCGGACTGCCGGCCACGGCGAGAGCCGACGACGCGAAGACGGGCGGCGCGTCGGCCGGCATGTCGGGCGGCGGCTACCGCAGCCTGCCGGTGCCGACGATCATCGCGCACCGCGGCGCCAGCGGCTACCGCCCCGAGCACACGCTCGGCTCGTACCAACTGGCCCTCGACCTGGGCGCGCATGTCATCGAGCAGGATCTCGTGCCCACCAAGGACGGTCATCTCGTCTGCCGTCACGAGAACGACATCACCGGCACGACCGACGTCGCCGCGCACCCCGAGTTCGCCGGCCGGAAGACCACGAAGGTCGTCGACGGCGTCTCCTACACCGGCTGGTTCACCGAGGACTTCACCCTCGCCGAGCTGAAGACCCTGCGCGCCAAGGAGCGCATCCCGGGCAACCGGCAGGAGAACACGCTCTACGACGGCCGCTGGGAGATCCCCTCCTTCGAGGAGGTGCTGCGCTGGGCCGACAAGGAGGGCCGGAAGCGGGGCCGGCACATCTGGCTGCATGTCGAGACCAAGCACCCCACCTACTTCCGCAAGCTCGGCCTCGGCCTGGAGGAGCCGCTCGCCAAGCTGCTGCGCAAGTACGGCCGCCACAAGAAGAACTCGCCCGTCTTCCTGCAGTCGTTCGAGCCGAGCAGCATCCAGCGTCTGAACCGCCTGGTGGACAGCCCTCTCGTCGTCCTGCTGTCCGGTGCCGCCACCCGCCCCTGGGACTTCGTCGAGGCCGGCGACCCGCGCACCGTCGCCGACCTGGTCAAGCCGGAGGGCCTGGCCTGGATCGCCTCGTACGCCAACGGCATCGGCCCCACGCTCGACCTGGTCATCCCGCGCGACTCGGGCGGCAGGCTCACCACGCCGACCACCCTCGTCGCCGACGCACACGCCGAGGGCCTGATCCTGCACCCCTACACCATGCGCAACGAGAACACCTTCCTGCCCGCCGACTTCCGCAAGGGCACGGACGCCAACGCCTACGGCGACGCCTTCGGCGCGTTCAAGGTGTACTTCGAGACCGGCATCGACGGCATCTTCACCGACAACGCGGACACGGGCCTGCTGGCCCACGCGGACTTCGTCAACAGCTGAGCCCTCTGCCCCGATTGGGGTGACTCCCGTCCGCCCCGGCAACCCTGTGCCGGGGCGGCGGCGTCCCGGGGCATATGACACACGACATGCTCGCCACCCTCCGGTCCCAGCTGGTCGCGGAGGTGTCGGCCGAGGCCTCCGCGGCCGGCACGGAGGCGGGGGACCTGGAACAGGCGGTCTGGCTGCGCCTGCTGGAACGGCTCGACGCGGACGGGCCGCCCGTCGACCCCGAGAGCTGGCTGCGCAGCGCCGTCCGCTTCGAGGCCCGCCTCAGCCGCCGCACCGCCCGCCTCGAACGGCCGTACGGCGTCGAGCCCGCCGACGAGCACGCGCCCGGCCCCGAGCAGCAGGCCCTCGCGGCCGCCCGCCGCCGCGCGCTGTACGCGGCCGTACGCCGGCTCCCGGGCCGTTGCCCCCGGCTGCTCGCAGCGCTGCTGGCCCCGCAGGACCTCACGTATCGCGAGATCGCGGGCGAGTTGGGTATGTCACAGGGCAGCCTCGGTCCGGAACGTTCCAGATGCCTGGGATGTCTGCGGCGATTGATGACCGCGGAGGTTGCGGCGCGCGAACCGCGGGGATAGGAGTGAAGGACATCAGGTGAGCAGGTGAGCGGGAGGCGTGCACACATGGGCATGAGCGTGACCATCTCGGTGGCGACCGGACAGGACGCCGAGCAGATCTTCAGGCTGCAGTACCTGTGCTTCCAGAGCGAGGCGGCACTGTACGGCAACTACCGCATCGATCCGCTCGTGCAGAGCCTCGACTCCGTCCGGGACGAGGTCGCCTCGGACTGTGTGTTCGTGGCCCGGCTGGGTGACGAAGTGGTCGGTTCCGTGCGCGGCGCCCTCCACGACGACGGCACCGCCTCCATCGGCAAGCTCTGCGTCCACCCGCGCCTCCAGGGCCACGGCATCGGCGCGAGGCTGCTCCGCGCGGCCGAGTCGACCCTCGCGGAGGAGCGCGGCGCCACCAGGTTCCGCCTCAGTGCCGGCCACCGCAGCGAAAGCAGCCTTCGGCTGTATCGCCGGGTGGGGTACGAGGCGGTGGGGACGAGTCAGGGGTCGGACGGGGTGCCGATGGTGGTGCTGGAGAAGCCTGCCGGTGCGTACGTGGCGACGGCGTAAGGGCGCCTGAGGGGGTGCCGCCCGGGGTCGTCGGGCGGCTGCGGGACCGTTTCGGCTCGTCGCGCAGTTCCCGCGCCCCTATCGGGGCGCGGTCGCGCTCTTCCGTAGCCAGTACATCGCGGTGATCGGGAGGATCACGGGGATGAAGAGGTATCCGATTCCGTAGTCCGACCACACGGTCTTGTCGGGGAACGCCGACGGTTCGATCAATGTCCAGGTTCCGACGATCAGTACGCCGGCCAGTTCGACCGCGCAGCAGACGCGTGCCGCCTTCCGGGCGAACTCCCCGCCCCGCACCAGCGAGTACGTGATGAAGCCGTACACCACCCCCGCGAGCGCCGAGAGCGAGTAGGCGAGCGGTGCGTGTTCGAACTCGCTCGCGATCTGGACGGCGGACCGCGACACCGCGCCGACGACCATCACGCTGTAGAGCCAGACCAGGAGCATCCCCGGCCCGCTGATGAGCCGTGCCCGCCCGGTCTGCGGCTTCTCCCGCGGAGCGACCGTCACCTCAGCCTCCCCAGATGTCGTAGAGCCGCACCTGCAGTACGGCGAGGACCACGCCGCCGGCCGCGACGGTCACGCTGCCCCAGCGGGTGCGCTCCGCCAGCGACATGAACCCGGTCACCGGGACGCAGGCGAACGCCCCGAGGAGGTACGACACGAAGATCGTGGTCCCCTGCTCCGGCTTCTCCCCGCGCGCCAGCCGCACGATCCCCACGACCAGCTGGACGAGGGCCAGCACCGACACCACGGCCATGCCGATGAAGTGCCAGTCCTTGGTCGGCTGATCGCGGTAGGCGGCCCAGCCGCACCAGGCGGCGAGCAGAAGTGCGGCGACGGCGGTCGTCACCGTCAGGGCAACAAGCATGTCGCGACCCTATTACGGCCCAAAACTCCGCCGCGTCCGGCCCCGGGCAGGCAAACCCGACGGCCACGCATCGTGGCCTTGACCACAGGGGCAGGTGCCCAGCAGGTGGACACCACTGCATCTGACCTGCTGATATGTTGCCTCAAGCCATCCGGTATACGGACAGCCCACACTCGCCCCACTCATACGTCTGTTTACTGATCTCAAGACCACGACGAGCTGCCGCACCCTTGCGACCGAGGCGACCCTGACGCCCGGTGCTCGTTGTACGTGTCGAAAGCGCGCCTTCTAGAC
>NZ_JAEMUX010000181.1 GCF_016598475.1 Streptomyces adelaidensis
GAGTCAGCGGCCCCACGGCCGCGCCGCCGTCAGTTCGAGCCGAAGACCTCGATGCCGCATTTCGCGGCACCGCTCCGTTCGATCCTCGCATCACTGGTGATCAGCGTTGCGGCGAGAGCCTCGGCCAGGGCGACGTACTGGGCATCGTAGGCGCTCAGGTTTCCGTGGAGAGCCTGAACGCGATCCCAGAGGAAGAGCGTCTCGTGTCGGACGAGTTGGAGCTGCCGGTAGGCATCGACAGCCTTGGCTACTTCCCGTGCCGTGAGCTTGCCCCCTCTCCTCATGCCGAGGAGTGCGGACTGGATCTCGTAGTCGATGAGCGTGGGCACGGCGACGGCATCGGCGGCACCCACCCGGGTGCGGACGACAAGGCCGAGCGGGTCGTGGTTGGTGAGGAAGTGCACAAGGGCGGAGCAGTCCATGACGACCGTCTCGCTCACCTCCCGGTCCTGGCCTCGTCGATCGCGGCCAGCACGTCCTCCGTGCTGACGCTGGCCGTAGTCTCCCGGTTCAAGCGCGCCACCATTTCCGCCATGGTGGGCTTGGACGCCTCTCGCGCGATGAGATCGAGGAAGTAAGCCTGGAGGGACTTGCCGGCCTGGGCAGCACGAACCTTCAAGGTCTGGATCTGGTCATCCGGGACGTCCCGAATCGTCAGAGCAGTCATGATTGCAGTATAGCATCAATGCATGCAAAGCGCAGACAACCGGAGGGCTGTAGCACCGCGCAGGCCAGCGAAGATCGTCCTCGCTCCCTCCACGTCGGCGCCCGGGGACCACAGGAGGCCAGTGGGCAGGTCGGCCGCAGGAGGTCCATCCAGGCGATGAAGGCACGCTCGAAGTTCTTCGACAGCATGCCCTGGGACCATCTGGTCAAGGCGGTGGAAGCGCACACCGACCCAGGCTCCACCGACTGCGAACCCGCGTCAGCTCAACGGCGCCTCCCCTCGACGCCAGTTGGTGCGCCCCGCCCCATTCGACTTGCCCGCCGTCGGAGCGCCGCCCGTCCGGCGCCCGCCCCCCTGCCGCTATCGCCGCACCGAGCTGCCGCGTCTCCTGTCCGGCTCCGCGGCCTGCGAGGTCTGGGCGTTCCCGGGCGGCTCCGGCGCGCGGACCACGACCTGCGACGACGCGGTGGCCATTGCGGCCTTCCCTGCCGGACTCCGCTGCTCAGCCATTCGGATCCCTCCGGGCGGTGTTCCGGAAGGGGCAGGTCGAGGATCCCGATCGCCTTCTCATGCCTGCCATGTCGACACAGGACGAGCACACCACCGCCCGCACGCAAAATGATCTTCCCCACGCGCACGTCGAGGCCGAATACCCGCGTCGTGAAGGGCAGAACCAACCCCTC
Organism: Streptomyces adelaidensis; assembly: GCF_016598475.1. GTDB lineage: Bacteria > Actinomycetota > Actinomycetes > Streptomycetales > Streptomycetaceae > Streptomyces > Streptomyces adelaidensis. The sequence continues at coordinate 1,351 of NZ_JAEMUX010000181.1, forward strand.
CTCAAGCATGGCGCATCGGCAGCTGCTTTGCCCACCGTGGGTCCGAGCATTGCGCGGACGTCCTCGAAGCGCGCGAGCAGCACCGGCTCGCTCTCCTCCCGCGGCCATGGACGACGCCTCCCGCTTGGGAACGTGAGGGTCCACGATCTCTGCGGCACAGGCCCAGGCAGCTTCGAGCACCTGCGCCTCGGGGCGGCTCAGGCACTCTTCGGCGGCCTGGACACGGTCGGGATCGGGCGAGCCGGACCGCGAGGTGCTCGGGGAGCGCCGACAGTGGTGGGGCCGCACATCCGGACGAGTCCGGAGTACGTCGGCGAGGAGTTGGGCCAGCATATCGCCCAGCTGATCGGTGAGCACGGAGCTGAAACGGGTCACCCCGAGGTCCTCTGTCAGACCCCCACCCAGGCTCCCGTCCTGGTCGGCCGTACGCCCCGCACCGTCTTGCCCCCTGCAGCACCGGGCTCGGTAGCGCCGTGCGGTAGCGGGGCTGTTGGATAACGGACATGGCAGCAGTAGTGAACGAGACAACCGTGAAGACGTCCACGACCAGCGAGTCCTTTAGCGCCGGCCAGCGGCTGCGGGCCGCGGACACGGTCTCGGACACCGTGGCCGCCGACGGCGGCGCGAGCGGCTCGGTGACCACGGACAGTGGAACGTACGACGTCTGGGTGGGCGTGGTCGACCGCCGTCTGACCGGCGAATGCCACTGCACGGATGCCAGGGCTGCCACGCTCTGCCCGCACGCGGTGGCACTCGCTCTCAATGCCATCGCCTGCGGTCTCCCCTGGGCGCCGGCTGCCGCGCGGGACGCGGACACGGTCGATCCGCAGGACGCGTACGGTCAGTTGACCGCGGCCGAGAAGGGGCAGGTACTCGAGGCCCTGCTCGCCGAGCGGCCCGGGCTGCGGGCGGACGTGGGGCGGCTGGCGGTCGCCCTCCTCGACGGCCCGGGCTCGGCGCGGCACGGCCGTGCGCAGCGGGCGGACACCGAAGGACTGCGGCAGGAGACCGCGGTCATGGTCGAAGACGCCCTGCGGGAACTGGAGATCGAGGACCTGCGTACCGGGCACCAGCCGGGATTCGGATACGTCGACGTGTACGAAGCAGCGGGCAGCCTGGTGGAAGAAGCCCTCGAGCCGTACAAGCAGGACATCACCCGCCGCCTGGGCCTCGGGTTCACCGGTGCCGCCCGAGAGATCGCTCTGGGCCTGCTTGACGCACTCGCCGCCTGCGAGGGCGACTACGACGGCGACCAGGTCCTGAACTATGCGGGCGAGGACCTGGCTCATGCTTACGGCTGGGGCGTCCGTGAGCAGTTGCGGGCGGCGGGAGCGCCCCTGCCCGAGGACGAGTAGCCCGCTGCCCCTTGTCCGGCGGGTTGGTATGAGCGATCGGACCAGCAGTACGTACCCGTGCACCTCCTGCCGACGCTTGAAAAGCCGACCGAGCCAGGGCGTGGACGATGCGGAACTCGGTCATCCACCTCTCGAGAGGGCCCACTCATCTGCCTCCGGCGGATCTCGGCAACAGTCGCTGCCGAGATCCGTGACGGGGGTGATCTCGACGATGGGACGGCCAGTAGTGAAGCAGCGCGTCGTCGCCTACGCACCAGGAAAACCCGGCCGACCGCGCGATTGTCCGGAAGGCACAACTCTCATGCGAAATCCACGAGGCTGACCGAGGAGCCATCTGCACGACCTCTGCACGCCCGGCCACCAAATGGCCACCAGCTCGAATCGGACGGGCCGGGGAGATCGACAGCCGTGAACATATGCCGAGGTCACAGCCTCTCGATCCGCAACCGCCACTGGCCGTCAACTCCAGACCTACGCATTGCGATACACGGACCGCACGTGCCCGATTGGCCCGAATTCCAAGGTCACCCGAAACAAGAAACCCCAGGTCAAAGGCCCGACCTGGGGTTCACCATAGAGCCGCCTTCGGGATTCGAACCCGAGACCTACGCATTACGAGACCGTGAGGGATCATGTTGCGTGGTGCCTCGTCGTGTCATGCAGTGACGCCCTTCCTGATCAGAGCAGGCGCAACAGGTTGACCCGTGCTGCATCGTGCTGCACCGTCCAAAGGCGTCTGTCCACCGGCTGTCCACCGGTGGGCCTGTCACCGGCCCACCAGCAAGACCGCCGCTAGGCTGCCAGCGATGCTGTCGACAGGTCGGAGAAACGAGCGGAGTTCACTGTCGGACCTCTACAAGCCATCCACCAGGGGGTTCCTCCACGGATGCCTGCCTGGTGGCACCTCAACCCTAGCCGCTACCTGCCCGGCTATGACGCAGATATGTTCCGCCGGAGTTGCCGTCGGGTGCTGGTTGATCCAGCCCAGGCCGCCGATGTCGAGTCGGTGCGGGTGACGGCGACATAGGCGAGACGGGCTTCGGTGACATCGACCTTCACGAGAACCGTCCCTGTCATGCCGCGCGTCTTGATCTACGGTGCCATCAGTCGCCTACGCCAGGGAGGGCCCGTGGAGCGGACAAGTACAGCGCTCGCCGAGCGAATTGCCGAGCGGAGAAGGGGAGTCGGTGATCCTCGGGCGCTGGTCGGTGAGATGCGGCGCTCGGTCCTGCTGGTGCCTGTGGCCGGTGGGGGTCTGTGGTCGGCGTGGTCGGGCGGAGTGCGGTGGATCTGCGGGTTCACCGACGAGGCCGCACTGGCGCGGTTCGCTCTGCTGCACGGATCCGGTGATCAAGCCATGGACTACGCGGCCCTGCTGGGCGCGCGCATCGTCGACGAGGTCGTGCCGTCTATGGACGAGCTGGCCGGCCTGGCCGTCGACATCGCCACCGAGGACGGGTCGATGTTCTTCCCGCCGGTCGTGGGCGTCGTTGCGCACGGCGTCGCCGTCGACTCCGGCGAGGCCGAGGAGGGGCGCGGCCATGGGCGTTGACGGGGCTGATCTGCAGTTCGACAGGGCGTCTGTCGCGAAGTTCACGCAGGGCGTGGGCGCGACGATCGACGGGCTCGGTGATCTGGGCGGCGCCACCGGTTCGGTGCTGGGCAAGGGCTTTTCGGAGCTGGCGATGACCGGGATGGAGGTTGGGCACCACGGCCTCTCGGTCGACTTCGAGGACTTCTGCGAGCGCTGGGAGTGGGGTGTGCGGGCCCTGGTGGGCGACGCCAGCGCGCTCGCGAACCGCCTCGGACTGGCGGCGGGCACCCAG
>NZ_JAEMUX010000182.1 GCF_016598475.1 Streptomyces adelaidensis
TCGAAACCGGGGTGTGACCAGAACTCCGGGATGAGCCTGGCGGGTGCCCGCTTATTGGCCAGGTGGTGTCCGGCATGTAGGCGACGTGAGTCCGGTCTGCGGCTTCCGCATGGAACAGGAGAAGGCAGGTCCCGATACTGCCCGCCGAGCGGCGGGCGAGAGGGAGTGCCCCAAGCGGCAGTCACTGCAAGGGGTCGAGTACCGACGCGGGACGTGCCGGCGGACCGGCTCGTAGTAGTGATGAAGCCCCTGTAACGGGGGTGGAGCGAAGGGGCGGAGTCCGTCGTGACGTTGGCGCGATGGCTCGGGCACTCCTCTCCGGCTATCACGCTTGGTTACTATGCTCACTTCATGCCGGAGGCCGGAAGCAAGGGGCGCAGCGCCATTGACGGACTGCTGGGGAGGCGGGGAGATGAGCATGCCGGTCGAAACTCCCCAGATTCTCCCCAGGGCTGAGCGGGGAGGTTTCCCCGGATTGCAAGGAGTTGGAGCGGGCCGTGGAATGTAAGGTGAATGGACTGCAAGGCCTTGGAATATGTTGAGAGAGGTCACTGTAACTCGCTATGTTGAGCCCCTGAGGGTGGGCGGCTCCGTCCCCGGTGTCGTCGAGGCCGACGACCTGGGCACCTACGTCGTGAAGTTCACCGGCTCCGCGCAGGGGCGCAAGGCGCTGGTCGCCGAGGTGATCGTGGGTGAGCTGGCGCGTGCGCTGGGTCTGCGGTTCCCGGAGCTGGTGCTCGCGCACTTCGACCCGGCGATCGCGGAGCACGAGCCGCACCAGGAGGTGCGGGAACTGCACGGCGCGAGCGCGGGAGTCAACCTCGGGATGGACTACCTGCCGGGCGCGAAGGACTTCACGCCGGAGGTCGCGAAGGCGTGCCGGGTCGCCCCGCTGGAGGCGGGCAGGATCATCTGGCTGGACGCGCTGACCGTCAACGTCGACCGGACCGTCCACAGCTCGAACCTCATGATCTGGCCCACGCTCGGCATCGCACCCCCGCGCCTCTGGCTCATCGACCACGGCGCGGCCCTCGTCTTCCACCACCGCTGGGACGCCTCGGACCCCACCAAGGCGTACGACTTCCGCCACCACGCCCTCGGCCACTGCACGCCCGACGTCCGGGCGGCCGACGTCGAGCTGGCGCCGAAGGTGACGGAGGAACTGCTGCGGCGGATCGCGGCGGAGGTCCCGGACGCCTGGCTGACCACCGAGGACGGCTTCACGTCGCCCGACGAGGTCCGCGACGCCTACGTCCGCTACCTCTCGGCACGCGTACGGGCCTCCGCGGCCTGGCTCCCCACCGACTTCCCCACCCGGGAGGAACTCGCCGCCGAGGAGGCACTCCGCGCGGCGAGGACACAGCGCGGCCGTCCGGACTGGCTCAAGCGGGTCCCCGACCTGCACGGCAAACCGGCGGCGGAACAGGATTGGTCGGTACACCTGGGATGACGGACACGCAAGGGGACCCGTGACGGGTCGAGATCGAGTACTGCACCCAGTGCCGCTGGCTGCCCCGCGCCGCCTGGCTGGCCCAGGAACTCCTGACCACCTTCGAGACCGAGCTGACGGAGCTGTCCCTCAAGCCCGGCAAGGGCGGCGTCTTCGTCGTACGCGTCAACGACGAAGTCGTCTGGGACCGCCGGGAGCAGGGCTTCCCCGAGCCCACGGCCGTCAAGCGTCTCGTACGCGACCGAGTGGCCCCGGGAAAGTCCCTGGGCCACTCGGACAAGCCGACCGAGGCGTGACTCAGCCCTTGAGCTGCTCGTATGCCGGCAGGGTGAGGAAGTCCGCGTAGTCGTCGTCCAGCGCGACGGTCAGCAGCAGGTCGTGGGCCTGCTGCCAGTGACCGGCCGCGAAGGCCTCCTCGCCGATCTCGGCGCGGACCGCGGCCAGTTCCCCGGCGGCGATCTCGCGGGCGAGTTCGGGGGTGGCCTTCACCGTGTTCCCCGCGTGCTCGAACTCGACGCCCGCGTTGATCCACTGCCAGATCTGCGAGCGGGAGATCTCGGCGGTGGCCGCGTCCTCCATGAGGTTGAAGATGGCGACGGCGCCGAGGCCGCGCAGCCAGGCCTCGATGTAACGGATGCCGACCTGGACGGCGTTGACGAGACCGGCGTACGTCGGCCTGGCGTCGAGCGAGTCGACGGCGATCAGGTCGGCGGCCTTGACGTCGACGTCCTCGCGGAGGCGGTCCTTCTGGTTCGGCCGGTCGCCGAGGACGGCGTCGAAGGAGGCCATCGCGATCGGGACCAGGTCGGGGTGGGCGACCCAGGAACCGTCGAAGCCGTCGTTCGCCTCACGGTCCTTGTCGGCCTTGACCTTCTCGAAGGCGACCTTGTTGACCTCCTCGTCACGCCGCGACGGGATGAACGCCGCCATGCCGCCGATCGCGTGCGCGCCGCGCTTGTGGCAGGTGCGGACGAGGAGTTCGGTGTACGCGCGCATGAACGGGGCCGTCATCGTCACCGCGTTGCGGTCCGGGAGCACGAACTTCTCCCCGCCGTCACGGAAGTTCTTGACGATGGAGAAGAGGTAGTCCCAGCGGCCCGCGTTCAACCCCGAGGCGTGGTCGCGGAGTTCGTAGAGGATCTCCTCCATCTCGTACGCGGCCGTGATCGTCTCGATCAGGACGGTCGCGCGGACGGTGCCCTGCGGGATGCCGACGTAGTCCTGCGCGAAGACGAACACGTCGTTCCACAGGCGGGCTTCGAGGTGCGACTCGGTCTTCGGGAGGTAGAAGTACGGGCCCTTGCCGAGGTCGAGGAGCCGCTGCGCGTTGTGGAAGAAGTACAGGCCGAAGTCGACGAGCGCGCCGGGCACCGGGGTGCCGTCGGCGTCGACGAGGTGGCGCTCGTCGAGGTGCCAGCCGCGCGGGCGCATGACGACCGTCGCCAGCTCCTCGTCCGGGCGCAGGGCGTACGACTTGCCGGTGCGCTCGTCGGTGAAGTCGATGTTCCGGGTGTACGCGTCGGCCATGTTCACCTGGCCGGTCACCACGTTCTCCCAGGTGGGCGCGGAGGCGTCCTCGAAGTCGGCGAGCCAGATCCGCGCACCGGAGTTGAGGGCGTTGATCGTCATCTTGCGGTCGGTGGGGCCGGTGATCTCGACCCGGCGGTCGTCCAGGGCCGCGGGGGAGGGGGCCACCCGCCAGGAGTCGTCGGCGCGGATCGCGGCGGTCTCCGGGAGGAAGTCGAGCGTGGAGGTGCGGGCGATCTCGGCGCGGCGCTCCGCACGGCGGGCCAGCAGCTCCCCGCGCCGGGGCGTGAACCGCCGGTGCAACTCGGCCACGAAGGCGAGGGCGGCGTCGGTGAGGACCTCGTCCTGGCGGGGCAGGGGCTCGGCGTCGACGATGGCCAGCGGGGACGGCGCTGGTGCGGACATGAGCTGTCACTTCCTTCAGCGGGCGTGGCACCGGGTGTCAGTCGACCCGGGTAGGGCTGTGAGCGCCTTCGGATCGAGGGGGCGCTTCTGAACAGTGGATAGTAGTTTCCTCATGGTGGAAGTTCAATGTTTGGTTGATGTCGAGATTCTTCGGATCGAGGCAAGGTGGCGCTCGGTGCCACCGCGCTCACGCAAGGTGGTCCGGTCGGGCCGGCTCATTCCAGGTGGACCAGATCGGCCTCCGTGTCGATGTCGTACGGCCGCGCCACGTCCCCGCACTCGACGAGCGTGATCGCGTCCGCGTGGGCCTTCAGATAGGCACGCGCCCCACGGTCGCCGGTGGCGGTCGCCGTGATGCCCGTCCAGTGCTCGGCGCCGAAGAGGACGGGGTGGCCCCGTTCGCCGTCGTAGGCGGCCGCCACCAGGGTGCTGCCGGGCATCGGCCCGGAGGCGGCGAGCACGCGTGCCACCGCCTCCGGGCCGATGCCCGGCTGGTCCACGAGCGAGACCAGGGCGGCCTCGGCGCCCGTACCGGCGAGCGACGCCAGGCCGGCCCGCAGCGACGAACCCATGCCCTCGGGCCACTCCGGGTTGTCGACCAGTACGCAGCCGGGCAGTTCGGCCCGTGCGCGTACGGTCGTCGCCTCGGCGCCCAGGACCACGTGGATCCGGGAGCAGCCGCCCTCCCGGAGGGCCGCGACCGCGTGTTCGACCAAGGGGCGGCCGTGGTGGGGGAGCAGGGCCTTGGGGCGGCCGCCCAGGCGCCGGCCGCCGCCGGCGGCGAGCAGCAGCCCGGCGATTCGGCCCGTGTCCTGGCCGGTGTCCCGACCGGTGTCCCGACCGGT
>NZ_JAEMUX010000183.1 GCF_016598475.1 Streptomyces adelaidensis
GTTATCTTGAGCCCGAACTTGCGTGTCCTTCATGTGCGTGAAGCACTCTGAAAGTCCCCCAACTCCCGTGCTGGATGCGGTTATCTGCCGCCGTCCATCACGAAGGAGCTGGAGGCGCGATGCGCGTGCAACGGGTGCTGATGCCCGGGTCGACGACGGAGTCGTGGACGCTGCTGGGGGATGATCTGCGGCCGGTCGGTCCGGTGGAGTCGTTCCTGTCGTATCTGTCGGCGATCGAGCGGTCGCCGAACACCGTCAAGGCGTATGCCCACGACCTGAAGGACTGGTGGAGCTACCTCGAGGGCCGCGATCTGGACTGGAAAGCGGTGGATCTGGAGGCGATCGCTGCCTTCGTGGCCTGGCTGAGGCTGCCGCCGCCGGCCCGGAGCGGGAAGGTGGCGGTGCTGCCGACGGTCGAACATCACTGCACGGCGTCCAGCGTGAACCGCAAGCTCGCCGCGGTGAGTACGTTCTACGAGTTCCACGCCCGCAGCGGGGTCGAGGTCGCGGGCCTGTTCGTGACGATGCGCCCGGCCGGACGGCATCGGTCCGCGGCGACCTCCTACAAGCCGTTCCTGCAGCACATCGCCTCTGGCAAGCCTGAGCGGACGAGGACCATCAAGCTCAAGGCCGGCCGCAAACGGCCTCACGTCCTGACTGCCGCCCAGGCCCAGAAGATCCTGGACGGCTGCGAGCATCTGCGCGACCGGCTGCTGTTCGCCCTGCTGCTGGACACCGGGGTCCGCATCGGCGAGGCCCTGGGGCTGCGGCACGACGACATCGCGATCGCCGAAAAGCAGGTGACCGTGATGCCGCGGACCAACGACAACCGGGCCCGCGCAAAGTCCGGCCGCACCCGGGCCGTCCCGGCGAGCGCGGAGTTGATGAGGTTGTACTCCGACTATCTGCACCGTGAGTACGGCGCCCTGGACTCCGACTATGTCTTCGTGAATCTCTTCGCCGAACCGCACGGGCATCCTTGGGCCTACCCGGCCGTCTATGACCTGGTCAGGAGGCTGCGGAAGGTCACCGGTATCTCGTTCGAGCCCCACCAGTACCGCCATACCTACGCGACCTGGCTGCTGCGTCGCGGCGCGGGCATGGAAAACGTCAAAGAGCTCCTCGGGCATGCCTCGATCAGCACCACGATCGATACGTATGGGCACCTGACCGTCGAGGATGCCCGGCGGACTCTTGAGGATGCGGGCTGGTTCACCGGACGGGAGGTGAAGCTGTGACCTCCCCCGTTCCCCTCTTCAGCCCGGGGCGGGCCAGGTTTCTGGAGAACCTGCTGGCTACGGTCCGGACTGAGTTCCGCACGGAGATCTACCGCCCGGCGCCGGACGACCCGGTGTTCATCGCACCGCCCTGCGCGGTGGCCGACTGCGACCGGGTGGCTGCTCAACGAGGTCTGTGCAACGGGCACGTGATCAGGTGGCGGCATCAAGGCCGCCCGGAGATGGCCGAGTTCCTGGCCGCGGCCGGCCCACCAGTGCGAGGACGGCGGCCGCTGCCGTCGTGCCGTATTCCTGGATGCCGCTACGGGTGCTCTGCCCAGAAGATGTGCACCAGACACTACGACCGGTGGGCCCGGGCGGGCCGCCCCGACCTGGAGCAGTGGGCTGCCCCGGTGCTGCCCTCCCCGGTCGCCGAGTGCCGGCTGACGTTCTGCACTCTGGGCGTCGACGCCCCGGGCAAGTTCTTCTGCCACAGTCACCACGAACGGTGGGACCGCATCGCCGGCCGTTGCGACCCCGACCGCTTCATCCAGGACTGCGACCTGGTCGGCAGCCCTCACATCGACCTGCGCGGCCTGCCGCGCCAGTTGACGCTGGAGTTTCAGTACGGACTGCAGTGCCGGGCCGATGCACACCGCCGCACGACACCACCGCGCACCGTCACACAAGCCGTCCGTCTCGCCCGGGCCGCTGGGGTCGCGTCGCTGATGGACCTCACGGAAGAGCAGTGGCGGCACAGTGCGGCCTCGGGCCGGGTTCGCGAGCCGGTGCTCTTCCTGATCGAGGTCCGTGACGCCCTGGAAGTCCTGCGCGACGGCGCCGGATGGGAGAGCGAGTACCACCGCGACGTATGGAGACTGGAACGGCTGCCGGGCATCACGACCCCGGCCACCGCCACGGTCCCCAGACCGCGGGTCCGGCTGCATTTCGAACGCATCGGTCAGCCGTGGCTGCGGGAACTGGCCAAGCGGTGGCTGCGGCTGCGGCTCACCGGAGGGCTGAGCATCACCGCTGCCCACACCGGCCTGGACGCGCTGGTCTGCTTCGACGGCTTCCTCACCCACGTCGGCATCTCCCGTCTTGCCGACATCGACCGCCGGCTGCTGGAGCGTCACCTCGCCCACGTCGCCTCCCAGCCCGGCGGGCACGGCCTGAAGAAGGGCAGGATCAGCAACCTGAATCTCTTCTTCCAGGCCATCCGGCAGAACGGCTGGGACGACTCACTGCCGGGCACCGCCGCGTTCTACCCCGGCGACATCCCGCCCGAGCCGACGGCCACGGCCTCCCGACGGCTCGCCGAGCACGTCATGGCCCAGGTCGAAGCCGAGGAGAACCTGGACCGCTGGGACAACCCGTCCGGCCGTCTGATCACGCTCATCCTCATCCGCGGCGGCCTGCGGATCTCCAGCGTCATCTGCCTGGACTTCGACTGCCTCCTCCACGACGGCCAAGACGCCCCCTACCTGCGATATTTCAACACCAAGATGAAGCGCGAAGCTGCCATTCCGATCGACGAGGAACTCGAGCAGGCCATCCACGACCACCAGCAGCGTGTCCTTGACCGCTGGCCCCAGGGCACCGGCGTCCTGTTTCCCCGGCCGCACGCGAACGCCTCGGGAAAGCTGCGGATGTCCGACAGCAGCTACCGGCAGATGCTCCGCCGATGGCTTGCGACCTGCGACATCCGCGACGAACGCGGCCAGCCAGTCAGTTTGACGCCCCATCAATGGCGGCACACTTTTGCCTGCCGCCTGATCAACCGCGACGTCCCTCAGGAAGTCGTACGCGTTCTCCTCGATCACGAGTCGTCAAGGATGACGGCCCACTATGCGAGGATCACCGACCAGACCGTCCGCCGCCGCTGGGAAGCCGCGATGAAGGTCAACATCAAAGGCGAACGCGTCGCCCTCGACCCCGGCGGGCCGCTCGATCAGGCCCAGTGGGCCAAGACCCGCTACGGCATCGCCACCCAGACCCTGCCCAACGGCTACTGCGGACTGCCCGTGCAGAAGACCTGCCCGCACGCGAACGCCTGCCTGACCTGCCCCGTCTTCATCACCGGGCCCGAGTTCCTGCCCGAGCTCCGCGAGCAGCACACCCGCACCCTGACACTGATCGACAATGCGAAGAGCTGCGGCCACACCCGCGTCGCCGAGATGAACCAGCAGGTCGCCGACAACCTTGACCGCATGATCGGCGAGATGGACGACGTCCAGGACAACGAGGCGGCAGCGGATGCCGGCTGACAACTCCCACCTGATCGTCGCCGCCGCCCGACGCCGGGCCACGGCAACCCGTCGGCGCGCGGTCGCCGCCCTGCGGCGAATGGACGCTGCAGGCACCAGGATCAGCTTCGAGACCCTCGCCCGCGAAGCAGGCGTCTCCAGATCCTGGCTCTACAACCAGTCCGACCTGCGAGTTGAAGTCGAGCGGCTTCGCGCCCGCCACCGTCCCACCCCCGCAGCCCGCACGACTCCTGAACGGCAACGGGCCTCCGACGCCTCCCTGCTTCGGCGCCTGGAGACCGCCACCGAGCGAAGCCGCCAACTGGAAGCTGAAAACCGGGAGTTGCGCGAAGCCCTAGCCCTTGCTCTCGGGGAACAACGCACCGCCGATCTCCCACGCCGCCCCGGCGACACGCCGAAGAAGAAATCTTCCGCCGTCATCGGACCCTGCTGACGAGCACGTCGAGAACACCGTCCACCACGCATCACACAAGGTCAGGAGCCTACGAGCCGCGCAAGCTCAAGATAAGGGCAG
>NZ_JAEMUX010000184.1 GCF_016598475.1 Streptomyces adelaidensis
GCCGCCTGCCGCCTGCCGCCTGCCGCCTGCCGCCTGCCGGTGATCCGGAGCTGTCAGTTCGCGGCGTTCGGCGCGGTCGTGCTGGTCTTCGCGCTGCTCGGCGCGGCCGGACCCCTGCCGTCTGCCTCGCCGGGGCGCGTGCTGTTGGCTGTTCGGCGGGTCATCGCTAGCGGAGCAACCGCTCCAGTACCTCTGCGATGCCGTCGGCGTCGTTGGCGGAGGTGGTCTCGTTGGCGATGGCTTTGAGGGAGTCGTGGGCGTTGGCCATGGCTACGCCGTGGGTGGACCAGGTGAACATGGGGATGTCGTTGGGCATGTCGCCGAAGGCGATGGTGTCGGCGGACTTGGCGCCGAGTCGGCGGGCGGCGATGGAGAGGCCGGTGGCCTTGGTGAGGCCGAGGGGGAGGAGTTCGACGATGCCCTCGCCGGCCATGGCGACTGTGACGAAGCCGCCGGCGGCCTGACGGGACGCTTCGGCGAGTTCGTCGGAGGTCAGGGTGGGGTGCTGTATGTACAGCTTGTTCAGCGGGGCGGTCCAGAGGTCGGAGACGTCCGTGAGCGGGGTGGTCGGCAGGGCGCCGTGCAGGGCGTAGCCGGGGCCGACCAGTATCTCGCCGTCCAGGCCGGCGCGGCTGGCGGCCAGGTACAGCGGGCCGACCGCTGCCTCGACCTTGGCGAGGGCCACGGCGGCGAGCTGGCGGTCCAGGGTGACGGCCGTGAGGAGACGATGCTCTCCGGCGTCGTAGACCTGGGCGCCCTGGCCGCAGACCGCGAGTCCCCGGTAGCCGAGGTCGTCGAGGATGTGGCGGGTCCAGGGGACGGCGCGGCCGGTGACGACGATGTGGGCGGCGCCCGCCGCGGTGGCCGCGGCGAGCGCCTCTCGGGTGCGCTGGGAGACCGAGTCGTCGGAGCGCAGGAGCGTTCCGTCGAGGTCGGTCGCGATCAACTTGTACGGGAAGCCCGAGGAGTCCATGGACGCTATGGACTCCATGGGTTCCTCGGTGGCAGCCGCTTCGCTCACTTGGCTACCGGCTCCAGGACCTCGCGGCCGCCCAGGTACGGGCGCAGGACCTCGGGGACACGGACCGAGCCGTCGGCCTGCTGGTGGTTCTCCAGGATCGCCACGATCGTGCGCGGGACGGCGCAGAGCGTGCCGTTGAGCGTCGCCAGCGGCTTGACCTGCTTGCCGTCGCGGACGCGGATCGACAGACGGCGCGACTGGTACTCGGTGCAGTCGGAGGTCGAGGTCAGCTCGCGGTACTTGCCCTGGGTCGGGATCCACGCCTCGCAGTCGAACTTGCGCGAGGCCGAGGAGCCGAGGTCGGCGGAGGCGACGTCGATGACGCGGAACGGCAGCTCCAGCGACGTCAGCCACTGCTTCTCCCAGTCCAGCAGGCGCTGGTGCTCGGCCTGCGAGTCCTCCGGGGCGACGTACGAGAACATCTCGACCTTGTCGAACTGGTGGACGCGGAAGATGCCCCGGGTGTCCTTGCCGTGCGAACCGGCCTCACGGCGGAAGCAGGGCGAGAAGCCCGCGTAGCGGAGGGGGAGGCGGTCGGCGTCGAGGATCTCGTCCATGTGATACGCGGCCAGCGCGACCTCGGAGGTGCCGACCAGGTAGAGGTCGTCCTTGTCGAGGTGGTAGACGTCCTGGGCCGCCTGGCCGAGGAAGCCGGTGCCGGCCATCGACTGCGGGCGGACCAGCGCCGGGGTCAGCATCGGCGTGAAGCCGGCCGCGGTGGCCTGGGCGATCGCCGCGTTGACCAGGGCGAGTTCGAGGAGGGCGCCGATGCCCGTCAGGAAGTAGAAGCGCGAGCCGGAGACCTTCGCGCCGCGCTCGGTGTCGATGGCGCCGAGGATCGTGCCGAGTTCCAGGTGGTCCTTCGGTTCGAAGCCCTCGGCCGTGAAGTCACGGATCTCGCCGTGCGTCTCCAGCGTGACGAAGTCCTCCTCGCCGCCGACGGGGACGTCGGGGTGCACGAGGTTGCCGAGCTGGAGGAGGAGCTCCTGGGTCTCGGTGTCGGCCGCGTCGCGTTCGGTGTCGGCGACCTTGACGTCGGCCTTGAGCTGTTCCGCGCGCTTGAGCAGCTCGGCCCTCTCGTCGGGCGAGGCCTTGGGGATCAGCTTGCCGAGCGACTTCTGCTCGGCGCGGAGCTCGTCGAAGCGGACGCCGGACGACCTGCGCCGCTCGTCGGCGGAGAGGAGGGCGTCGACGAGCGCGACGTCCTCTCCACGGGCGCGCTGGGACGCGCGCACACGGTCGGGGTCCTCACGGAGCAGGCGAAGGTCAATCACCCCCCAAGGCTACCGGGGAGTGGTTCCGGCCCACGACTTGGATTCGCGGTACGTCACTTTTGTGGTGACTTGACCTGAATGTCGATGGCAGTGACGGACATTGGGGAAAGTCAATGAATTAGGGGCTGACCCCCTGAAAGGGTGCACCGTTGGGGCACCTGGTTGACTCGACTCCCTTGTGTCGCAAGGGACTTGGGGATCGACTGTCCACAGAAGTCCACAGCGGCGAAAAGTTATCCACAGGCTGTGCGAAAGATCTGTGGACGCCGAGGGTGATCGTTTGGAGAGCTCGGCGTCGACTCCAGGATTCCTGACTCAAACCACCTGCACGCCCACTTTCGAGTGGATTCGCGGGGGAATGGGTCGCTCTAAAGGGTTGACCTGAGAAGACACATGGGCGAAGGGTGGCCTATGGGGGTGTGGGCACGGCAGGGCCCCCCGGGCCGATTTGTCGACTGAATGGCGCTGCGTTGTCGACTTGTCCCCAGGTCGAGAAGCCCACCTGTGGATAACTTCTGTGGACAAAGAAAATAAGCAGGTAGGACTGGCTGGGTCCGGCCTAGAACCGGCCGTCCTGGCAGCGCGCCACCCAGTCCGCCGCCGCCACGAACTCGGCGTCGGAGGTGCCCTGCGGCGTGGGCCGGATCTTCGCCGTGGTGGCGTCCGCACGCGGGTACGAGCCGAGGAATCGCACCTGGAGACAGACCCGCTTGAGGCCCATCAGCGCCTCGGCCACCCGGCGGTCGGAGATGTGGCCCTCGGCGTCGATGGCGAAGCAGTAGTTGCCGATGCCCTCGCCGGTCGGGCGGGACTGCAGCAGCATGAGGTTGACGCCGCGGACGGCGAACTCACCGAGCAGGTCGCGCAGTCCGCCGGGGTGGTCGTCGCGCTGCCAGATGACGACCGAGGTCTTGTCGGTGCCGGTCGGGGCGGCGGGCCGGGCGGGGCGGCCGACCAGGACGAACCGGGTCTGGGCGTTCTCCGCGTCGTGGATCTCGGTCTCCAGGGCCTCAAGACCGTACCGGGAGGCCGCGAACTCGCCGGCGAAGGCGGCATCGTAACGGCCCTCCTGGACGAGGCGGGCGCCGTCGGCGTTCGAGGCGGCGGACTCCCAGAGGACGCCGGGCGGGAGGTTGGCCTTCATCCAGTTGCGGACCTGCGGCTGGGCGGCCGGGTGCGCGGTGACCGTCTTGATGTCGGAGATCTTGGTGCCCGGTCGGACCAGCAGGGCGAAGGTGATCGAGAGCAGCACCTCGCGGTAGATCATCAGCGGGGCGCCGGCGACCAGCTCGTCGAGCGTGGTCGTGATGCCACCCTCCACGGAGTTCTCGATCGGGACGAACGCGGCCTCGGCCTCGCCGGTGCGGACGGCGTCCAGCGCGGCGGGCACGGACACCATCGGGACGAGTTCGCGGGTCGCGGACTCCGGCAGGGTGCGCAGGGCGACCTCGGTGAAGGTGCCTTCGGGGCCGAGGTACACGTAGCTGGCTGGCATGGACTCACCCTAATGGGCCCCGCCGGACCCCGGCGCACGCATCCCGCTCCACCACCCTTGAGAGCGACGTACGGCCCCGGGAGCGCCCTCACGCCCGCCAGGAGGACTACCGCTGCCAGGAGGACTACCGCTGC
>NZ_JAEMUX010000185.1 GCF_016598475.1 Streptomyces adelaidensis
ACCCTTCCAGGATGACCACTCAAGACTTCGCCGCGTACATCGCGAGCCTGCCCCGCGTCCTCGCCGGCGCCGCCGCGGTCTTCCGGGACGCCGAGGGGCGGGTACTGCTCGTCGAGCCCAACTACCGCGAGGGATGGGCGTTGCCGGGCGGCACGATCGAGTCGGACGACGGAGAGACACCGAGGCAGGGCGCGCGGCGCGAGACGGCCGAGGAGATCGGACTGGACGTCGAGCTGGGGCGGCTGCTCGCCGTGGACTGGGTGCAGGGGCCGGGGCGGCCGCCGCTGGTGGCGTACGTGTACGACGGCGGGGTGCTCGGGGAGGAGGATCTCAAGCGCATCCGGCTGCAGGAGGAGGAGCTGCTGTCCTGGCGGCTCGTCCCACGCGCCGAACTCATCGGACACCTCTCGGAGACGCTCGGCCGCCGGGTGCTCGCCGCCCTCGACGCGCTGGCGGACGGTGGGGGTCCGGTCGAGTTGGAGAACGGGAACCGGGTGAACTGAACCCACGACCGGACCGGCGACGTTCGGCCACGGCGGCGGCTGTTCGACCGCTGTCGACCGCTTACAGGAGTCACCTGACCGACCGCCAGCCCCCGTGCACAGAACGTGATATGGATGAGCACTTCCCTTAGTGGAAGTTTAAAGTTGTGGCTGAAAACACTGCCCGTCCGGCCTTTCAACCTCTAGGCTGACGTCAACCCCGTCCGAGCGATCAGGCCTCCACGCCTTGCTCCGGCACCGGGGCAGTACTCGGGAAACCCGTGACCGGCGGCCCGGGCGCGGGCCGTGGCTCCAAAGATCCGAGCCGCCGGGGGAACGGTCACCGGGACCCGCCCGGGCCAGTCGGTTCCCCCCACCCCTGCGGGCCGATTCTCGCCCGTCTTCACTGAACAGGCAGCTGAGGTATGGAGCCACTGGGCTCAGACGATCCCGAGGAACTGGGTCCCTACCGGCTCGTGGCACGGCTCGGTGCGGGAGGGATGGGACGGGTCTATCTGGCGCGGTCCCCGGAGGGGCGGACCCTCGCGGTCAAGGCCGTCCGCCCCGAGCTCATGGGGGACAGAAACTTCCGTATCCGCTTCCGCCGGGAGGTGGTGGCCGCCGGAGCGGTCGGCGGCAGATTCACGGCGCCCGTGGTGGACGCCGACCCGGAGGCCGCCATACCGTGGCTGGCCACGGACTACATAGCCGGCCCCACGCTGGCCGAGGCGGTCGCCGCGTACGGTCCGCTGCCCGTGGAGTCGGTGCTCGTGCTGGGCGCCGGCATCGCCGAGGCGCTGATCTCGGTGCAGGCCGCCGGACTGGTCCACCGCGACCTCAAGCCGTCCAACGTGCTGCTCTCCGCCAACGGCCCGCGCGTCATCGACTTCGGCATCGTCCGGGCGAGCGACGGCTACGACCTCACCCGCTCCGGCGCGCTCTTCGGCTCCTTCGAGTACATGTGCCCCGAGCAGGCCACGGGCGAGCCGCTGGGCCCGGAGGGGGACGTCTTCTCGCTCGGCTCGGTCCTCACGTTCGCCGCGACCGGACACGCGCCGTTCAGCGGCAGCGCGGCGGCCACGCTGCTCTACCAGGTCGTGCACAGCGCACCCGATCTGACGGGCGTGCCCGAGCCGCTGGACAAGATCATCAACCTCTGTCTCACCAAGGACCCACGGCTGCGGATCACCCCGGACAAGCTGGCCGCGGCCTGCGCGCCCGGCGGGGTGGAGCAGCTGACGGCCGACCGCTGGCTGCCCGCGTCGGTGGCCTCCTCGATCCGCTTCCGCGCGGCGGCGGTGCGGAGCCTCGGCGCTACCCCGAACCGCCCGGTTGCCTTCCCCTCGGCCGGACCCGCCCCGGAAGCGGACGTGTTCGGCCGGGACCGGGCGCCCCACACCGGTGAGAGGGACCGGGGGCCGTACGCCCACAGCAGGGATCCGGCCGCCTACGACTTCGAGCAGGACCCGACGGCCGGCGCCGCGAAGACCCCGTCGACGTACGACTCCGCGTCCCGCGACCATTCCGCATACCCCGGGCAGGTCGGGCAGGTCGGGCAGGTCGAACAGATCGGGTACTCGGGGTACTCCGGCCGTCGGGCCGAGGGGTCGGCCGGCACCCAGCAGCCCGGTTCGGGGCCCTTTTCCCGCCCCGAGGACCCGGCGCCGTACCGCGCCGGCTCCCCCGGTCATCGTCGCGCCGGGACACGGCCCGGTCCGTCCCGGCGTACGGTCCTCGCCGTGTCGGCCGGTTCCACCGCCACCGCCGCCATCGGCGCCGCCCTGGTGCTCGGACGGAGGAAGAATCAAACGGCCGTGCGGTCCACGGAGCCGCTCGGCCCGGCCCCGAAGCCGCTGTGGACGTACCGCAGCGGTCCGCTGCTCCAGGCGCCGGCCGTCTTCAACGACGGAACAGCCCTGGTCAAGACCCGTCCGGGCGACATGGTCTGCCTCGACCTGAAGGACGGTACCCAGCCCAAGTGGGTCTTCGAGGGCATCAGTCAGTCGCCCACTCCGGCCATACTGGCCTTCGACGCCGCGATCGCGCTCGGCGAGGGGTCGACGGTGATCGGAGTCGACCCGGCCGACGGGACGGAACGTTTCACCATCGACTTCGGGCCGGACTTCCGCTTCAACACACTGCTCGGCGGCGACAACGACCGGACCATCTCGGTCATCGGTGTCCGCCTCCAGCGTGAGTCCGCCGAACAGGGCGTCGCGACGTCCACGGACACGGTGTTCAGCGTCGACCTCGCGGCCCGCCGGACCGAAGTCATCCCCATCAGCCCGGAGGACGTCGGCATCCGGATCGCGCCGGTGATCCACACCGGCGTCTTCGTCTACGCCGACGGCCTGCGCAACGTCACCGCCCGGGACACCGCCAACTCCGGCGTCCTGTGGAGACACCCCGTCGGCTACGACCTCCGGCCCGGCCTCGCCGTACTCGACCGCACGGTCTTCGCCATCGGGCAGGAACTCGAAGCCCTCGGCCTCGCCGACGGCAAGCTCCGCTGGCGGGTGAAGCCCGAGCGCGGCCAGTTCGCCTCCCTCGGCGTCTACGGCAACACGGTCTACGTCACCGGCACCAACCCCGCCGGCGTCTACGCCTTCAACGCCGCGACCGGCTCCCGGCGCTGGTTCTGCCCCACCCCACGCCTCAACGTCGACCAGCCGGTCACCGCCGGCCCCGAAGGGGTCTACGTCCCCGCCTACAAGAACAAGAACGGCTTCTACGCCATCGACAGCTCCAAGGGCACACTCCTGTGGAACTTCACCGACGGCCTGGAGACCGGCCTCAACGACTGGCAACTCGCCTGCGACCGCTCCGGCGTCCTCGTCGCCCAGCACTACGACCGCGCATACGGGCTGCCGACGGCCTGACACCGCGGGACCGTTATTGCGACTGTCGTACGTGTCCCTGTGCCGGGGCGGCCGCTGACGTGAGGACAGATCCGCTGCATCGCGCCCAGCGCCAGCCACCGTTCACGGCTGCGGCTGCCGACCGCCGCGTCCGGGTCGGCGCGGGTGTCGGAGCGCATCACCGCGCGGTAGTACGCGATGTGGTCCGGATGACGGCGGCGCAGCCACATGTCGCGGGCCGAGCGGACCAGGTGGCGCGGCACCCGCCCGGGGTGGCGCAGGGCGTAGGTGATGCGGTGGCCGAGGGCGGCCCGGTTGACGGTGACGTTCTTGGTGGTCGGCGGCATGGGGTTGTTCCTTCCGGGGTGGCTCGGGTGCTGATGCCAGCCTGGGTGCCCCGGCGGGGTGTTCGGCTCGGCCGACCGGCTCCGGTCCGGGGGCGGTTCGGTGGATCCTCGTATCAGCCGATCGGATGATGTGATCGAGAGGGGGTCACGTTAGACACAGAGGTCAGGCACAGAGGTCAGGCACAGAGAGGTGTGCAAGCTGAAGTTGC
>NZ_JAEMUX010000186.1 GCF_016598475.1 Streptomyces adelaidensis
TCTGGCCGACCGGGTGCGGGTGCTGGGTGTGGACCACCCCGACACTCTGGGCTCCGGCAACAACCTCGCTCACGCCTACGAGTCGGCGGGCGAACCAGGTCGGGCGATCAAGCTGCACGAGCAGACCCTGGCCGACATGGTGCGGGTGCTTGGTCCCAACCACCCCGACACCCTCACTTCCCGCAACAATCTCGCTCTGGCCTACCGTTCGGTGGGGGACCTGGATCAGGCGGTGCCGCTGTTTGAGCGGACCCTTGCCGACCGGGTGCGGGTGCTCGGCGCCAACCACCCCAGTACCTTGAAGTCCCGGAACAATCTCGCTGGCGCCTACCGTTCCGCGGGCGAACTAGGTCGGGCGATCAAGCTGCACGAGCAGACCCTGGCCGATATGATGCGTGTGCTGGGCCCCGACCACCCCTTGACGGGAACGGCTCGAAGCAATCTCACTATTGCCGTTGCCGAACGTGATGGTGACGAGCCCAGGCAGCTCTGACCCTGATGTCACAAGCATGGATGTGACACCGCCAGCCCGACTGCCAAGACGTAATGTCGATGTCCGCAGTCGCGTGCGCTGGTGAGCTGGAAGTCCGCGGACTGTGGACTCATCGTTATCTAGTGCTGCCAAGTGTCTCTACAGGTCAACGTATTGGAGATGGGTAAGGCATGTGGCTCTGCCCACGAGAACGGACAGCACTCGCGAGATGGAGGACGCCGAGCGCGCCTGCCTCGACGAGCCCGTCGTAGTCCAGCGCCCCGAACCGGAGCACGAGGCACCGGCCGTCGAAGTCAGCGGACACGGAGTCGAGATGTGACGCATGAAGTGGAGGGCCCTCGTTGGCGGGGCCCTCCAGACGTACCGGTCGACAGGTTCGGCCGCGTACGTACCATCAGGCAGTTGGACCTTGATCAGCTCGAACCGCTCCGGCCTCGCCCTACGTCACGACGATAGCGTCGGTCAACTCGGGCAACGGACGTCCTCTCCGACGGACAGTCAGCTGCCATGCTGAGCAACTGAACTCCCATCCTCCTTGGAGAGCAGCATGGTCCTGAGCACCACCGGCGAACCCGTCATCGTGCAGAAAGACAATCAGGTACACGTCGGCGTCGACCTTCGGCCGGGGCACTTCCTGGGACACTCGGGTGAGATAACGAGGAGATGTCGGTGACGGACGTGGAAAGTCTGATTGCGCAGGTCTGGAACCCGGACACGCGACCGCTCGCAGAGGAAGCATGGCGCTGCTACAACGCCGGCGCCATCCGCGCAAGCATCGCCGCAACCTGGACGGCAGTCACCGCGGACATCATCACCAAACTCATCCAACTTGCCGACAACGGCGATGCCGGGGCAGTCGCAGTCCGCACCGAGATTACGAGTGCACAGGGGAAGGGCATCACGCCAGACGGCGTTCGCGCGATGCAAAACATCGAAGCCAGCTTGCTGACCAAAGCAGCCGACTTCGAGCTGATCGACTCGATCGGCCAGCGAGAACTCGAACGCATCCGCGAAGACCGCAACCTCTGCGTGCACCCGTCACTACGCAGCTTCAGCGAGGTCTACGAGCCCCTCCCCGAAGTCGCCCGCGGACACCTCGCGGTCGCCCTGACAACGCTGTTGACCCATCCCGCCACCCAGGGCGGGAAAATCTTGGACGCATTCCTTGACTACACCTGTGACCCGTCGTTCGTACCGGTGGTGTCCCACATTCAGACCAACTTCTTCGACCGCGTACGCACAGCTGCCCGGAGCAACATCGCCAAGCTCGCCGCGAAGCACGCCCTACGCGAACTCGATCCCGATGGTCGCTTGGCGACCATCGAGTACGCCAACAGGTCCGCCGTCGTGCTGTTCGCGTTCGCGCAACGCGACAGAGAACTTGTCCGTTCCGCCGTAGCTGGACAGCGCGAAAACTTCCAGACACTCGACGGCGAGATGCAGCTTCGCGCACTCACCCGACTCGGTGACCAGGATTTCTTCTGGGAAATGGTGGACGAACCACTCCGTGAGCGGCTTCAAGGTTTGCTGACTAGGAACATTACTGCTGCGGCCTGGGAACCTCTTCGCTCCGACATTGCAGCAAGCCTGACAGTCGTCAGCAGCAGCTATGCGCGGGAACGGATTCCCGCGCTCGAACAACGCTTTGCCGACCTTCCTGAGCTGCATCGGATGAACGTGGTGGCAATGCGTCCCCACCCGTACTTCGTCCCCGTAGTGCTCAGGTTCATCGCGGAGGCCGGAAGCTGGCGTACCGGGGAGCAAGCCGGTCAACTTCTCGTCCAGCACGGCGTCTTCCTCAGCATCGGGGATCTTCGGACAGCGTTGACAGCGTGGGCGGACAACCTCGACTGCCGCACCGCCGCCCAGATGCCCGACCTTGCCGTGGCGCTCTTCCGTAACACGGCGCATCTGGGCTTGGCGCAGCCCGCGGAGTTTGTCTCCTTCCTCTCCCGCGTTCAGTCCATGGCCGAGGAGGGAGATAGCTTCTACCGATACCCGGCGCTGGAGGCGGTCTTGCGCGCTGGTGGCCACATTCGGTGACGCGCCTCACGCGGACCTTCCGCTGCCGTGTCCCCAGCGGCTTCCGGGACAACATCGAGCTCCGGGGTAAACCGGAAGCTGCGGCAGGTGTTGGGGGAATCGCCCGGACGCGTCACATGTGTCTGCCCGCTCGGCACCCCGGCCCCTGACTGTTAGTCACTCGGTTGTGGTGGGTCTTTTCGTGAACGGCCTTCCGGTGATATCTCTAGTGGGTCCATCGCGGAAAATGGCGGCGGCTTTCAGGGGGAGATGTTGGATCCGAGTCAAGGCCCGCGGGGGGCAGGGAGCCGGGCGGGTGCCCCGCCGCTCATCCTCAACTATCCAACGGCCATGCAGTTTCCGGCCATGCCGTCGCCTGAGCAGATCGTCTTCACCTACCCTCCAGACGAGTTCGAAAAGTTCGTCGAGGAGTGGGTGCCCGCGCTGAACAGCCTGTACGTGCGGGTGGAGCGCCAAGGAGGCGCAGGCGACCACGGCATCGACGTGGCCGCATTCCTCACTCGCCAGGGTCTGGAAGGTCCCTGGCACAACTACCAGTGCAAGCGCTACAAGGGAACGTTGGCCTGGAGTACCGCCGCGGGTGAGATTCGGAAGATGTTCGCGGGCGTGGTCACGGGTCAGTTCATCGTGCCAGAGCAATACACCTTCGTCGCCCCGTCCATCGGCCCCAGCCTGCAGCAGGCTCTGCAACGCCCGGTCGGTACCCGCAAGGACTTCGTGGAGGCGCTGCGCGAGACCAAGGACAAGGTGATCACGGACCTGGGCCCGCGGTTGAGGCGCGAGGCCGAGGAGTTGGCGGCAGATACGTCGTTCGAGATCTTTCAGACCGTCAACATGAAGAAGATGCTTGAACAGCACAAGACTACTGACTTTTGGGTGAAGCGATTCCCGCCGGAGTCCCCGCCCCGCCCGGCCGTCATGGAACCGCCCGAGAAGCCGGAGCCGCGCGAAGCCCGCTACGTGCAGCAGCTCGTCCAGGTCTACGCCGAGCGCTGGCCCAGTGCCGCTAGCACCGTTACCCAGATTGCGCAGCACCCCACCGCCGGCCCGCACTTGCGCCACCAGCGTGAAGCGTTCTTCAGCGCCGAGTCCCTGCGCCGCTTCGGGGAAGAGGCTTATCCCGAAGGGCATTTCGAGGCCATCGTCAAGGACATATACGACGCCGTGGTCGACGTGGCGAGGGATGACCACCCCACGGGGTGGAAGCGACTGCAGGC
>NZ_JAEMUX010000187.1 GCF_016598475.1 Streptomyces adelaidensis
GTTAAAGCGACGGTAAGAAGCGTCGCGAGCAGTTGCGAGCGCGAGCCTGGTGCATACGGGACTTCGGGGAGGACACGGGCGCATGGCCTGGGACGAGTGGGAGCAGTCGAAGGCCAATGTGGCCAGGACACCCGGAGAGCACACGCAGCTCAACCAGCTCGCAGACCAGGGGAGTGCCGGAGGCGGCGATCTGGTGGTGCACCAGGACGATTTGGGCGCCGTAGGTCATGAGGCGTTCATCCTCTACGACCAGCTTCACAAAGAGGCGGACATCGCGGGCGCCAGTCCCAACAAGGCCGGTGCCGGATCCACCGCTCAGTCGGCCGTCGCGCTGAAGTCCCACAATTTCGAGATGGGCGGCGCTTTGGAGACGACGGTTGAGATCTGGACGTCTCAGGTGAAGTCGGTCCTTCAGGCCTGTGCGCACATCTCCAACCATCTCGACTACAGCAAGAAGTTGCACGCCAACGACGACGACAAGATCGCCTCTGTCATCCAGTCCTATGACGGTTTGACCGTTCCCGTGTCCCAACTCAACGAGTACTTCAAGTAGGAGCGCGCGATGCCCCTCACCTACGCGGACCTCCTCGAAGTCGATCTGGGAAAGCTCGGCACGGCCGTCTCCGACTGGAAGAACACCGTCGACGGCCTGAAGACACTCTCGGAGAACGCCCGCAAGGGCATGCAGGCGAAGTCGGACGCGGCTCGCTGGGCCGGACAGAACGCCACAGTAACGCGCGGGTTCGTCACTAAGACGACGAAGGAGATCACTGACCTCCATACGGAGGCGAACAGCATCTACCGAGTCCTTGACGACGCCCACACGGAACTCGCCTCACAACAGAAGAAGATCAAGACCGCGGTCCAGGTGGATGCCTCGAACCTCGGAATCCGCGTCGACGACATCGGCGACGGTCAGGTCCGTTGCTTCTTCGTACACATCCGGGGCGACACCGACGAGCGTACCCAGGAACAGCTTGACGCCAAGCAGGCGTTGGAAGACCGGATCAACCGGATCCTCGCCCGCGCATCGGAGATCGACGCTTCGGTTGCCCGCGCCCTGCGCAAGAGCCACGGCAACGACCCACACAACGCCGGCCACAGCTCGTACGACTCCTTGGACGAAGCCCAGGCCGAACGCGCGGCGGAACTCGCCAAGCTCGGCCCGGAAATGACGGACAAACAGTTCACCGAACTGAACTCCATCATGAAGTACAACGCGAAGGACCCCGACTTCTCAACGCCCTTCTACAAGTCCCTCGGCGGCCCGAAGGAAGCTCTGGACTTCTACGGCCGCATGGCGCTGGACGGCACAGCGGGGGAGCACAAAACCAGACTCGATCTCACCAAACAGTTCCAGCACAACATGGGCGTGGCACTGGCCTCGGCGACGGACCCGGACAACAAGCCGCACCTACCATCGAGTTGGGCCACCGACTTCCGCCGCTTGGGGACTCAGCCAATCCAACTCCAGCCGGGCGCGCCCCAGTCTCCCTACGGCTACCAGATCCTGGGTGGGCTCCTCCGGAGTGGCAACTACGACCACAGATTCCTCAATCCCATCGCAGAGCACATCGTGCAGTTGCACCACAAGGACCCCTACCGGTTCGTCTCGAACAAGCCGCACACGGGGGACCTCGACTTGGGTTTCAACCCGTCCGGCCGGTCGGGAGCCGGCTACGACCCGCTGACCGGTGTACTGGAAGCCCTGGGCCACAGCCCTCAAGCCTCTACCAAGTTCTTCAACGACGAGGTACCCACGGTCTATAACGACGACGGGACGGTGAAAAAGAACGCGACCCTCGACTATAAATACTTCGACGAGCTCACGGACAAGGACTTCGAGTGGCCGGCGGACACCCTTTCCCACCCCGGCAGCGACGAGGCCGAGAAGGCCCGCAGCTTCGGCCCGGACGCCCTCGGCCATGCCCTTGAGTCGGCGACAACAGGCCATCCGTATGGCGCAGACCCTCCGGAACTGCACCGCGACGAGGACACCGCCGAGGTCATGAGAAAGGTCATCGAGCGCTACAACGTCACCTCCGAGGACGCTCCCCCCGAAGCTATGAAGGACAGCCTGGCCCGGATGGGGGCGGCATACATCGACGACCTCAACTACTCCATCAAAAACTTCGGCGACTCGGGCGATGAGTTGCTGCGCGATCGACTTTTCATGCATAGCAGTGACGGTTCGACTCGTACGCCGTTCGGTGAGGCGGAATCACGGAACTTCATGATGCTGGTGGCAGGTGACGAGGAGGGGTACAAGACTCTGACCGTCGCCCAGCAGGTTTTTGAAGCCAGTGGACTTGCGGCTCTCGAGAACGATCGCGGCAGCGGAGTTTCTTTCGCACATAATGCGGCCAAAATGCACGGAATCCTCGATGAATCACGATCGCATCAGATTCGCGAGGATTTCAAGGATATTGAAGGTGCGGAAAATTTGAAGATGGAGCAGACCGGAGAATGGAGGAAGTCGGCAATGACGGGTGGCGTCTCGTTGGTCGTGGCCGGTGGGACTGCACTGTTTCTGGGGCCCGCCGCTGGAGTTGTCGCCGCCACCGTTGTACCGATCGTCGTGGAATCGGGAGGTGAGGCGGTCAATACAGCCTATGGCACACACACGCTGCAATATTTGGAGGACAATGAATACAAGAATGACCCGGAAGCATTGCGACAGGTGCAAACGCTTGAGGAGGTTGGTGAACGGGGAGCGTGGGTTCCTTTCTCTAACTACGCCGATGCTGTCGGTATGAGCGCAGAAGAAAAGAACGCGCTTCTCCCTGGCATCGAGGGATCGTACAGGGATGGCAAGGATGCGATCTCGGACAATGAGAAGGTGTTCTGATGCGGTTCTTGGGCAGGGTGATTCCAGTCCTGGGTGTCGTCGTTTTTATGTCTGCAATGCTTTCGTCCTGTTCCGGCGAGAGTAGTGATAGGAGTAAATCGCCAAAGGGTTGGAGCGTGTGTAATGAGCTCTTTGGATCCAGTAGTGTCGATGCCCTTCAGGGTGAGATGGGAAGCGGGGTGTTGCGTGTCGAGAATTCTCTTACTCCCGTAGATGAAATCGTGTCTTCCCTCGTCGGCACGTCGCGACGCTGGGAGCCTGGGAGCGAATTGCATTATGCCATCTCGGAACACCCGTGTGATCTGGGCGTTGAGGGAAGGAGTGATGAATTTCTATCCTATGTGAGTTGGTCCACCTATTCGCAGCAGAGAATCAAGGCGGGCGAAGCGGGAAGCGGTTGGCAATCTGTTGGCAAGAGCATCCTCGTCAAGCGTGAAGACGAAGGATTGCATCTGGTTGCGGTGATTCCCTGCAAAGTTGAGGGGAGTCATCGAGAGCAGGAAGCTCAACTTCCTCTAGAAATCGAGACCCAAGTGCGAAATGTCTCAGATTTTGATGTCAAGATCCTACGTGAAATGACGGCACACTTCACGCGCAAGCTTGTGGACGGTCTCAAGTGTGAGAACAGCCCAGAAGTTCCGAGCGCTATTTGAAAAGCGGCCTCGCGGCTTTTGAGAACGATCAGGATAACGGCATTGCGTTTGCTCAAGATGCCGCGAAAGTGCACGGAATTCTCGATGAATCGCGATCGCATGGAATCCGCGAGGAATTCAAGGGTGCGGAAGAGGCTCAG
>NZ_JAEMUX010000188.1 GCF_016598475.1 Streptomyces adelaidensis
GCCCCAGCCGCAGTGGCACTCCTTGAGTGCCATGGGGCGTGACGTCTACGACGAGGCCCGGATCCGATATCACTCCGAGCTACAGGTGGTGCGGACCTCGGCAGTGAAGGAGATCGCCCACCAGGGGCGGCTATTGACACTGCTCAACCAGCGCGAGCACGGGGCTCGACGCGGGATGATCGTCTCCGGGAAGCAGACTACGGGGAAGACGACCGCGCTCAAGCAGCTTGGCCGCCTCCACGAGCTGCGGGTGCGGCAGCGCTATCCGGGGAGTAGTCGGATCCCGGTCGTCTACCTGACCGCACCGCCCAAAGGATCCCCGCGCAAGCTCGCTATGGAGTTCGCGCGGTTCCTGGGCCTGCCGGCCATCGGGCCCCGGCACAACACGATCGACATCACCAGCGCCGTCTGCCAGGTGATGATCGAAGCCCGTACGGACCTTGTGCTGGTCGACGAGATCCATCTCATGAACCACGCCACGCTCGCAGGAGAAGATCTCTCCGACCATCTGAAGTACTTCACTGAGCACCTGCCTGCCACGTTTGTCTATGCCGGGATCGACGTCGAGCAGTCCGGTGTCTTCACCGGTGTCCGCGGCAAGCAGCTTGGTGGCCGGTGCGTGCTTGTCCGCACCGGGCCATTCCCGTTAGGCCCTGAATGGCGGTCGCTGGTCGCCTCCTTGGAGACAACCCTCCGTCTGCATCGGCACGAGCGAGGCACGCTGGTAAAGCTCTCGGACTACCTGCATCAGCGGACCGGCGGCGTCATCGGCAGCCTGTCCCACCTGATCCGCGCGGCATCCATCTCCGCGATCCTCGACACCAGCGAGCGCATCACCCGCGCCACACTCAAGAGCACACGTATCGACCACAACAGTGAGTCCGCCTCCCAACTTGCCTCGCCGCGAGGGGCGGTGCAGTGAGCGGACCTACCGGCTTCTGGCTCGTCCGTCCGCTTCCCCTGCCGGTCAAGCCCTTCCCCCGTGAGACCGAGGATTCGTATCTGTGGCGTCTGAGTCAGACGAACAAGATTCCCCTCCAGCGATTGACATCGCCAAGTCACTGGCTGCTGTCTCAGCGGGACTACGTGAGCCGACTGAGCATCGTCAGCGGTCAGCCCCGCGCCAGCCTCCTAAAAGCGATTCCTCACCTCGGCAAGAACAAGGGCGACCCGGGGCGCCCGCGGCAGCGCGGTGGCTATGCCTGTCGCCATTGCGTCGCGCGGCGGACCGGCAGCACACACCACAGTGTCTGGACCTGGACGTCCTGCCACGACCAGGTCTGCATCCCGCACCGCCTCTGGATCGGACGTGCTGTCGACGACCCCGCCCGCCAGCTTGATCTCACCGAGTTTCCCGAGATCGTTGAAGCACAACGCCGTCACTACCGGCTGTTGCGTCGGCAGGGACACCTTGTGATGGATTCGTGCTACCAGTACGGCTCGGACTTCTGGCACAGCCTGTTCCAGCGCGGATACCGACTCAGTGACCGAGCGGAACGGCTCCGCCAGTTGTCGCCAGTCACCCGGGAGGTTCGCCCCTTCGACCCACGCCGCTATGTCGCCGTCTACCCGGAAATCGTCGAGGCCATCTCGCTCTTTGCATCCCCATACTGGCGGAGTCTCGCTCTTACCGACAATGAAACGAAGTTCAAAGAGTTCAGAGCGGAGTTCAACCGACGACTGCCCCAGGAACGAGCGCTCCGGACCACGGCTCGGGCGTGGTTCCTCACTGAACTTAAGCGGACCGCCATGCGAATCGAAGCAGCCGTGCAGCATGATCGCCCGGAGCCAGATCTGGGGTTTGTTGTTCGGTCGGAGAGCCGCTAGTTGACCTTCACCTTGGGGGAAGCCACAGCATCGGTGGGGCCGGGCGATGTGCTCGGCATGAGGAGGAGCGAGCATGGGGTTGCTGACCATTGGGACATTCGCGAAAGCGTCCCGCCTGTCTCCGAAGGCGCTGCGTCTCTACGACGAGCTCGGACTGCTGACCCCCGCTCGCGTCGACCCGGTGACCGGCTACCGCCTCTACGCACCGGAACAACTGGACCAGGCCCGGCTCGTCGCCTGGCTCCGGCGCCTGGGGATGCCCCTGGCCCGCATCCAGCACGTCAGCATGCTGGAATCAGCCGCGGCAGCCCAGGAGATCCGCGCATTCTGGGCCCAGGTCGAGGCCGACACCGCCGCGCGGCGGAACCTCGCTTCCTTCCTCATCGACCATCTGTCCTGGAAGGACCCCGCCATGTCTTCCACCACCAAGCCCCTGGGAATCCGTTACGCCGCCCTTTCCGACACGGGCCTTGTCCGAGAGACGAATCAGGACACCGCCTACGCCGGGTCCCGCCTGCTCGCCGTTGCCGACGGCTACGGCAGCGCAGGAGCCCCAGCCAGCGCTGCCGCCATCGACGCGCTCAAGCGCCTCGAAACCGACAGCATCCCGGCAGGCGATCTCCTCAACCTCCTCGAAGACGCCATCGAACAGGCCAAACACGCCGTGCACGGCGTCGCCGGGACCGCCTCATCGCCCGAACAGGCCGGCACCACACTCACCGCAATGCTCTGGACCGGATCGCAGTTGGCTCTCGTCCACATCGGCGACTCCCGCGTCTACCTCCTGCGCGACGGAGCACTGTTCCAGATCACGCACGACCACACCATGGTGCAGTCGATGGTCGACGAAGGACGCCTTACCCAGGAGGAAGCCGCCTCCCATCCCCAGCGGTCGCTGTTGCTACGAGCCCTGGGCCAAGGAGCCGATGGCAGCCCCGACATGCGCCTTCACGACGCTCAGCAGGGGGACCGATACCTGCTCTGCTCCGACGGTCTGTCGACCGTCGTACCAACCGATGAGATCCGACGGGCGCTCTCCGAGATCAGGGAGCCCGAGCAGGCTGTCCGCGAACTCATCGCCCTCGCCAACGGCTGCGGCAGCCCCGACAACGTCAGCTGCGTGGTCGCCGACGTCATGGAGCTCCAGCAGTAGGAGCGAGCGGCATGCACTTCGAGTTGCACCAGATCCGCTCTCAGGAACTCATCCGTGAAGCCGACGAGTACCGACTCGCCCGACAAGCCAGGAGAGCCAAGTCGGCTCCCCGACCCATGGCAGCCAGCACCTCGCGACCGACGCCACGGCGCCTGCTGGCTTGGCTCCGCGGGTGAACCACCACGCTGCCTACGGTTGAGCGGGGCACCGACCGCCAACCTGTCCCACTCAACCGTAGGCAACGCAGGTCAGAGCCTCACCCTGCCCACCGTTTTCTGGGACAGGACAGCGAGCCATCTGTCGTGTGGGGTCGCGCGTGTCCTGTCTCCGTGATGTCCGGGTGTCCCGTCGCACTGAAGCTGGCAGATTCTCACTCGGTCTCACCTGACCTGGCAGATTCTCAAAGGATCGAGTTCCGAACGGCGACCGCCTTGGGAAAATCACTGGCGGCGGCGAAGCCCGGGCAGAAGGCTCTCACCGTGACACTTCATGAGAACGAGATCCGTGTGGATGAGGCGGTCGTCCGGTCACTGCTGCGGGAACAGCGACCGGAATGGGCCGCCCTCCCCATCTCGCCAGCCGGTGCGGGCACGGACAACACGATGTACCGGCTCGGCGACCAACTGCTCATGCGACT
>NZ_JAEMUX010000189.1 GCF_016598475.1 Streptomyces adelaidensis
CTCCGGAAAGACCCACGACGCCATCGCCCTGCTGGCGGCCTGCGCCGAGGCGGGGCGCACCGGTGTCTACGCAGCGCCGCTGCGCATGCTCGCCTTCGAGGTCTACGAACGGCTGCGCACCCGGCTCGGTGTGGTGGGGGCACCTCCCAGCGTTAGCTGGGGGAGGGTTGGTCTGCTCACGGGTGAGGAACGCCTCAACCCGGATGCTCCGGTGCTGTGCTGCACGGCCGAGGCGGCGCCCACCGCCGGCGATTTCTTGGTTGTCGACGAAGCGCACTGGCTGGCCGACGAAGGCCGTGGTCATGCCTGGACCCGGCTGCTGCTGAGCGGAGCTCACACCGATGTGCACGTCTGTGCCGCACCGGAAGCCGAAGACCTGCTGCGTAAGCTCTTCGCCCCTGGCACGGACATCACGGTGATCCGCCACACCCGGCACGGCGCACTGAGCCGTATGCCGGAGTTCCAGGCGGCGACTCTCCCGTCGGCAAGCGCGGTGGTGGCCTTCTCCCGCAAAGCCGTTCTCGCTCTGCACCGTGAACTGATCGAGGCGGGCCGGTCGGCGACGATCCTCTACGGCGCGATGCCGCCCGCGGCCCGCCGGGAGCAGATCCGGCGCCTGTCCGAGGGCGAGGTCGACGTGATCGTCACCACGGATGTGATCGGTCACGGTGTCAACCTTCCGCTGAGTACTGTGGCGTTCGCGGAAACGAGCAAGTACGACGGCAGATCCCGTAGGGAGTTGCTCATCTGGGAGGCGGCCCAGATCGCCGGCCGGGCTGGCCGGCGGGGCCATGACGCGGGGGAGGGGCTCGTGGGCGCCTACCGCAGCCGCCTGCCAGGCCTCACCGTCGGCGCCCGGCTTGTGGACCGGGCCGTCGAGGCGGCCAACGGAGCGCGGTCCGGTGGCCTGCGCGTCACGACGGCTCGGCTGCGCCCCACCTGGGCCGACCTCGGACGCCCGGAGCCCGGAGAGATTCCGCACGCGCTGACCGGCTGGACCGCCGCCGCCCGTCAGGCCGCCCAACAGCGCTCATGGCTGCGGCCGATGCCCGTGGCCGAGATCCAAGCCAAGCTACAGGTGGCACGCCAGGCCGTCGGGGCATCCCTGGACGTCGACTCGCGCTGGCCGCGCGACGGCCACACCGTCTGGCGCCTGATCACCATGTCCGTCGACGCGGACCGCCCGGCCTACCCGGCCGTTTGCCGGGCGGTCCTGCACGGCGCCGCCCTGCACCACCTGATCCGCCCGCGCGCACGTATCGAACGAATGACTTTGCCCCAAGCCGAGGAGTACGCCGCGACCATGCGAGACCTGGGAACTGCCGTCCTGGCCTTCGGCCGTGAATGCGGCGGCCTGAGCGCGGAGGAGGTGGCGTCCTGCGAGCAGACGGCCGCCGAGCGAATCAACCAATTGGTGGCCGCTTCCCGGCCACTGGCCACGCATGGCAGCTGCGCCTCCTGCGATGAACCGTGCGCCCCCTGGTACACACACTGCGATGCCTGCCACTCCGCCCGCTTCTCCTGCTACGACGTTGAGCTCGACTGGTGACGGCGGACCGCCAGGGCTCTGGCCTTCAGGCCGGAGTCGGCCATGGAGAACTGATCCATCAGGGTGCCGTCGTGGCCGTTGCGGCCACTGGTCGTGCAGTTCGTCGAGGCTGAGGGAGAGGGCTCGACTTCGTAGCCCGGTGTTGGAGCTGGAGCCTGGGACAGAAGCCGGGGGAGGACAGAGGAGGACGGTGATGTGGGGTGCGTCGGCGGAACAGACCTTCGCTTCCGGCCCGTTCGTCGTCGACCATGGATACCCGCGTTACGTTGAGACGCGGCCTCGCCGAGTCAGACCTTGACGATGCGGACGCCTGGGCCGCACAGCATGAAGAGATCCTCGGGATCCGATGTCAGGACGGTCACAGGGGCGGGTGAGGCGAGTGCGGTGGCGGCGACGATGGCGTCGAGGGCGTATTTGTGGCCGTGAAGGCCGGCTGCGGCGAGGAGTTTGCTCGCGTGGCGCGCGATGGCTTCGGTGGGCGGGACGATGTTGACGCGCGAGACGGCGTGGTCGAAGCGGGCCTGGTTGGTCTTGGGATCGCGGGCTTCGACGAGGGTGACGGAGCTGGTGATGACGCGGATGTCCTCGGCCTCGGCGGCGGCGAGCCATTCGGTGAGTTCGGGTGTGCGTCGTACGAGCTTGGACAGGCCCTCGCAGTCCAGCACGAGGGTGCCGCTCACGCGGCGTCCGCCGAGCCGGCCGTGTCGCCGCGCAGGAGCGCTCGCTTGGCATCGACCGCAGCCTGGTCGACCGGGCCGTGCTCGGCTTCGGCGTCCTCGATGAGTTCACGCAGCCGGTCGCGCTCCAGTTGGCGCTGGATGAGGCCTTCGACGTAGGCGGACATGCCGCGCCTGCCGGTGCGTGCTTTGAGCGCCGCGATGGTGCCTTCGTGGAGGGAGACGGAGACCGGGCGGACGGGACCTTCGCCGGGAGCGGGGTCGGGTGTGGTGGCCATGGAGCCACATTAACAAAACTCTTGTTATTGGATGGGTTGATTCTGCGGCGTTGCGGCTTGACCGGAGGCAGGTGGCGGATTGCCTCACGGGGTACAGATCCTCTGTGATCACCAAGCGCGACAATGCGACCCGTGGGCTGACGCGCGAGGAACTGCTCGCGCTGCCCGCGGCCGTGGACCTGGAGACGGCGAACCGTGCGCTGTTCCAGTCGCACCACGGGGTACGACCTTGCGAAGCGCGGCCGGTATCCGTGCACGGTCCTGCGTCTGGGCAACGCTTATCGGGCCGTCACCGCCGACCTGCTCAAGTTGCTGCACGTCGACGTACTGGAGAGCGCGGGTGGCGAAGAGCCGACTGCCGGAGGTGGCTGGTGGAGCGCGCGGTCGCCTGGCTGATGCACTCACGCCGTCTGGCCCGCGACCACGAGACGCGCACCGACACCTCGGAGGCGGTGATCCGATGGTCGATGAGCATGGTCATGAGCCGCCGGCTCGTCCGGCGGGCACGCTGAACAGCCCCGGGCGTTCCTCTGCCTGCCAGCCAGCCCCGCGCGGACAGGCGCTTCGCCTTCGGCCGCACTCCTTCCACCTTCGCCGGGACCGGCTCCAGCCCGACTGCCGCCGCGAGTTGCCGACAGTCCATCGCCCTTTCACGCGCCCCGTTCCCACCGGCCAGGACGTCCGTGATCTGCTGGTAGTCCGGCGCCAGAGCCGTCGGGCCCGAGCCCTTCCTGCCAGTGCGGCACCACCGAACCGGGCACCGCCGCCGTGACCTTCACCGGCCGCCTGCCGGCCATCACGACAGGCGGTACTTCCTTGCCTCCTCGAGGCTCCGCCAGAACCTCGCCCACCGTCTCACGGGCGATCACGAACCGCTCCCACACGGCCTCCGCCTCTCGCAGCTCGGCCTGGAGGGTCTCCACTCGCTGCCGAGCAGCGCGTTCGCGTCCTCCAGCAACCCCATTACCGACGGCATCCCGGCACCTCCACCGAAGAGACGACACGACACCTCGTCCTTCCCGCCGAAACACCATGCCTACGCCTGACCAGCGGAAACGCACCCGTCATCCTCGGAAGGGCAACGGC
>NZ_JAEMUX010000019.1 GCF_016598475.1 Streptomyces adelaidensis
CAGGCAGGCGAGTTAGCGGAAACGACGCCGTGCGCCCCGGGGACACCATCACCCGAGGCGCACGGCAGCTCGTGTGCCCGGCCGTGCGGTTACCGCCGCTACCGCCGCCGCCGCTGGATCAGCGCCGGGGCCGGAGCGGGTGAACGCCAGTCGCCCTGGCCGTCGGCGGCGGCCTCGTGGTGGACCGGCATGTCGTCGCGCACCAGGTTCTCGGGGATGAACACGGCCGCGGCGACCCCGCCGCTGGTCGACTCGCGCAGCTCGACCCGCAGACCCTGGCGGCCGGCGAGACGGCTCACCACGACGAGGCCGATCTGCCTGGCGTCGAGGAGGTCGACCTTCTCCGACCGGAGCTTGCCGTTGGCGTCGGCCATCGCCTCCTCGTTCATGCCGAAGCCGCTGTCCTCGACCTCGATGAGGACGCCGTCGCGCAGCCGGGCGGCGCGCAGCTGAACCTTGGTGGAGGGCGGGGAGAAAGCGGCGGCGTTCTCGACGAGTTCGGCGAGCAGATGGATGACGTCGGCGACGGAACCGCCGTTCAACGACACCCGCGGCGCTGCCCAGATCTGGACCCTGGTCGCGTCCTCGATCTCGGCGACGGCGGCCCGCAGGATGTCCGACAGCGCGATCGGGTCGCGCCAGCCGCGGCCGGGGGCGATCCCGGACAGGATGAGCAGCGACTCGGAGTGGCGCCGCATCCGGGTGGCGAGGTAGTCGACGCGGTAGAGGTCGTACAGCTCGGCCTCTTCGCGCTGGCGCTGCTCCATGACGCTGAGCAGGTCCAGCTGGCGGTGGAGCAGCACCTGGCTGCGGCGGGCGAGGCTGACGTACACCCCGGAGATGCCGCTGAGGAGTTCGGCGCGCTCGGAGGCCGCCTTGAGCGCGGCCCGCTGCACGGCGGTGAGCGCGGTACCCACCTGGGCGAGTTCGTCGCCCGCGAGGCGGCGCATCGGGGCCTCGACGTCGATGTCGACGCCCTGTCCCGCGTGCAGCCTGCGCATGGCCTGCGGCAGGCGGCGGCCGGCGACTTCGAGGGCTGAGTTGCGCAGGTCGAGCAGTTCGACGATGAGGCCGC
Organism: Streptomyces adelaidensis; assembly: GCF_016598475.1. Classification (GTDB taxonomy): domain Bacteria; phylum Actinomycetota; class Actinomycetes; order Streptomycetales; family Streptomycetaceae; genus Streptomyces; species Streptomyces adelaidensis. The sequence goes on from NZ_JAEMUX010000019.1 coordinate 1,076, forward strand.
GGCCGACGCTCACGGAGACGAGGAGCGACAGGAGCACGCCGACCAGACCGAGGACGACCGCGATGCCGGAGGCGCCGAGGGTGTCCCAGCCGAAGACGTCCGCCTTGGCCGCCGCGCCCGTACCCGCGACCTCCACCGCCTCGGCGAGGCCCCTGAGGACGGCGGTCGAGGAGGTGTCCCAGTCCTTCAGCACGGCCGCCGACACGGCACCCGGCCCGGCGTCCGTCACCCGGTCCTCGACCTTGGCGAGGGTGGTGTAACTGTCGCTCTCCAGCAGCACGTCGTACGCGGGCCGATGCTCGTCCTTGAGGTCGGCGACGGCCGGCTCCAGCAGCTCGCGCTGGGTGGCGACGGCGCCGATGAACTGGGCGTACTGCTCCTTGCCGAGCGTCCCGGAGGCGGTCGCGGCGGCCAGCAGCGCCTGCTCGCGGGCCACGGCGTCGCGGGCCCGGGAGATTTCGAGGACGACACGCGCCTCGGAGCTCGCGTCGGTGCCCTTCTCGCTGGTGAGCGCGCCGGCCACGGCGAACGCGTGCTCGATGACGGTCGAGTACTTGGTGTACGCCGCCGAGACCGGGTCCTTCGCGTCGGACCCGGTGGTCTCCGCGCGCAGTGCCGCGAGGTCGCTGAAGTCGGTCTCGAGGGTGTCGAGGCGGGCGGGCAGGCCGGTGTCGATGAGGCCGGCGTCCGAGCCGGACGAGTTGAGGCCGTCGCGCAGCGCCGACACGGCCTTGTCGGTGGTCCGCTGCGCGGCCCGTGTGTAGTCCAGACCGGTCTCGGTGGGTTTCGCCGCGTAGCGGATGGCGGCGGTCCGCTCGGACTGGACGGCGCTGACGAACTCGGCGGCCGGCGCGAGCAGTTCGCTGTTGACGTCCTTGGCCCGCTCGGTGTCACCGATGGCGGCCACGGTCGTCACGGCGGCGTAGCTCCACAGCGCCATGAGGGAGACGATGGGCAGCATCAGCAGGGCGACGATCTTCGCCCGGACGGACCTGGGGCGCAGCCGGGCGGTTACACGGAGAAGTTTCATTCTGGGGACCTCGCTCGGAGAGGGCGGCTCAAGCGCCCCGTCAAGGGGCGCGGGGAACTGCGCGACCAGCCCCCACCGGGCCCGCAGGTATTCACTGGACGTCGAGCGGAACGCTCACGCCGTCGAAAGCTCGACCTCGCGGAGCAGTTCCTCGGCGAAAGAGGACTCCGCACGCTTGCCGGTCGGCGACAGCGCCACATACGCCGAGGTCAGGAAGAGGAACGAGCCGAGCAGTACGGCCAGCGGGAAGAGGAACTCCGTCGCCGTGGCCCCGCCCAGCTCGGCGGTGCTGGGCGCGAGGTCGATGCTCACGGCGAACATCGCGGTGTAGTGCATGCTGCTGACCGCGAGCCCCATGACCAGCGCGGCGATCGCGGCGAGGACACCCCCGCGCACGATCAGCGTGAGCGTCAGCGCGGCGGTCGCGGCGACGACGGCGATCACCACGGAGGCGATGACCAGGGACGGGTCGTAGTTGATCTCGCCGTGCAGGTTGAGCGCGGCCATGCCGGTGTAGTGCATGGCGGCCACGCCGAGACCGGTGCCGAGGCCGCCGAAGGCGACCGCCCGGATCCGGGAGCGGCCGTAACCGGCGATGAAGACACCGGCGCTGACCACGGCGATCGCCATCACCAGGCTGAGGACGGTCATCGGTACGTCGTAGCGGATGGGTGTGCCCTCGACGCCGAAGCCCATCATCGCGACGAAGTGCATCGTCCAGATGCCCGAGCCGATGGCGAACGACGCCAGCACCAGCCAGTTCCGCTTCGAGGCGCCGTCGGCCTCAAGTGCCCTGACGGTGCAACGCAGTCCGAGTGCCGAGCCGACGCAGGCCATGACGTAGGAGAGGACGGGGGTGACCCATCCGGCGCTGAAGTGGTCCATGTGTCCCATGAAGGAACCCCTCTCGCCCGCCGCGCGGACGACACCGCGCGCACGGGAAGTACCGCCGATAACGAGTCACCGGGGATCGAGATCATGCCACTCGAAATCGACGGTCAGATCGCCCGAAAAGGGTCCGGAATAGGATTTCGCCGAACATTAAAACACTGTGGCGTGGATTACAAACCCGCAGGTATGCCCGACCATTGCCTGACCTGCACACTTTCTCCACGCTGCCGCCCGGGTCAAGCAGTTGACCGCTCTGCACGACCAATGCGCTCCACCAGCAGCCACCCTACGAGCGTCATCGCCACCGCCGCCGGAGCGGTCACGTGAACAGCGATCAGGAGAGCCGAACGACCCTCGAACAGCCCGCCGAACCCGACCATGGAAAGCCCGAGCACACCGAAGAGGCACAAGGTCACCCCGAGGGCGGCGGCGGGACTGGAAAACACCCCTGAACTGCGCGAACCGCCCCCTCGGGGCCGCCGCGCCGCGGGTCGCTCGAAGCCCCGGAAGGCGGCGACGAGGACCGCCGTCAGGACGGCCGCGGCGGCGATACGGAGGGGCAGTTGGGCCCACCAGGCGCCCGTCGCGGGCGCGGGCAGTGACACATCGAGCGCGAGCAGGACGCCGTACACCCCGAGCATGGCCGAAAGATGCCATAGGAACGCCGTCATCGAGATGCCGTTCGCCGCCACCACCGACCGCCACACCTTCGGCCGCTCCAGCCACCGTCCGACCGGCCCCCGCAGCCACTCCACCGCGCCGACCAGCCACAGCCCGTGACACAGCAGCGCGAAGGTCGGCGGCGCCATGTTCGACACCTGCTCGCCCGGCATCCCCACCATCGACAGCGGATACGGCCCGTACGCCACCAGCAGCGCGGCCCCCGCGAGCCCGGCACCGGCGAGCAGATACGGCCGCGTCAACCGCCCGTCGGCGCGCAGGAATCCGAGCTGGTGGACCGCCAGCCACACGAAGGCGAAGTTGAGGAACTCGACGAAGGGCACGTCGAGCGCGAAGCGCAGTACGTCCACGAGTGCGGCGGCCGCGACCAGCCCGCCGAACGCGCCCCAGCCCCAGCGCTCGTGCAGCTTCAGCAGGGGCGGCGTGAAGGCGACCATCGCGAGATAGATCCCGATGAACCACAGCGGCTGTGCGACGAGCCGCAGTGCCACGTCGAGCAGTCCGCCGCCCTGGCCCATGAGTTGGAGGAGGACGGCGGCGGCGCCCCAGACACCTATGAACACCATGGTGGGCCGCAGCAGCCGCTGGAGCCGGGCGCGCAGGAAGGCGGGGTAGACGGAGCCCTCGTCCGCGGCTTTCCGGGTGAGCGAGCGGTAGGAGAGGGCGTGCGAGAAGCCGCCGACGAAGAAGAACACGGGCATGATCTGGAGCGCCCAGGTGAGGATCTGGAGCCGGGGCTCGACCGCGAGCAGGTTCCCCACCTCGACCCCGCCGTCACTTCCCGTGGTCACGGCCGCCATCAGCCAGTGGCCGAGGACCACCGTGCCGAGGGAGGCGACCCGCAGCAGGTCGACGTACCGGTCACGGGTGGCCGGGGTGGCGGCGGCCAGCTCGCTCGCACTCACGCTTGCACTCATGGGAGTACGGTCGCGCCGGCATCCGGCCGGGCATCAGCGCTCGCGTACTCAACTCATGTCTGAGTACGCCCGGTCAGTCGATGACCGTCGCCCCCGGCGCGGGCGAGGCGGCCACGCGCGCCGCCTCGCAGGTGCCGGACGCGAGGAGCCCCTCGGCGATGGTGTGCGCCGACTCGGCGTCCCGGGCGAGGAAGGCGGTGGTCGGCCCCGAGCCGGAGACGAGCCCGGCGAGGGCACCGGCCGCGCGGCCCGCCGCGAGGGTGTCGGCCAGCTTCGGGAACAGCGAAAGGGCGGCGGGCTGGAGGCCGTTGGAGCCGGGCAGGAAGGCGGCGAGCGCGTCGGCGTCCCCCTTGGCGAGCGCGTCGAGCAGCACCCGCGAGGCGACGGGCTCGGCAACGGCCTCGTTCTCGTTCTCGTGGAGGCGGTCGAACTCCCGGTAGACAGCGGGCGTGGAGAGCCCCCCGTCGGCCACCGCGAACACCCAGTGGAAGGCGCCGCCCACGTCGAGGGTCCGGAGCCGCTCGCCCCGCCCTGTGCCGAGCGCCGCCCCGCCCACCAGGCTGAACGGCACATCGCTGCCCAACTCGGCGCAGATGGCGAGGAGTTCGTCGCGCGAGGCATGCGTGCCCCAGAGGGTGTCGCAGGCGAGGAGGGCGCCCGCCGCGTCCGCGCTGCCGCCGGCCATGCCGCCGGCGACGGGGATGTCCTTGGCGATGTGCAGACCCACGGCGGCCTCGATGCCGTGCCGCCGCGCCAGCGCGAGCGCGGCCCGGGCCGCGAGGTTCGTGCGGTCCAGGGGGACCTGGTCGGCGCCGGGGCCCTCGCAGGTGACGGTCAGCTCGTCGGCGGGGGTGGCGGTGACCTCGTCGTACAGCCCGACGGCGAGGAAGACGTTGGCCAGGTCGTGGAAGCCGTCGGGGCGGGCGCCGCCGACCGCGAGCTGGACATTGACCTTGGCGGGAACGCGGACGGTCACGCTCACGGCTGGCTGGGCTCCTCGTGGTCGGCGGTCTCGGTCACGCGGTTCTCGGCGACGGCGGCGAACTCCTCGACCGTCAGGGACTCGCCGCGGGCCTGCGGGGAGACGCCGGCGGCGACGAGGGCGGCCTCGGCGGCGGCCGCGGAACCGGCCCACCCGGCGAGGGCGGCCCGCAGCGTCTTGCGCCGCTGGGCGAAGGCCGCGTCCACGACGGCGAACACCTCCGCCTTCGTCGCGGTCGTCTTCACCGGCTCAGTCCGGCGGACCAGCGCGACGAGCCCGCTGTCCACGTTCGGCGCCGGCCAGAACACGTTCCGCCCGATCGACCCGGCCCGCTTCACCCGCGCGTGCCAGTTCGCCTTCACCGACGGCACGCCGTACACCCGTGAACCCGGCCCCGCGGCCAGCCGGTCCGCGACCTCCGCCTGCACCATCACGAGCGTCCGCTCGATCGTCGGGAAGGTGTCCAGCATGTGCAGCAGCACGGGGACGGCGACGTTGTACGGCAGGTTCGCGACGAGCGCGGTGGGCGCCGGGCCGGGGAGTTCCGTGACATGCATCGCGTCGGAGTGCACCAGGGCGAAACGGTCGGCGCGGGCGGGCATCCGGGCGGCGATCGTCGCGGGCAGCGCGGCGGCGAGTACGTCGTCGATCTCGACCGCCGTGACCCGGTCCGCGACCTCCAGCAGGGCGAGCGTGAGGGAACCGAGTCCCGGGCCCACCTCGACGACCACGTCCTCGGGGCGGACCTCCGCGGTCCGCACGATCCTCCGGACCGTGTTCGCGTCGATCACGAAGTTCTGGCCACGCTGCTTGGTGGGCCGCACGCCGAGGGCTGCCGCCAGCTCACGGACTTCGGTGGGGCCCAGAAGGGCGTCGGAGGGGGGGTTGTTCACCGGACCAGGGTACGGGGGTGCGGGAGCGGGTTGTTCGGGTGCGGGTGAGTGGGGGCTGGTCGCGCAGTTCCCCGCGCCCCCAAAGGCGAAAAGCACGGGGCGCAGCCCCTGCTTTTCAGGGGCGCGGGAAACTGCGCGAGCAACCACGACGCACCCGCAGACGCCAACGCACCCGAACCCCCGAACTCAGCCGCGCAACCGTGCCCCACAGTGCGGCCAAGGACTCGCCCCCCGCTGCACATAGAGCTTCTTCGCCCGCAGCGTCTGCTCCTCCGCCGACGCGTCCTGCGGCCGCCCCTGCCCCCCGAGGCTCTGCCAGGTCTGCGTATCGAACTGGTACAACCCCCCGTACGTCCCCGAAGGATCGACCGCGCCAGGTCGCCCCCCGGACTCACACGTGGCCAGCCCCGACCAGTTCAGCCCCTCCGCCCCCCGCACGGACGACGGCATCGCCTTCGTGCCGACCTTGACGATCTGATGCTGCGGCTCACGCACGATCTCCGTGCGGACCAGCCGGGGCCGCTGCTTGACCCCGTTGACCGTACGGATCGCGTACGTCAGGCGGCGGGCGCCCGGGCGTCCGACGCGTTCGACGACCTCGGTGCCCTTGAGGAGGTCGGGGTCCGCCGTGCGGTGCACCAGGAAGGGGATCGGCTCCTCGCGGACCTCCTTGGACCCGGTCACCCGCAGGACGGTGACGGTCTGCCCGTCCCGGGGAAAGCTCGACCGGTCGACGGAGGTGGTGTCCTCCCCGCGCAGGGTGACCCCGGCCTGCTCCACGGCCTCCCCGACGGTCGCCGCGTTCGTACGGATCGTCCGGGTCCGCCCGTCCGCCAAGATGGTGACGGTCCGCTCGGTGCGGACGTCCAGCTCCAGCCCCTGCCGCCCGATCGGCCGGGAGCGCGAGGTCGACACGTACGCGCCCTCCGCGCGCACGCCGAACTGCCGGAGCGCCCCGTCGACCGTGCGGGCGGTCGTCCAGACCTTGCGCCGGTGGCCGTCGAGGGTGAGGGCGACGGGCCGCCCGTAGTGCACGGCGATCTCGTCACCGCTGCTCAGGGCGGTGCCGGGGGCGGGGGCGACGACATCGTGGGAGCCGAGGGGGACGCCCTCGTCGGCGAGGAGCTCGGTGACGTCGTCGGCGAAGGTGTGCAGCATGCGCGGCCGCCCGTCGACGGTCAGCTCGATCACCTTGTCCTTCGCCACGAACGCGGAGGTGCCGCCCGCGAGGAACGCCACCACCAGGGCCTGCGGCACCAGCCGTCGCAGCGGCGTGTGCCGGTCGGCGGCCCGTCTGCGCCGCACGGCCCGCCGCCCACCGGAACGCCCACCACCGGCGGCCGGCTGCGCGAGAGGAACGACGGGCACGGGCACGGGATCGGGATCGGGATCGGGGAGGGGAAGGGGCGGCTCGGGCCGCTGGGCCTCGTAGGCGGGCCGGTACGTGTCCTCGTAGACGCCGTACGGCAGCGTCTCGACGTCGTACGCCGGCTGCCGGTTCGTACCGTCCGGGCCATAGGTCTCGTAAGAGGACGACTGCACGTTGCTCACGACGACACGCTCCAGAGGGGATCCGGGTCCGGGTCGGGCGACGTGAACCTAGCGGACGGCGGTCACCCTCCACAGCAACGTGGTCACGCAGTGTCGCGACACGGGCCGCTGATCATCTTTTTGGGTCCCTCCAACGGCTGATGAAACGTGATCCCTCAGTAATCGAACGCCCGCGCGGTGTTCGCCGCGAGGGCTGTCGCCAGCGCGTCCTCGTCGATGCCCCGCACCGCGGCCATCGCGCGAACCGTGACCGGAATGAGATACGGCGCGTTGGGCCGTCCGCGGTACGGCGCGGGTGTCAGGAAGGGCGCGTCGGTCTCGACGAGGACGAGTTCGAGGGGGGCGACGGCGAGGGCGTCGCGCAGCTGCTGGGCGTTCTTGAAGGTCATGTTCCCGGCGAAGGACATGAAGTAGCCGTGCTCGGCGCAGACGGCCGCCATCGCGGCGTCGCCGGAGTAGCAGTGGAAGACGGTCCGCTCGGGCGCGCCCTCCTCCTTCAGGACGCGCAACACGTCGTCGTGGGCGTCGCGGTCGTGGATGACCAGCGCCTTGCCGTGCCGCTTGGCGATCTCGATGTGCGCGCGGAACGACCGCTCCTGGGCCGCCTTGCCCTCCGGCCCGGTCCTGAAGTAGTCGAGCCCCGTCTCTCCGACGCCCTTGACCTGCGCCAGCGCGGCCAGCCGGTCGATCTCGGCGAGGGCCTCGTCGAGCGCCGCGTCCCCGCCCGGTGTGCGCGCGCCCTGCCGGGACCAGCCGTCGGGGTCGCCGTGCACGATGCGCGGCGCCTCGTTGGGGTGCAGGGCGACCGTCGCGTGCACGGCCTCGTACCGCCCGGCCGTCTCGGCGGCCCACCGCGAGCCCTTGATGTCACAGCCGACCTGCACGACCGTCGTCACACCCACCGAGGCGGCCTTGGCCAGGCCCTCCTCGACCGTGCCGGACTGCATGTCCAGATGCGTGTGCGAATCCGCGACCGGTACGCGGAGGGGTGCGGGGAGCGGCGGGGCGGCGTTCTTGCCGGACGCGTCGGCCGAGTCGCTGCCGGAGGCGTTGCTGGAGTCGTTCGAAGGCATGCCCGAATCGTACGGATCGGGCATGCCTTCGAGGCGCGCCGGGGGAGGGTCAGCTCGCCTTGCGGTGGAACGGGTGCAGCAGGTCGGACAGGTGCCAGTGGTGGTGTTCCCGCGGCTCCGCCGCCGTCTCCTCCGCCATGCGGGGCTTCGGCACGTGCCGCCGCCGCTCGGCGTCCCGCACCGACGACACCTGGCCCGCCCGCATGATCCGGACGACATGACCGTCGCAGTTCTGGCACGTGGGCCTGGAGAGCGGGGACGGCACGACCTGCCCGTCGGCCACGTACATCACGAAGTCGCGCCCCTGGGCGTCGTTGTGGTGCTCGATCTCGTACGACTGCTCCCAGCCGTGCCCGCAGCGCATGCACGCGAAGGAATACGACTCGTTGACGACGGCGGTGGCGGTGTCGCGCAGTACGGCCCGCTCTGCGATCTCGGTCATTGCCAGCTCCTCTTGTCCGCTGGACGGTGAGGACGAGTACGCCCTCACCACCCAGTGGACGCCTCGGCCGACCCCGAGCGCACCCCACCTGCCGTCCCTTGAAGCCGATTTGGGCTTCCCTTGTGGGAAGCGCGTCGATACGAGAGCCGCTCTTTGCCCGGCTTTGCCGGGGCATGGGGCGCGGGGGCGTGCGTTCTCGGGTGCGGGTCCGGTGGGGACTGGTCGCGCAGTCCCCCGCGCCCCTGAAAGCAGGGGCCGCGCCCCGTGCTTCTCGGCCCGCGGGGGCCGCGTCTTTCAGGGGCGCGGGGAACCGCGCGAGCGACCACGACCCACCCGCACCCGAAAACGCGCCCCACCCCTACGGCGCCCCCCGCTTAAAGGCGACCACCGCGTCGAAGACCGCCCTCTTGGGCACCCCCGCCTCGACCGCCACCGCCGCGATCGCCTCCTTGCGCCGCTCCCCCGCCTCCTCCCGCACCCGAACCCGCCGCACCAACTCCTCCGCGTCGAGCTCCTCCGCCCCCTTCTCCGGCGCCCCCTCGACGACCACGGTGATCTCCCCGCGCACTCCCTCGGCGGCCCACGCGGCCAGCTCCCCCAGAGCCCCCCGTTTGACCTCCTCGTACGTCTTGGTCAGCTCGCGGCAGACGGCGGCCCGCCGCTCCGTGCCGAAGACCTCGGCCATGGCCGTGAGCGTCGCGTCCAGGCGATGGGGCGCCTCGAAGTACACGAGGGTGCGCCGCTCGTCCGCGACCTCGCGCAGCCGGCCCAGCCGTTCCCCGGCCTTGCGCGGCAGGAACCCCTCGAAGCAGAAGCGGTCGACCGGGAGCCCGGACAGCGCGAGGGCCGTCAGTACGGCGGACGGTCCGGGTACGGCGGTGACGCGGATGTCCTTCTCGACGGCCGCGGCGACGAGCCGGTACCCGGGGTCGGAGACGGACGGCATCCCCGCGTCCGTGACCAACACCACCCGCGCGCCGCCCACCAGTGCCTCGACGAGTTCCGGGGTGCGCGCGGCCTCGTTGCCTTCGAAGTAGGACACGATCCGCCCGCCCGGCTGCACGCCCAGCGCCTGGGTGAGCCGGCGCAGCCGCCGGGTGTCCTCGGCGGCGACCACGTCGGCGCCGGCCAGCTCCGCGGCGAGCCGGGGCGGGGCGTCCGCGACGTCGCCGATGGGGGTGCCTGCCAACACAAGGATTCCTGTCACGCCCCCATCCTCCCAGCCACCCGCCGCCCCGCCCGTCCCGGGCGCCGGAGCCGTATCCGGTTGTCCTCATCCGCCCCCACAACCCCCATGCACGGGACTCCCACAGCCGTGTTCCCTACGATGGCGCGGTGACCAGTACCGCGTCCTCCACGGACACCCGGCAGGACCAGGCCACCGAAGAGCAGCGGCCGTCGTGGCAGCAGCGGCTGCGCCGATTCGGCTACGCGGCGCCACCGAGAAGCGACGTCCGCGAGCGGCTGGTGCCTCCGTACACCCGGCCGAGTCCGCGGGTCTGGGCCGTGCTCGGGCTGCGCGAGGAGGTGGGGGCGCTCATCACGCGCTGGTCGGCGTGGGGCGGTCCGCTGCTGGTCACCCTGGCCGCGGGGCTGATGCGGTTCTGGAACCTGGGCAGCCCCAAGGCGGTGATATTCGACGAGACGTACTACGCCAAGGACGCGTGGGCGATCGTCCACCGCGGGTACGAGGTCAACTGGGCCAAGAACGCCAATGAGCTGATCCTCCAGAACAACGGGAACGTCCCGATCCCGACGGACCCGGCGTACGTGGTCCATCCGCCGGTCGGCAAGTACGTCATCGGGCTGGGCGAGCTGATGTTCGGGTTCAACCCGTTCGGCTGGCGTTTCATGACGGCCCTGCTCGGCACCCTCTCCGTGCTCATGCTCTGCCGGATCGGCCGCCGCATCTTCCGCTCGACGTTCCTCGGCTGCCTCGCGGGCACCCTGATGGCGGTGGACGGCCTGCACTTCGTGATGAGCCGCACGGCGCTGCTCGACCAGGTGCTGATGTTCTTCGTCCTCGCCGCGTTCGGCTGTCTGGTCATCGACCGCGACCGGGCCCGCAAACGACTGGCCGAGGCGCTCCCCCCGGACGGGGACGGAATCGTACGCCCCAACTCCCTGATCGCCGAGACGACCCGCCTCGGCTGGCGCCCGTACCGCTGGCTGGCCGGCCTCTGCCTGGGCCTGGCCCTCGGCACCAAGTGGAACGCCCTGTACTTCCTGGTGTTCTTCGGGATCATGGCGGTGCTCTGGGACTACGCGGCCCGCAAGGTCGCCGGCGCCCGCCAGCCGCTGATCGCGACGCTCCAGCGCGACCTGGGCCTGGCGTTCCTGTCCACGTTCCCGGTCATGATCGTCACCTATCTGGTCTCCTGGACCGGCTGGATCCTCTCCCCGGACGACGGCACCGGCGGCTACTACCGCAACTGGGCGGCGACCGACGGCAAGGGCGGCTGGTTCAGCTGGCTGCCGGACTGGCTGCGCAGCCTGTGGCACTACGAGCACGCGGTCTACGAGTTCCACATCGGCCTGTCGTCCCCGCACACGTACCAGTCGAACCCGTGGAGCTGGATCGTCGCCGGCCGCCCGGTCTCGTACTTCTACGAGTCCCCGTCCCCCGGCAACGACGGCTGCGCGGCCGACACCGCCGACAAGTGCGCCCGCGAGGTCCTCGCCATCGGCACCCCGCTGCTGTGGTGGACCGCCGCCTTCGCCGTCCTCTACGTCCTGTGGCGCTGGTTCTTCCGTCGCGACTGGCGCGCCGGCGCCATCGCCTGCGGCATCGCCGCCGGCTACCTCCCCTGGTTCATGTACCAGGAACGCACGATCTTCTTCTTCTACGCCGTCGTCTTCCTCCCCTTCCTCTGCCTCGCCGTGGCCATGCTGATCGGCGCCGTCCTCGGCCCCCCGGGCTCCCCCGAACGCCGCCGCGTCGCCGGCACCGCAGCCGCCGGCGTCCTCGTCCTCCTGATCGCCTGGAACTTCATCTACTTCTGGCCGATCTACACCGGGCAGGCGATTCCGATCGACTCGTGGCGGTCGCGGATGTGGCTGGATACGTGGGTGTAGCCGGGCGGACACTCCCCCGGGCAGGTGCGGTGACGCGCTGGTCACGGTGTCGTTGAGTCAGCCATGATCACCAAAAACGTGCGTGCGGCGGTCGCTGTTCTCGCTCTGGCCATGTCCCCACTCGCGCTGCCCGCGGCCCCGGCGGCGAGCGCGCAGCCCGCGGTGGCGGCCGGCCCGTGCAAGGCGGCGTACAAGCAGCTCACCATCATGGTCACCACCGAAAAGAGGAATGTCGCGGAGGGGGACCGGCTCTGGGACAGCCACGCCGGCTACATCCGGGCCAGCCACCGAGGTCTCCTCGTGACCTACAGCCTGGCCAAGGGCCCGGAGCTGTCGGACCCCCTCGACCCGGCGTCCGCGCCGACGGGCAGGGTCACGTACGCGCTCACCGAGTGCTACCGGACCAGCGCGGACATCCAGAGGCACTGGCGGAAGACCGCCGCGGAATGGCACGACTTCAACGCCCTCGTCGACTGGATGAAGCGGCCCGGCACCCAGGTCGTGACGCTCCACGACGGGCGGGTCCGCAACTCCCTCTGGTAGGCCGAGGCCCCGAGGCCCACACCCTGTATGTGGCTGGATAGCTGGGCCTGGTGGCCTGAACCTGGCCGCCCGGCCCCCTCGGCTAACAATCAGGGAACACACAGGGAGCTTTTTCCCGCGCGTTACTCCCTCGTGTTTACAGTGAGCCGCAGCAAGCGGTTTCTGAACGCGTTCAAAGTGCGGGGGAACCGATCGGCAGGGGCCACAACGGGGTAGCTAGGGGGAGGATCGCGTCATGCGCAAGGGGGCCAAGGTCGCCATAGTCGGCGGGGTGTTCGCGGTGATGGTGGGGGGCGCCGGGTACGGCGGGTACAACTTCGTGACCGCGCTCAACGGTGAGACCGGTGCGAGCGCGGAGAAGCGGAGCGGGCCGCCGAGTGCCGACGAGGTGCGGGAGGCGTCGGAGAAGTTCTTCGCGGCGTGGGAGAAGGGGGACGCGGTCACCGCGGCGTCGTACACGAACGACGCGGTGGACGCGGGGAACGTGTTCGGCAGCTACGTCAACACGGCGCGGATCGACGACGTGAGGATCGCGCCGGGGAAGCCGACCGGGACCGGCGGCCGGACCGTGCCGTTCTCCGTCGAGGCGACCGTGGCGTACGAGGGGAAGAGCAAGAAGCTCGCGTACAAGAGCGAACTGACCGTCGTACGGGGCGAGACGACCGGGCGGGCGCTGGTCGACTGGCAGCCGTCCGTCGTGCATCCCGAGCTGAAGGCCGGTGACACGCTGTTCACGGGGGAGGCTGCGGCGCCGTCCATCGAGGCCGTGGACCGGGACGGCAAGGTTCTGACCAAGGAGAAGTACCCCTCCCTCGGGCCGGTCCTCGACACCCTGCGCGAGCGCTACGGCGCCGACGCGGGCGGTACGCCCGGTATCGAGCTGGGCATCCGGCACACCACCACGGAGGCCGGCGACACGCCGCTGCTGACCCTCGCCGAGGGCAAGGCGGGCAAGTTGAAGACCACGATCAGCGCACCGGTGCAGGCGGCGGCCGAGAAGGCGGTCAAGAAGTACACCGAGTCGTCCGTGGTCGCCGTGCAGCCCAGCACCGGTCAGGTGCTCGCGGTCGCCAACCACCGCGAGGACGGCTTCAACGCGGCCTTCCAGGGTGAGCTGCCGCCCGGCTCCACCATGAAGATCGTCACCGCCGCGATGCTCATCGACAACGGCGTGACCTCGATGAACGGCCCCGCCCCCTGCCCCGACACGGCGACCTGGCAGAGCCAGACCTTCAAGAACCTGCCGGGGCTCAAGGCCGACGAGAGCGCCTCGCTCGCCAACAGCTTCATGCGGTCCTGCAACACGGCCTTCATCAAGCTCATCGACGAGAAGCCGCTGAGCGACGCCTCGCTGACCGAGGAGGCGCAGGAACGCTTCGGCCTCGGCAAGGACAACTGGCAGACCGGCATCGTCTCCATGGACGGCAAGGTGCCCGCCTCCGCCGGACCGAACCGGGCCGCCAACGCCATCGGGCAGGGCGATGTCCTCATGAACCCGCTGAACATGGCGTCCGTGACGGCCACGGCGATCACGGGCACGTTCCGGCAGCCGTATCTGGTGTCGCCGGAACTGGACGACCGGGAACTGGCCACGGCGAAGGGGCTGTCGGCGAACACGTCGTCGCAGTTGAAGCAGATGATGAGGCTGACCGCGACGCAGGGGACCGCCAAGACGGTCATGTCCGGGCTCAGTGGGGACATCGGGGCGAAGACCGGGTCCGCGGAGGTGGACGGGCAGGCCGTGGCGGACAGTTGGTTCACCGGGTTCCGGGGGGATGTCGCCGCGGCGGCCATGTCGGAGGGCGGTGGACGCGGGGGTGAGGCCGCGGGGCCGATCGTGGTGGATGTGCTTGGGGCGAATGGGTGAGCTTTCGGGAGTTCCGGGAGTCTCGGGAAGCGCCATAGGGGTTGAGGGGTTCGTAGCGGAGTGACGGCTGTCCGTGGCTGGTCGCGCGGTTCCCCGCGCCCCTTGAAAGCACGGGGGTCCCTCAGGCTTCGAGCGGCGCGGGGAACCGCGCGACCAGCCCCGGCCGACCCTCGGTCACCTCTGCCCGCACTGTGAGACAGGGGTGAAGCACGTCACCCATGTCGGTGCGGGACTCTACTGTGGTGGTTCTCGTTGAGGGACGAGAGGCAGTCGGGGGTAGCGGAAGGTCGGGAACGCGTGGGTAAGAGAAGGCGGGTCGACGAGCGGAAGGCCGCGGCGTCCGGGAGGTCACGGCGGCCTGCCGTACTGGCCGGCATGGCGGTCGTGGCCCTCGGCGGCGGCGCGTTCGCCGTCTACACGGTGTTCGGCGCGGGCGCGGCCGCCGAGGACGGTTCGGCGTCCGGCGACGCCAAGGCCGTGAAGAGCGGGCCGCTGTCCGCCACCGAGGTCCGTACGGCCGCGACCGCGTTCCTCACCGCCTGGCAGAAGGGCTCGGTCACCAAGGCCGCCGCCGCCACGGACGACTCGGCGGCCGCGAAGACCGCGCTGACCGGCTTCACCAAGGACGCCCGCATCAAGGACGTGACCCTCACCCGGGGCAAGCGCTCGGGCGAGAAGGTGGCCTTCTCGGTGAAGGGCACGGTCGCCTACAAGGAGACCAGCAAGCCGCTGACGTACGACTCCGCCCTCACCGTCGTACGGGCGAAGAAGGACGGCGAACCGGTCGTCGAGTGGCAGCCGTCCGTCGTCCATCCCGACCTCGACGAGGGCGACCGCCTGGTGACCGGTGAGGCGGGTACGCCCCCGGTGAAGGCCCTCGACCGGGACGGCGGGGAGCTGACGGCGAAGGAGTACCCGTCGCTCGCCACCGTGCTGGACGGCCTCAGGGAGAAGTACGGCAAGAAGGCCGGCGGCAAGGCGGGCGTCGAGCTGCGCGTCGTACGGGCGGAGCCGGCCGCGGAGAAGTCGGCGGAGAAGAGCGAGGCGTCCGGGAAGTCCGAGAAGGCGGCCGACAAGACGCTGCTGGAGCTGAGCGAGGGCACACCGGGGACGGTGAGAACGACGCTCAGCCCGGCGCTCCAAGCCGTCGCCGAGGAGCAGGTGGCGGCCACGGAGCGGGCCTCGGTGGTGCTGATGCGCCCCTCGACCGGCGAGATCCTGGCCGTGGCGAACTCCAGCAGCTTCAACACCGCGTTCCAGGGCTCCCTGGCCCCCGGCTCCACGATGAAGATCGTGTCGTCGGCGCTGCTCATCGACAAGGGCCTGGCCTCGGCGGACAAGGTCCACCCGTGCCCCAAGTACTCGTCGTACGGCGGCTGGAAGTTCCAGAACGACGACAAGTTCCAGATCGACGGCGGCACGTTCAAGGCGAGCTTCGCCCGCTCCTGCAACACCGCCTTCATCTCCCAGGCGAAGGAGCTGGACGACAACTCCCTGACCCTGGAGGCCCAGCAGGTCTTCGGCCTCGGCATGAACAACTGGGCCATCGGTGTGCCGACCTTCGACGGTTCGGTGCCGGTGCAGAGCGACGCCCCGATGGCGGCCTCGCTGATCGGGCAGGGCGGGGTGCGCATGAACCCGCTGAACATGGCGTCGGTGGTCTCCACCGCCAAGACGGGCGTCTTCAAGCAGCCCTACCTGGTCCCCGCGTCCGTCGACGGCCGCACGCTCGCGACCGCCTCCCGGCCCATGTCCGAGACCGTCCGCTCCCAGCTGCGCGAGCTGCTCCGGTACACCGCCGCGGCCGGTACGGCGGCCGAGGCGATGTCCGGCCTCGGCCCCGACTACGGCGCGAAGACCGGCTCCGCCGAGGTCGACGGCCAGAAGCAGCCCAACGGCTGGTTCACCGCCTGGAAGGGCGACCTCGCCTCCGCCGGAGTCGTCCAACAGGGCGGCCACGGCAGCGAGTCGGCGGGGCCGATCGTGGCGGCGCTGCTCAAGGCCGGCAGCTGAGCCCGGCCGCTCCCCTCGGGACCGGCTCAGGATCGGCCGGTGATGGGCTTCTTCTCGTACGACTCGGGTGACGGGTCCAGGCACCAGTCGAGCATCGACGGCCAGGATCCGTAGCCCGCGTCCAGGTCGAGGTGGCCCTGACCCGGGAGCATGTCGGCGGGCAGACCCAGCGGTTCGGCGTACGCCGTGGCCGCGCCGCGCGGGCAGTACGGGTCGCTGTCGGTGGCGACGACCCGGGTGTACGAGGCGGCCTCGGCCGGCCGCGCGGGCCCCGGCCCCGGCGGGGCGAACTCGGCGACCTCCGGGTACTCCAGGAGGACCTCCGGGGCGGGTGGGGCGACGAGGAGTACGCGGTCGACGGGGGTGGAGAGGAAACCGTCCCGCGCCACCGCGTGCAGCCACAGCAGGCAGGCCAGGCTGTGGCAGACCACCGTGATCCGTCTGCCCGCCAACTCCTCCAGCAGCGCGTCCAGTTCCGCAAGCCAGCGCTCCAGATCCGGGTCGTCCGGCTCCGGGAGCTGCGGGTACGCCACCTCGTGACCCAGGTCGGTGAGGCGGTCGGCCAGCCAGTGCTGCCAGTGGGCGGCCGGGCGGTGGTTCTGCCAGCCGTGCAGGATCAGGAAGGCGCGTCCATCGTTGGCGGTCGGAGTCTCTGTCATCCCCCGATCGTCGACGAAACCGATCACCTGGGTCCAGTGGCGTCTCTGTGGCTGGATGGGAGGGCATGGGCTGTCGGCCGGGTGCGGGTCCGTCATGGTTGCTCACGGCCGGCCCCCACCGGACCCGCAGCCGAAGAACCCGCTCGCGTGCCCGCTACACACACCGCTAGCGTGCCGGGCATGACCGACGTCGCGCAGAACCCGGACCCGCCGCTGGACCACGCCGCGCTGGTGGATGTCCGCGAGCAGCACGCGTGACGCCGGCCGTCGGTGCCGCGGTGCTGCTCGCCGCTGTCACGCATGCCAGTTGGAACGCGATCGCCCACAAGATCACGGACAAGCTGGTCGGCTTCACGCTGATCGCCGGCGGCGGGGCGCTGATCGGGTTCGCGATGCTGCCGTTCGTACCGGTCCCGGAGCCCGCGGCGTGGCCGTATCTGATCGTCTCGGTGGTCGTCCACCTCGTGTACTACGTGCTGCTCATGACGTCCTTCCGGCTGGGCGACTTCGGCCAGGCGTACCCCCTCGCACGCGGCTCCGCGCCCCTCGTGGTGACCGTCCTCGCCGCCGTCTTCGCGCACGAGGTGCCGGACGGCTGGGCGGCGGCCGGCATCCTGGTGAGCTGCGCCGGGCTGACCGGGGTCGCGCTGTGGGGCCTGCGCGGCGGCCGGCCGCACTGGGCGGCGATCGGGGCGGCGCTGGCCACGGGCCTGTCGATCGCGGCCTACACGGTGGTGGACGGTCTCGGCGTACGGGCCTCGGGGTCCGCCATGGGCTACATCGCCTGGCTGATGGCCCTGGAGGGGCTGGCGATCCCGGCGTACGCGGTCTGGCGCTGGCGCGGGCGGACGGTCGAGCTGCTGCGGCCCTTCGCCACCGTGGGGCTCCTCGGAGCCGCGCTGTCCGTGGCGGCGTACGGGCTGGTCCTGTGGGCCCAGACGAAGGCCGAGTTGGCGCCCATCGCGGCCCTGCGGGAGTCCTCGATCATCGTGGGGGCGGCGATCGGGGCGGTGTTCTTCAAGGAGCGGTTCGGGACGCCCCGGATCGTGGCGGCGGGGCTGCTGGTGGTGGGGATCGGGCTGATGCTGCGGGCCGGGTAGCGAGTCCGTGGCCGTCAGGCCGTGCGTCCTCGGGTCTGGAGGAGCACTCTGGAAAGAGCGATTCCGGAGGTGATCGTCATGATGAAAACCACTGTGGGATGGCACATCGAGCTGAAGTTCCAGGAGGACGATCAGCGCACCCGGGCGGCGGCCCTCGTACGGCTTCCCGACGGGAGGGAAGTACGTGCCAACGGTTATGCCAGCCGCCACCACACCGATTCCAATCAGCCACGGGTCGGCGAGGAGATAGCGGGGGCGAGGGCCCTCAACGAGCTCGCCATGAAGCTCCTCACGAAGGCCCACGACGAGATCGACGAGGCGTCGGGGCGGACCTCGCACCCGATCGCCCTCTGAACACGGCCGTACGCACGACTGGACACGGGCGTACGCGACCGTATGCGGCCGTACGCGGTCGTATGCGGCCGTACGCGGTCGTACGCGGCCGTACGCGGTCGTACGCGGCCGTACGCGGTCGTACGCGGTCGTACGCGGTCGTACACGGTCGGCGGGCGCCCGGTGGCCCCGCACCGGCTCGGCCACCGGGTGCCCAATGCCCGTGTCCGGCCCTGTGATTGACTGGTTCGCGTGTTGCACGAGTCGGTCTTCCGGACCGTGGATCTCCCGGTCGGTGACCGGTTCGAGGCCTGGGCGGAGCTGCTGCGACGGACGCACGCGCCGATGGGGCTCGAGCCGATGCCGCTGTCGGCGGCGCGGGCCGACCGCACGGATCGCACCGCAGGCAGGGTCCCCGCCGCGGCCGACTACCACGCCCATCAGCGCCTGATCGGCCTGGGCGAGGTGACGGTGTGGCCGGCCACGTTCGACCCGATCGTCTTCCGGCGCACCCCGAAGATGATCCGCCAGTCCGACCCGGAGACGTTCCATCTCTCCCTCCTCCTCAGGGGCGAGGGCGCGGCCACCTGGGGCAGACAGCAGGTCGCGTACGGGGCGCGGGACTTCCACATCAACTGCACGTCGATGGCGTACGAGATCCTCACCGGCACCGAACCGGTCACCACCGTCGGCGTGGAGATACCGCGCTCGCTCGTCGCGCTGCCCGCGCGGAAGGCGGACGGGGTGATCGGGAGCCGGCTGTCGGGCCGGGAGGGGGTCGGCGCGCTGCTGGCGCAGTTCCTGGTGCAGCTGGCGGCGGACACGGGCCCGTACCGGCCGGCCGACGCGCCCCGCCTCGGCACGGTCGTCGCCGACCTGGTCACGGCGCTCTTCGCGCAGACCATGGACGCGGAGCCGCGGCTGACTCCGGAGGCCCGCGGGCGGACGCTGGTCCTGAAGGTCAAGGCGTTCATACTGCGCAACCTCGCCGACCCCGAGCTGACCCCCGTCTCGATCGCCGCCGCCCACCACATCTCGCGCAGCTATCTGCACCGGCTCTTCCAGGCCGAGGGCCTCACCGTCGCCGCGTACGTCCGCGAGCAGCGCCTGCGCAACGCGTACCGCGACCTCACCGATCCGGACCCTGTGCTGCGGGCCACGCCGATCCACGCGATCGGGGCGCGCTGGGGGTTTCCGCGTGCCGCCGAGTTCAGCAGGGCCTTCCGTACGGCGTACGGGGTGCCGCCCGGCGAACTGAGAAACAGTGGACGCGTTGCCAAGTGACAGTGGACCGTCAGCCAACGACATTGGCCGGTTTTCCACGCATCCTGGTGATCGCCGCCGCGGAGGGCGGCCGTCCGGAAAAACCGGGACCGCTCCAGGACACCACGGGGGAGCCCTGGAGCGGTCCGGCCGCTCACCGCGACGGTCGCTCCGCGCGGTGAGCGGGGCGCCTCAGCGCCCCTGAAGGGCCTGCGGCCCGGCGTTGGCGCGAGGCAGGGTCTTCGGCTGCAGGACCGGCAGCACCATCAGTTCGGGGTCCTGCGACAGCAAACGGGCGTGGAGCGCGCGTAGGCTCGGTCCCGGTTCGGCGCCCATCTCCTCGATGATCCGGGCGCGGTGGTCGGAGTACAGCTTCAGCGCTTCGTTGCCGCGGTCCGAACGGTAGAGCGCCAGCATCAGCAGCCAGACGAACCGTTCACGCAGCGGGTACTTGTGCACCGCGTAATGCAGGTACGGGACGGCGTTGCGGTGTCGGCCCAGCTCCAGTTCGAGCTCCGCGCGTACCTCCATGTCGGAGAGGAAGCGCTCCTGGCGGTACAGCCGCTCGCGCTGCAGCATGGGGCCCTTGAGCCCCTCGACGAGCGGTCCGGTGGACATGACGCGGGCTCGCTCCAGCAGTTCCGCCGCCTTGAGGATCTCGCCCTCGCGCGCCGCGGTGGCCCCGGCCGATGCCAGCCGCTCGTACATGTAGAGGTCGACGCAGGCGTCTGCGGTGTCCGGTCTGCTGGGCTTCACCCCGAGCGGCTCGATCGAGCCCAGCATTCCCATCCTGATGTTCTGCGTCGCCTTCGGCCTCTCGATGGACTACGAGGTCTTCATGCTGTCCCGCGTCAAGGAGGAGTACGACCGGACCGGTGACAACGTCGGCGCGGTGGCCGCCGGTCTGGAGCGCGGCGGCCCGCTGATCACCTCCGCGGCGGTCATTCTCGCGGCCTCGTTCGCGACGTACGCCTCGTCGGGCATCGTCTTCCTCAAGATGCTGGGCCTGGGCATGGTCGTGGTGATCCTGGTGGACGCCACGCTGATCAGGGCGGTGCTGGTGCCGGTCTTCATGCGGCTGGCCGGCCACGCCAACTGGTGGGCGCCCGCGCCGCTCCGCGCACTGCACGACCGGTTCGGGATCTCCGAGTCCGAGCCCGAGTCCGCCTCGGCGCCCTCGTCGAAGCCGCCCCTGAAGGGGCCCGCAGCTCTTCTCAAGCCCGCAGGGTCTGTCTCAACGCGCTCACCAGAGCCTGGGCCCTCGGGTCGGCTGTGACTGTTTTGCGGTAGCCGTTGGTGATGTAGGCGAATGCGGTGCCGGAGTCGGGGTCGGCGAAGCCGAGGGGGCCGCCTCGGCCGGGGTGGCCGAAGGAGCCCGGGGCGAGGAGGGGGGAGGCGCTGCCGTGGAGCATGTGGCCGAGGCCGAAGCGGGTGTTGATGACCAGGACGCGGTCGGGGCCGGCGGACTCCTCGGTGCGGGCGGCCTCCATGGTCGTGGGGGTGATGAGCCGTACGCCTTCGACCTCGCCGATGAGTGCCGCGTAGAAGCGGGCCAGGGCGTCCGCCGTCACGATGCCGTTGGTCGCGGGGAGGGCTGACGCGCGGTACGCGGGGTCGTTCTGGTCCGGGAACGGGGTGATCGCGGCGAAGGCGCGGCGGGTGAGGGAGTCCGGGTCGTCGTAGGCCTCGGTGACCGCGCGCTTGGCGCGGACGCGCAGCCCGCCGGAGGGGTCGGGCGCCGATTCGAGGCGGCCGGCGCGGCCCACCCGGTCCATCGCCGCCACCGTCTCCGGCAGTCCCAGCCACAGGTCGAGGCCCAGCGGCCCGGCGATCTCCGACGCGATCCACTCGCCGGCCCCCTGCCCGGTCACCCGCCGGACCAGCTCGTCGAGGAGCCAGCCGTACGTCAGCGGGTGGTAGCCGTGGGCGGTGCCCGGCTCCCACGCGGGGGCCTGCGCGGCGACGGCCTCGGGGCCCCGGCGCGGGTCCAGCGCCTCGGCGGGGGTGAGGGGGTGGTCGAGGACCGGGAGGCCTGCCCGGTGGTTCAGGATGTGCCGGACCAGTACCCGGTCCTTGCCGTGCGCCTTGAACTCCGGCCAGTACCGGGCCACCGGCGCGTCCAGGTCCAGCTCCCCGCGCTCGGCCAGCATCAGCGGTACGGCGGCGGCGACGCCCTTCGTCGCCGAGCGCATGATCTGGGCGGTGCCGGGCTGCCAGGGATCGGTGCCGTCGACGTCCCGGGTGCCGGCCCACAGGTCGACGACCTTGCGGCCGTGCCGGTACACGACGACGGCCGCGCCCCGCTCGCCGAGCGTCTCGAAGTTGCGTACGAACACGGCCCTGACCGGCTCGAAGCCCTCGGCGACCGTGCCGTTCACCTCCACGCCCGCGCCTCCGCCTACGTCCACGCCCGTTGCTCCCTTTTCCGTTCACCTGTGACCGTGGGTGCAACGCCCGCGCGGAGGTGGGGATTCCTCCCGGGGGCGGGTCAGCCCAGGAGGATCGTGACCTCGATGTTGTCGCGGGTCGCGTTCGAGTACGGGCAGACCTGGTGGGCGGCGTCCACCAGCTTGGCCGCGATGTCCTGGTCGATGACCGGGAGGGAGACGCTGAGAGCGACCGCGAGGCCGTAGCCGCGCTGCTTGTTGGGGCCGATGCCGACCTTCGCGGCGACGGTGGAACCGGTCAGGTCCAAGCCCTCGCGGCGGCCGACGAGGACCAGCGCGTTGTGGAAGCAGGAGCTGTACCCGGCGGCGAGGAGCTGCTCGGGGTTGGTGCCGTCGCCGTCGCCGCCCAGCTCCGGCGGCATCGCGACCTTGAGGTCGATCTGGCCGTCCTGGCTGCTGATGTACCCGTCTCGCCCGCCGTGCGCGGTGGCCTCGGCGACGTACATGATCTTCGTCGGGCGGGTGTCGGAACGCGCGGCGTCAGCGGCGACGTCTTCGGTGCGGGTCTCGGCAGTGGCGCCGTCGGTCATTCTCTGGCCTCCCCCAGGGCGGGCGCGTGGCCTCCCCAGGACAGGCGCGCACGAATACATCGTGCACAAGGTACTGGCTGGTAGGTGATCGCCGGTTACCCCCGGGTAGTAACCACGGGTAACCCTAGGTCACCCGGGTCAGCGCCCCGCCGCCTTGGTCGCCCGCGCCGCCAGCCCCGACAGCTCCTCCCGCATCCGGGCCGCCTCCGGGCCGCGCAGCCCCGTGGCGGCGGCGAGGGTGGCGGGGACGGCCGCCGCGCGGTCCTGTAGCTGTTCGCCGCGTCCGGTGAGCGCGACACGCACCGAGCGCTCGTCCCGCGCCGACCGCTCCCGGCTCAGCAGCCCGGCCGACTCCAGCCGCTTCAGCAGCGGCGAGACCGTGCCGTAGTCGAGCCGCAGGGCGCCCGCCAGCTCCTTGACCGTGGTCTCGCCACGCTCCCAGAGGCAGAGCATGACCAGGTACTGCGGGTAGGTGAGGCCGAGTTCGTCGAGCAGCGGGCGGTACGCGGCGGTGACCGCGCGCTGGGCCGCGTACAGCGCGAAGCACAGCTGCTCGTCGAGGAGCTGCGAACCGTGCCGTTGCGCATCCGCTTGATTCGTCACGGGCCTATTGTCTCGGATGCCCTGCCCTGCCCTGCCGGGGGAGCGTGTCGTCCGCGGGTGAGTGGGGGTTGTTCGCGCAGTGCCCCGCGCCCCTGAATGACGGGGCGCGGGGAACTGCGCGAGCAACCACGGACCGACCCGCACCCGGTCACCGTCGAGACGTGACCGCGCGCGGGTCGAAGCCGAAGGGGAGTTCCAGGCGGTGGGCGCCCATCAGTTCGTCGTCGGCGAGGAGGGCGCCGGTCGGGCCGTCCGCCGCGATGACGCCCTCGCTGAGGATCAGCGCGCGCGGGCACAGTTCGAGGGCGTACGGCAGGTCGTGCGTGACCATGAGGACGGTGACGTCCAAGGACCGCAGGATGTCGGCGAGTTCGCGGCGCGAGGCGGGGTCGAGGTTGGAGGACGGCTCGTCGAGGACGAGGATCTCGGGCTCCATGGCGAGGACGGTGGCGACGGCCACCCGGCGCCGCTGCCCGAAGGAGAGATGGTGCGGCGGCCGTTCCTTGAACTCCGCCATGCCGACCTGCCGCAGGGCCAGGTCCACCCGGGCCTCCAGCTCGGCCCCCTTCATCCCCGCCGCGGCCGGCCCGAAGGCCACGTCCTCCCGCACGGTCGGCATGAAGAGCTGGTCGTCGGGGTCCTGGAAGACGATGCCGACCTTGCGCCGGATCTCGGCCATGTGCCGCTTGCCGACAGGCAGCCCGGCGACGGTGACCGTGCCCGCGCCGCCGGTGAGGATGCCGTTGAGATGCAGGACGAGGGTGGTCTTGCCGGCGCCGTTCGGCCCGAGCAGGGCGACGCGCTCGCCCCGCCCGACCGTGAAGTCGACGCCGAAGAGGGCCTGGTGGCCGTCGGGGTAGGCGAAGGCGAGGCCCGCGACTTCGAGGGAGGGGGCCAAGGGGTCCGCGGAAGGGCTCACAGGGCTCACGGGGGTCACAGGGGTCACAAGGTCCATCCCAGCAGACATACGACGAGCGCGGCGACGGGCAGGGCGAAGGCGTACGACCACTGTGCCCGGGACGCGGTCACCTCGTCGATGACGGGCATGGTGCCCGCGTACCCCCGGCTGATCATGGCCAGATGGACGCGCTCCCCGCGTTCGTAGGAGCGGATGAACAGCGCCCCGGCCGATTGGGCGAGCACGCCCCAGTGCCGTACGCCGCTCGCCTCGAAGCCGCGTGACTCGCGGGCGATCCGCATCCGCCGCATCTCGTCCGTGATCACATCGCCGTAGCGGATCATGAAGGACGCGATCTGGACGAGCAGGGGCGGCAGTTTGAGGCGTTGCAGTCCGAGGAGGAGTTCGCGGAGTTCGGTGGTGGAGGCGAGGAGGACGGAGGCGGCGACGCCGAGGGTGCCCTTGGCGAGGACGTTCCAGGCGCCCCACAGTCCGCTGAGGCTCAGCGACATCCCCAGCACCTCGACCCGCTCGCCCCGCGCCACGAACGGCATCAGCACGGCGAAGGCGACGAACGGGATCTCGATCAGCAGCCGCCGGAGCAGGAACCCGGCGGGCACGCGGGCCACGTACGCGACCGTGCCCAGCAGCACGGCGTACAGCCCGAACGCCCACATCGCCTCCCGCGGCGTCGACACGACGACCACCACGAAGGCGAAGACGGCGGCGAGTTTGGTGTGCGGGGGCAGGGCGTGCACGGGCGAGTGCGCGTGCCGGTAGAGCTTGTGGGCGTGGCCGGCGCCCATGTCAGGCGTTCTCGGGAAGCGAGGAGGGCGAGGAGGGCGACGGGGCCTCGGTCGTACGGCGCCTGCGTACGGCCCAGAAGATCCCGGTGCCGGCGACGACCGTGACGCCGACACCGATCACGCCCGCGAGGCCGCCGGAGAGCCGGGTGTCGGTGAGGCCCTCGACCCCGTAGTCGGCGAGCGGGGAGTCGGCGGCGGCGTGGTCCTCGACCTTGGCGTCGATGCCCTTGTCGGCGGCGACCTTCTCCAGACCGTCGGGGCTGGCGGAGGCGTAGAAGCTGACGACACCGGCGAGGAGGAGGGAGGTGCCGAGGCCGGCGAGCACCAGCTTGCGGGTCGAGCGGACGGCGACGGGGACGGACGCGGGGGCCGACGCGTCGACGAGTTCGCCGTTGACACGGAGCTTGAGGGGGGCGGTCAGGCCGCGGGCGCCGTGGACGAGGTCCGGGCGTACGGCGATGACGGCGCCGACCGTGGCGGCGGTGATCGCGGCCTCGCCGATGCCGATGAGGACGTGGACGCCGACCATGGCGGTGAACACCGAGCCGAGCGGTACGTCGGTGGTGCCGCCGACCGCGTAGACGAGCGTGAAGGCGGCGGCCGCGGCGGGCACGGAGAGCAGGGCGGCGACGAAGGCGGAGACGGTGACCGAGCGCCGCGTCCGGGGGAGGATCTTGACGAGTCCGCGGAAGACGACGTACGCGACGACGGTCGTGACCACGGCCATGACGCTGATGTTCACGCCGAGGGCGGTGAGGCCGCCGTCCGCGAAGAGGATGCCCTGCATGAGGAGGACCACGGACACGCACAGAACCCCCGTATAGGGGCCCACGAGTATCGCGGCCAGCGCTCCGCCGAGCAGATGTCCGCTGGTCCCGGCCGCGACCGGGAAGTTCAGCATCTGCACGGCGAAGATGAACGCGGCGACGAGCCCGGCGAGCGGCGCCGTCCGCTCGTCCAGTTCCCGGCGCGCTCCGCGCAGGCTCACGGCGACCGCACCGGCGGCGACGACTCCGGCGACCGCCGAGACGGGGGCATTGATGAATCCGTCGGGGACGTGCATGCGAGGGCTCGCTCTCCTGGTCGGGGCCGGGCGACCGGTGGGGCGCGGTTTCGGTACGCGGCTGGCTGGAACCTTACGATGATAGAGCCTTATTGCGACTTGCTCGCAAGAGCGCTTCGTAGCCGATAGCGAACGGATCGCTGAGATGCCGGGACGGAGGGACCCCTCTCCGCGAGCGCGGGGCGAAAACTGTGCGACATTGGAGAGGCAGCGGACAGCGGATTCACAGCTTCTGCTCCGGTCACTCAGCGCGAGGAGCCGCACGATGTCTGTCACGGTCGAGCAGTACGCCCGGGCCCATGTCGTCACGGACTCCCCCGAGGACCGGGACACGGTCCCCGTGATCCTCCGCTACGACCCCGACGCCGCCGCGGTCCGCGTGGGCCTCCCCGGCCCCGACGAGTGGACCTTCCCCCGCGACCTCCTCGAACGCGGCCTGCGCACCCCCACCACCTCCGGCCCCGTGAGCATCTGGCCCTGTGGCCGGGTCCAGGCCGTCATGGAGTTCCACTCCGCGCGGGGCGTCGAGGTGATGCAGTTCGACACGAAGGCGCTGATGCGGTTCCTGCGGCGGACTTATACGGCGACGCCGGTGGCGCGCTGAGTTCGATGCGTAGCGGCTCCTTTCGAGCCCCTCGGCTCCCTTGGAGTCCCTCGGCTCCCTTGAGTCCCTTCCGCGGAATGCCGTCCGCGGCCGCTGGGCAGAGGGTCATGCATGACAGCGCGGATCAGTGACGGTGAGGGGCCGGCGGCCCCGTGTTCGCTCGGCGGGATGTGGGCGGTGCGGCATGGACAGAGCACCGCGAACGTCGCCTATGAGGAGGCCGAGCGGACGGGGTCCACGGTGCCGTTGCCGGGGCGGGGTGCCGATGTGCCGTTGTCGCCGCTCGGGCGTACGCAGGGCGAGGCGTTGGGCGGCTGGCTCGCCGGGCGGGCCGGTGCCGGGGCGGGCGCTCCCGACCTGGTGGTCTGCTCGCCGTATGTACGGGCCCGGCAGACCTGGGAGTTGATGGCCGCCCATCCCGGTGTGGTCCCGCCGCCGCTCCTCGTCGACGAGCGGTTGCGGGACCGGGAGATGGGGGCGTTCGAGCTGCATCCGCCGACGGCGCTGCGGGCCCGGTCGCCCGAGGAGGCGGCGCGGCAGGCCCTGCTGGGCGAATGGTCCTACCGGCCGCCGGGTGGCGAGGCGCTGACCGATGTGGTGCTACGGGTACGGGACTTCGTCACCGAGCTGGACCGGGCCGCCCCCGGCCGGCACGTGCTGCTGGTCGCCCACGACGCGATCGCCGTCGCCCTGCGCCTCGTGCTCGCCGGGCTCGGCGCGACGTTCCCGGACCGGCTGCCACCCGTCCCCAACGCCTCGGTCTCGCGCTGGGACAGCGACGGGGGACGGCTGCGGCTGGCGCGGTGGGGCGACACCGCGCACCTCGACTGAGCCGGTCGTCACACGGGCACGGTGAGGGTGGCCGTGTAGCCCTTGTCGGTGTCGCCCTCAAGGGTGGCGAGCTGCTGGTCGTAGCCGTCGCTGAAGATGTTGTCGGTCTCCAGGGAGAGCTGGCCGAGGTTGCTGACGCTCTGGCTGTACCCGTCCGTCGCGTACACGGTGTCGCAGACGTCCTTGGGGAACGCGAGCTGCGAGGTGGCCACGATGCTCTGGGCGGCGGTGGCGTCGTCCAGGCTGCCGTAGACCTCGAAGTGGATGTGCGGCCAACGGCCCGTGTAGCAGGCGGGGAAGATCGACGTGAAGGTGACCTGGCCCTTGGCGTCGGTCTCCTGGACGCCGCGCAGGTAGTTCTCCTCGGTGACGCCCTCGGAGTAGAGGGAGTAGTTGCCCTCCCGGTCGCAGTGCCAGAGGTAGACGGCCGCGCCCTCCTTCGGGGTGTCACAGCCGGAGGCCTGGTCGACGACGGTCAGCGTGATCGTCAGCGGGACGCCTTCGGCGACACCGCCGGCCGAACCGAAGCTCTTCGTGATGTCCCGCCGGACGACGCCGCTCTCCTTGAGGACGTTCGGGCCGTTCGAACCGTCACCCGGGTACGGGCCGGCCGTCTCGCCCGGTATGACCTCGCAGTCCGAACCGGACGACGAGGAGGACGAGGAAGAGCTGCCGGAGGAACCGGAGGAGGACGAGTCCGAGGACGCCGTACCGCTGGAGTCGTCCGTGGAACACGCCGCCACCAGCGGGACCATGCTCGCGCCGGCCAGCAGTCTGATCATGCGGCGGCGGGCGAACACGGGAAGGTCGTAGGAGAGACCTCTGTCGAACTCGTCGTCGTGGTGGTGGTCGTGACCGTGGCTGTGGCCGTGGCTGTTCGTTTTGTCGCTCATGGTGGGCCCGCGCGTTCTCTGATGGTTCCCGTCATGGAATGCGCGTGACTCTATGAGCGGTTCCTGTGTGATTCCCAGGTGTCTGCCATGGGTCCCTTGTCAGGTCCGGCGCGGACCCTGTACCGCCGCTTCGGCGACAAGTCCGGGTCGGCCGCCGCACTCCTCGACGCCCGACCAAGGCCTGTCCGCGCGATCTCTAAGCCGGCAGGACCAGGATCAGGAAGAGCGCGACGGGCGCGACGAGCATCATGACCAGATGGGTGAGCAGCGACCGGACCATCCCCAGCACCGAGAAGACCACCAGCCCGCCCGCGAGCCAGTAACCGTAGATCCGGCCCGCGAGTCCCCAGGCGTCGGCCTCCTCCTCACGGGTCGTGGGCTCGAAGCCCAGCACTCCGACCGCCACGAGCAGGAGCACCCCGCACAGCAGCAGGTCCCCCGCCCCTACGCCGACCGCGACCGGCCTGTCCGCCTGACGTGCCCGTCGCCGAAGTCGTATCGCCGCGCTCACGGGGCCGACTCTGTCAGGCGCGGGCGGCGTGCGCCACGAAGTGGGTCCAGGCGGTGGGGGTGAGGGTGAGGTGGGGGGTGAGGGGGGTCTTTGAGTCGCGTACGTGGATGTTGGTGGAGGCTACGGCCACTTCGACGCAGTCGTTGGGGTCGCTGCTGCTGCTGTAGCTGCTCTTGAACCAGTGGAGTTCGGTGGCGCTCATAGTCTCCCCAGCGCTTGCTCGATGAAGGCCAGCGACTCCCTCGGCGGGAGGGCCTGCGCCCGGATCATCCCATATCGCAATTCAAGGATCCGCAGGTCCTTGGGGTCCGAGACCGGGCGACCGCTGAACGCGCCTTCGGAACGTCCGAGCGCGGTGCCATCGCCGAATTTCAGCACCTCGATCAGGCCCTGCATAGCGGAGTGCTCCTCTCGGTCAGTAGGCATGACCTGGAGCGAGACGTTCCGCAAGTGCCCCAACTCCAGCAGGTGTTCCAGCTGTCGGCGCAGCACCATTGTCCCTCCGAGCGGACGCTCCAGAGTCACCTGTTCCTGGACGAAACTGAGAGCCGGGGCAGGCTCTCGCCCAAAGACCGACTTGCGGGAAATCCGTGCGGCGACCCCCCTTTCCACCTCGTCGGCTGTAAGCGGGGGCTGTTGCATACCGATCAACGCATTCGCGTACTCCGGCGTCTGCAACAAGCCATGGATGTTGTGATTGCTGTAGAGGAGCATCTCGACCGCCCGCTCCTCCAACTGCGCCAGTTCCCGAATCTTCTTCGGATACCGGGCCCTCCTCATGTCCTCCTTGAACGCCTTGAGATGGCCCCGCGCGCCCAGTACATCGTCCGCCTTGTCCAGGAACTCGGGGCGGGGAATCCGCGCCCCACGCTCCACCTTCCGGACCAGATCCTCGCCGTACCCGATGGCCTCCGCGAAGTCGGCCACCCGCATGCCGGCGGCCTCCCGGCAGTGCCGGATCAGCCGCCCCACCGCCTCCACCAAGGACGCAATCTCGTCCCCCGGCTGAACGTCCCAACCCGCCTCATCCACAACCTCGTTCATGTCCACCTCCAACGCGCACCCGTACCCGTACGACACCCGGGACAGCCGATACAAGCCAGGACAAACACCGGACGGCCCCCGTACGCATAGGCGTCACCGCAGGTCAGAGTAGGCAGAGTCGGCCACCCTGAGTGACGTGAACCGAGAAACCCGAGAGACCGCCATCCCCGAGGTCAAACTCGACTGCCGCACCCGCAACTTCAGCGTGCTCCTGTCCCCCACCCCACGCGGCGCCCGCCTCGCACGGCTGTTGGCGAGGGAACAACTCCACACCTGGGGGCTGCCGCTGGACCGGGCGGAGCACGTCGTCGCCGAGCTGGCGGCGAACGCGGTGACGCACGGCCGCGTACCGGGGCGGGACTTCCGGCTCACCCTCTACGTCATCGGCGACACGCTTCGCGTCGAGGTCACCGACACCCGCCCGGAGCGACTGCCTCGCGCCCAACTGCCCATGCCCAACGACGAGTCGGGGCGAGGTCTGATCCTCGTGGAGGTGCTGGCCGACCGCTGGGGCGTCGCGGAGGGGCCAAGACCACGGAAGACCGTGTGGGCCGAAGTGAACACAAGCGCGACTGTCACTCGTCCGAGCGATCATTCCCAACTCGACTGGATTTCAGACTAGTTGTCCGTCATATGCTCAGCGCAATTCACGACGAGAGGCCCAGACGGCACGATGGTCAGCTCCCCGCATGAAGCGATGCACCGGATCTTCCAGCAGGACCCCGGCGTGTTCACCCGCGCGCTACGAGCGCTCGGCGTTCCCTTCGACGATCCCGTTTCCGCGGTCCCGTTCTCGACCGATCTGACGGAGAACCGTCCGCTGGAGCGGCGGGTGGACACGTTGCTCCGGATCGAGACGGAGAAGAGCGAATTCCTCCTGGCCGTGGAGGCGCAGGGAAAGAAAGTCGCCGACAAGCCGAGGAACTGGGCCTATTACTTGGCCCACTTGATCGCGAAGTACAAAATGCCGGCCGTCCTGCTCGTGGTGTGCGACGACAGGAGTACGGCCGCGTGGGCGTCAGAGACCGTGGGGCTCGGCCCACCCGAGTGGCCGTCCGCCATCGCGCTGCGCCCCCTCGTCCTCGGCCCGGACGACGTGCCGGTCATCGACGACCCGATCAAGGCCGCCCGTGACGTACCGCTGACCGTTCTGTCCGCCGTACTTCACCGCCACGAGCCGGGTGTCGATGCCATACTGAAAGTACTGGTAAGCG
Source organism: Streptomyces adelaidensis (assembly GCF_016598475.1). Taxonomy (GTDB): domain Bacteria; phylum Actinomycetota; class Actinomycetes; order Streptomycetales; family Streptomycetaceae; genus Streptomyces; species Streptomyces adelaidensis. Next base: position 31,833 of record NZ_JAEMUX010000019.1, read on the forward strand.
CATTGAAACGCATGGAAGCACGCGACCCGGACACCGCGACGATCTTCGTAGAACTGACATCCCAGGGGCTGGGCGACGCACCGGCCGCCGACGTCTGGAGGCACCTCGTGACCGACCTCTCGTTCTTCACGTCACCCCTGTCCCAGGAGATCAGGGCCGAGGGGGAAGCCAAGGGCGAAGCCAAGGGCGAAGCCAAGGGCGAAGCCAAGGGGATCGTCAAGACGAAGATCCACGACATCCAGCTGCTGCTCGACGGCCGCGAAGTCCCCCTGTCCGACACCGACCGCCACCGCATCACCTCCTGCACCGACCTCCACACCCTCGACCGCTGGTTCGCCCGCGCCATCACCGCCACCTCAGCCACCGACGTCTTCCTCGACGACCAGCCCAGCACTGAGCAATGACCTCGAACCCGAGCGAGCACGGCAAGACCGCACCGACACTCTCGTTCTTCACGTCACCCCTGTCCCAGGAGATCAGGGCCGAGGGAGAAGCCAAGGGCGAAGCCAAGGGCGAAGCCAAGGGGATCGTCAAGACGAAGATCCACGACATCCTGATGCTGCTCGACGGCCGCGAAGTCCCCCTGTCCGACACCGACCGCCACCGCATCACCTCCTGCACCGATCTCCACACCCTCGACCGCTGGTTCGCCCGCGCCATCACCGCCGGCTCCGTCGCCGAGGTGTTCGGTGACGACGTGTCCGACGGTGGGCAGTGACCGGTCCGGCCTGTTCATGAAGGCACCAGCGGCCGGACCTCCTTCGCCACGAAGCGGATGAACCCCTCCGGGTCCGGTTCGTCGGCAGTCGGCTGCAGGATCACCGTATCGGCGCCGGCCTCCGTGAGGCGCTGGACGGCCTTGGCGACGGCGGTGGTGTCGCCGGCGGCTCCGAGGTCGGGTACGGAGGCCAGGCCCTCGGTGGTCAGCTCGGCGTGCAGGCGGGCGTGGGCGTCGGGGCCGGTGGCGGTGAGGAGGTAGACGATCAGCTGGTGGGGGTCGGTGCGGCCGGCCGACTCGCGGCCCTCGTCGATGAGTTGGCGTGCCCGGCGCACGCCGTCGGGGGCGGTGCCCGCGTGGAGGACGGTGCCGTCCGCGGCCTCCCCGGAGTCCGCCCTCGTCGAGGCGCTCGCGTCGTACGCCGTCTGGAAGTCGATCTCCTCCGACCACACCATCGGGGCGTCGTGGTCCTCGAAGACACGGCGGAACCAGGCGCGTTCCACCTCCGCCATGTGCCGGACCAGGCCCAGCAGCGACAGCGTGGACGGCGGCATCGACCGCCGGCGCAACTCCTCGTCCGTGAGGCCTTCGCACTTCATGGCGAGGGTCGCTCGGTGGTAGTCGAGGAAGGCCCGGAGCGTTTCGCGTTCGGTACCGAAGTGGGGCGGTCCCGTGCGGTGGTCGTCAGCCACTGATCGCGCTCCTCATGTCAGTCGTCGGAGGTTGTCGGAGGCCGTCGGAGGCCGTCGGAGGTTGTCGGAGGTTGTCGGAGGTTGTCGGAGAGTGACTGAAATTCTGGCACCGAGCAGAACCCGAACCAGAAGCCGGTGAGGGCTCCCGTCCCCACGGGCCCTCACCGGCGGTCCTGCTCGGAAGCTGTCGCGTCCGGACGCGGCTGTCGCGTCAGACGCGGACCAGCTCCCTGTCCTCGTCGTTCTCCGCGGAGCCCTTCGCGTCGTCCTGGGTCCGCAGGCCCTCGCCCTCCACGTCGACGTTCGGCAGCGCGCGGTCCAGCCACTTCGGCAGCCACCAGGCCTTGTCGCCGAGGAGGGCGAGGACGGCCGGGACGATGGCCATGCGGACGACGAAGGCGTCGAAGAAGACGGCGATGGCGAGGCCGAAGCCGATCATCTTGATCATCGACTCGCCGGAGCCGATGAATCCGGAGAAGACGGCCATCATGATCGCCGCGGCGGCCACGACCACCCGGGCGCTGTACTTGAAGCCGGTCACCACGGCCTGGTTCGGCTTCTCGCCGTGGACGTACGCCTCGCGTATGCGGGTCACCAGGAACACCTCGTAGTCCATCGCCAGACCGAAGACCACGCCCACCATGAAGATCGGCATCATCGACATGATGGGACCGGTCTCCTCGACGCCGATGAGTCCCGCCAGCCAGCCCCACTGGAAGACCGCGACCACCGCGCCGAGCGCCGCCATCACCGAGAGCAGGAAGCCGAGGGCCGCCTTCAGCGGAACCAGGATCGACCGGAAGATCACGATCAGCAGGAGGAAGGCGAGACCCACCACCAGCGCCAGATACGGCAGCAGCGCGTCGGTGAGCTTCTGCGAGAAGTCGATGTTCATCGCCGTGGCGCCGGTGACCAGCACCTTCGCGCCCGTGTCCGCCGTCACCTCGGCACCCGCGTCACGGATGGCGTGCACCAGGTCCTCGGTCTGTGTCGAGGACGGCTTGGAGTTCGGGATCACCGTGATCATCGCGGTGTCGTTGGCCTTGTTGAACGTCGCGGGAGTCACCGTCACGACGTCCTTGAGACCCTTGATCTCGTCAGTCACCGCGGTGGCGGCTTCCTGCGGGGACGCGCTGTCCTTGGCGTCGACGACGACCATCAAGGGGCCGTTGAAGCCAGGCCCGAAGCCTTCGGACAGCAGGTCGTACGCCCGGCGCTGCGTGGTGGATGTCGGCTGCGAGCCGTCGTCGGGCAGGCCCAGCTCCAGCTGGGTGGCCGGGAGTGCGATCGCGCCCAGGCCGACCACGCCGAACAGCAGCACGGCGACCGGACGGCGGACGACGAAGCTCGCCCAGCGGGAGCCCATGTCGGGCTTGACCACGGCGGATTCCTTGGTGGATTCCCTGGTGGACTCCTTGGATTCCGTGGATTTCGTGGATTCCGTGGTGGAGTCCTTCGCCTTGCCGCGTCCGAGCAGCTTGCCCTTCTCACTGGCCGGCCGGACCCTGCGGCCCGCGTAGCCGAGCAGCGCCGGGATCATGGTGAGGGCGATGAGGACCGCGATGACGACCGTGCCCGCCGCGGCGAGACCCATCTTGGTCAGCATCGGGACGTTGACGACCGCGAGACCGGCCAGCGCGATCACGACTGTGAGCCCCGCGAAGACCACCGCCGAGCCGGCGGTGCCGACGGCCCGGCCGACCGCTTCCTCGCGTTCGCGGCCCTCGGCCAGTTCGGACCGGTAGCGGGAGACGATGAACAGCGCGTAGTCGATGCCGACCGCGAGACCGAGCATCAGGGCCAGGGTGGAGGTGGTGTCGCCGAGGTCGAGCGCGTTGGCGAGGGCGGTGATGGTGGAGACGCCGATACCGACGCCGATGATCGCCGTCAGCAGGGGCAGCCCGGCCGCGACGAGCGAGCCCAGGGTGACGACGAGGACGACCGCGGCGAGGGCGAGGCCGATGATCTCGCCGGTGGCCGCGGTCTCGGGCTCGGCCTGTAGGGCGTCACCGCCCATCTCGACGGTCAGCCCGGCGTCCTGCGCCTTGTGCGCGGTGGCCTCCAGAGCCTCCTTCGAGGAGTCCTTCAGCTCCATGGCCGGGACCTTGTACGTCACCGAGGCGTAGGCGACCGTCCCGTCCCTGTTGACCGCGTTGGTGGTGAACGGGTCGCTGACGGAGACGACTTCGGAGGCGTCGCCCAGTTCCTTGACGGTCTTCTCGACGGTCGCCTTGTTCGCGGCGTCGGCCATCTTCTCGCCCTCGGGCGCCTTGAAGACGACCCGGGCGGTGGCGCCGCCGGCGCTCATGCCGGGGTAACGCTCTTCCAGCAGGTCGAAGGCCTTCTGCGCCTCGGTGCCGGGGATGGAGAAGGAAGTGGAGCCCGCGGCGGGCGCGGAGGCGGCGCCGACGCCCGCGAGCGTCAGGAGTGCCACCCAGATCAGGGCTACGAAATGTCGTCGCCGGAAGGCGAATCGACCCAGTTTGTAGAGGAATGTGGCCACGGGGTGGTACTCCCGTTCAAGTCGTGGACGTGCAGGAGGGCAGGACGGATCAGCCCGTGCCGAAGGCGGGGATGGGGAAGGGAGGGCCAAGCAGGGCGAGGCCAGGCAGGGGTGATCGGCCCGACGACGTGAGCGGTCGCGTCAGGTGGGGCTCAGCCGCCCGAGGGTGGCGACTTCAGGGAAAGCGAAAGCGAAAGGGAGAAGGAAAGGCGAGGCAAGGTGTCAGGCGGTCGGTACACCGAGGGCGGGGAGGACCACGGCGTCGATGTACGAAACGAGGAAGGCCTGGGTCGGCGCCAGCTCTTCGAGCAGCGTCCGGGTGACGAAGGCTCCGAGCATCATGTGCATCACGAATTCGAGCGCGGGGTTGTCCGGCCGGACCTCACCCCGGTCGACGGCGCGCTGCAGTACCTGCTCGAATCCCGCCATCTCGGGTTCGATGAGGAACTCGCGGAACGCCCCGAGCAGTTCGGGGTTGGTGTGCACCGCCATGGCCAGGCCACGCATGAGCGCGGAGCTCTGCTCCATGGCACAGTCGTCCTCGCGCCGCACCAGGGCGTGGAAGTCACCGCGCAGCGATCCGGTGTCGATGTCCGTCAGGTTCATCGCCTTGTCGTTCCGGATCGCCTTCGCGACCAGCTCGGCCTTGCCGCCCCACTGGCGGTAGAGGGTGGCCTTGCTGGACCGGGTGCGGGTGGCCACGGCGTCCATGGTGAGGGCGTCGTAGCCGACCTCCCGGAGCAGGTCGAGTACGGCGGCGTAGAGCTCGGCCTCGCGCTCGGGCGTGATCCGACTGCGGCGCACCGTTGCGGTCTCAGTCATCCCACTCTCCTTACTCCGGCTGCATGTTCGAGGCGCCAAGGCTACCGGCCGCCAGACCTGCCGTAGGGCATGGCACGGGCCGGACACCCCGCTTCTCGAACGAAACGGTTTCGTACGCTTATGAAGATAGCCTGAGAATCAAAGAAACGAAACCGTTTTGTACGTGTCCCTGGGTCACGCAGCCGTCCCCCGTGACCGTCCCGCGACCGTCCCGAGGACGGTTTCACAAGTTGCCGGTGCTTCCTGCACGTAAAAGCATGGGGAGGTGAGCGACACCTACGGGACCCACGGGCAAGGGACGGGCCGGGACACCGGCTACCTCCGCTTCCCCCACCTGAGCGGCGACCGCCTCTGCTTCGTCGCCGAGGACGATCTCTGGCTGGCCCCCCTCGACGGCTCGGACCGCGCCTGGCGGCTCACCGTCGACCGTACGAAGGTCGCCACCCCGCGCTTCTCGCCCGACGGCCGGCATATCGCGTACACGAGCTGGCGCAGCATCGCCCCGGAGATCCATCTGACCCCGGTGGACGGCGGCCGGCCCTCCCGCCGCCTCACCCACTGGGGGAGCCCCGACACCGAGGTCCGCGGCTGGACGCCCCCGGCCGCCGACACCGGGGGCCGCTCGGACATCCTGGCCGTCGCCTCCCACGGCGAGCCGTTCTCGTACTTCACCTGGGCCTACAAGGTCCGCACCGACGGCGACCCGGGCCGCAAGCTGCCGTGGGGCCCGGTCTCCGACATCCAGGTCGCCGAGATCGACGGCGAGCGCCGCACCCTGTTGCTCACCGGTACGCCCCCGCACGAACCGGCCTCCTGGAAGCGCTACCGGGGCGGCGCCACGGGCCGTCTCTGGCTGCACGGCGAGCGCCTGCTGGCCGACCTCGAAGGACACCTCCACTCACCCATGTTCGTCGGCGGCCGGATCGCCTTCCTCTCCGACCACGAGGGCGTCGGCAACCTCTACTCCTGCGCGTACGACGGCTCCGACCTGCGCCGTCACACCGACCACGACTCCTTCTACGCCCGGCACGCGGCGAGCGACGGCACGCGGGTGGTGTACCAGTGCGCGGGCGAGGTGTGGCTCGTCGACGACCTCGCCCCCGGATCCCTCCCCCGCCGCCTCGACGTACGGCTCGGTGGGTCGCTCACCGGGCGGCGGCCGTACCAGGTGCCGGCCGCCCAGCACGTCGACGGCATCTCGGTCGACGAGACGGGCCGGGCGAGCGCGGTCGTCGTACGCGGCAGCCTGTACTGGCTGACCCACCGCGACGGCCCCGCCCGCACCCTCGCCGACACCCCGGGCGTACGCGTCCGGCTGCCCGAGATGCTCGGCTCCGGCGGCCAGGTGGCGTACGTGACGGACACGGACGGCGAGGACGCGGTAGAGATCGCGCACCTCCCCCGGGCCACCGGCGAACGCGAGCCCCGCCGCCTCGCCTCCGGCGAACTGGGCCGCGTACTGGAACTGGTGTCGGACCCGCGCGGCGAACGCCTCGCCATCGCCGCGCACGACGGCCGGCTACTGCTCCTCGACGCGACCGAGGAGCCCGGCGAGTCCAGCGACTCCGACGAGCCCGGCGGCTCCGCTGGCTCCGGCGGCTCCGGCAGCTCCGACGAGTCCGACGGCTCCAGCGACTCCGACGAGCCCGGCGGCTCCGCTGGCTCCAGCGGCTCCGGCAGCTCCGGCAGCTCCGGCAGCTCCGACAGCTCCGGCAGCTCCAACGAGTCCGACGGCTCCAGCGACTCCGACGAGTCCGGCGGCTCCGCTGGCTCCAGCGGCTCCAGCGGCTCCGGCAGCTCCGGCAGCTCCGGCAGCTCCGGCAGCTCCGGCAGCTCCGGCAGCTCCGGCAGCTCCAACGAGTCCGACGGCTCCAGCGAGTCCGACGGCTCCAGCGAGTCCGACGAGTCCAGCGAGTCCGGCGGCTCCGCTGGCTCCAGCGGCTCCGGCAGCTCCGGCGGCTCCGGCGGCTCCGGCGGCTCCGGCAGCTCCGGCAGCTCCGGCGGCGAGGTCACCGAGCTCATCACGTCCATCAACGGGCCCGTCCGCGACCTCGCCTTCTCCCCCGACGGGGCCTGGCTGACCTGGTCCCACCCGGGCATCGGCCGCACCCTGCGCCAGATCAAGATGGCCCGTATAAAGGACCGTCTCATCGTCGACGTCACCAACGGCCGCTTCGAGGACGAGAACCCGGTGTTCACGCGCGACGGCCGCTATCTGGCCTTTCTCTCCTGGCGCGGCTTCGACCCGGTGTACGACGTCCACACCGGCGATCTCTCCTTCCCGCTGGGCTGCCGCCCGTACCTGGTCCCGCTCTCCTCCGCGACCCCGTCCCCCTTCGCGCTGAACCCCGACGGCCGCCCGGTGGCCGGGGGCATGGACCCGACGGCGGACGAGGACACCGACGGGACGGTGACCGTGGAGACCGAGGGCCTGGAGAGCCGCGTCACCCCGTTCCCCGTGACCGCCTCCAAGTACTCGGCGCTCCACCCGGTCGCGGGCGGCGGCCTGGTGTGGCTGCGCTGGCCGATCTCGGGCGCCCTCGGCGAGACCTTCGCCAACCCGGACGACATGACCGGGCGGCCGACCCTCGAACACTTCGACATCAGCAAGGCGAAGAAGTCCGAACTCGTGGAGCACCTGGACTGGTTCGCGATCAGCGGCGACGGCTCACGACTGGTCGTGGTGGACGAGAGCGATCTGCGGGCCGTCCCCGCCACCGAGTCCGGCGACAGCGACTCGACCGTCTGGATCGACCTGCGGCGCGTCCTGCACGAGGTCGACCCGGCGGCGGAGTGGCGCCAGTCGTACGCGGAGGCCGGGCGCCTGATCCGCGCGTACTTCTGGGACCCGGGCATGAGCGGCATCGACTGGGACGGGGTCCTCGACCAGTACCGCCCGCTCGTCGAACGGGTCGCCTCCCCCGACGAGTTCGCCGACCTGCTCCGCGAACTCCTCGGCGAACTGGGCACCTCCCACGCCTACGTCTCCCCCGCGCGCCGCAACGAGGGCCCGCCCCACTACCAGCGCCGCCAGGGCCTGCTCGGCGCCAACTTCGTCCGCAGGGACGAGGGCTGGGTGATCCGCCGCATCCTCCCCGGCGACTCCTCCGACTCCAAGGCCCGCTCCCCGCTGGCCGGCACGGGCATCCGCGAGGGCGCGGCCCTGACCCACGTGGACGGCCGCCCGGTGGACCCGGTGACGGGCCCGTACCCCCTCCTCGCCGGCGCGGGCGGTACGACCGTCGAGCTGACCTTCACCCCGGCTCAGGGCGAGGGCCGCGCCCGCCGCGTGGCCGTGGTCCCCCTCATCGACGAACGCCCCCTGCGCTACCAGGACTGGGTGGCCAAACGCCGTGCGGTCGTCCGGGAGCTGAGCGGCGGCCGCTGCGGCTATCTGCACATCCCGGACATGGGCGGCTCCGGCTGGGCCCAGTTCAACCGTGACCTGCGCATGGAGGTGTCCCGCCCCGCCCTGATCGTCGACGTACGCGGCAACGCGGGCGGCCACATCAGCGAACTGGTGGTGGAGAAACTCACCCGTACGATCCTGGGCTGGGACCTGACGAGAAACGCCCAGCCGGTGTCGTACGCCTCCGGCGCCCCGCGCGGCCCGGTCGTCGCGCTCGCCGACGAGGCGACCTCGTCCGACGGCGACATGATCACCGCCGCCTTCAAACTCCTCAAACTGGGTCCGGTCGTCGGCCTGCGCACCTGGGGCGGCGTCGTCGGCATGACCGGCCGCCACCAGTTGGGTGACGGCTCCGTCATCACCGTTCCCATGAACGCGGCCTGGTTCGACGCGTACGGGTGGTCCGTCGAGAACCGGGGTGTCACCCCGGACCTGGAGCTCCTGCGCACCCCCCTCGACTGGGCGGAGGGCCGCCCCACCCAGCTGGCGGCCGCGGTGACCCTGGCCATGAACCTCCTCACGACCCGCCCTCCGGCGGACCCCCCGGACTACACGAACGCACCGGACCGCTCCCGCCCGAAGCTGCCGCGTCGAGGGCGGTAGCGGCCCCCGCGCCCCTGAAAAGCAGGAGCTGCGCCCCGTGCTTTTCGGCCCGCAGGGCCGTGTCTTTCAGGGGCGCGGGGCTGTATCGATTTGCGGCTCCGCCGCGTGGGCGCGACCAGCCCCCACCGGAGCCGCACCCGAACACCACACCCCCTACCCACCCGACCCACCCGAACACAAAGAGGTGGGGCGCCCTCACCATCAAGGGCGCCCCACCAGAAGCCGGCCGCTAGGCCGAGCAGGACTCAGATGTCATAGTCCTGCCGCAGCCGCTCCTCGGCCTCCCGCTGCTCCCGCTCCCGCTCACTCTCTTGCGGCCGCCCACGCTCCGGCTGCCCGTGCTCACCAGGCCGCTGAGCCCGCTCGCGCTCCTGCCGCGCACGCTCCTCCGGGGAACGCCCCGGCGACGACTCCTCCGGCGACTGACCGGCGGACTTGCGCTTGGCCTGCTGCTTGAGCTGCTCGGCCTTGTCCTGGAACTGGTCCTTCATGCCCATGTGTTTTCACTCCCATAGTGGGTGAGGGGATCGGGCCTCGACCAGACAAACACGCCAGGACAATCAACGCATTTCGATCAGTCACGCTGGGTGACCCCGGCTCCCCCGATCAGCCGCGTCTCCGCTCGTCCGCCGCCCCACCGGCCCCCACCAGCCCGGTGGACACCCCCCGAAGCCGGGACTCCATCCGCCGTACCTCCCGCGGAGCGAACGCCCCGATGAGCCCCGGCAGATACCCCCGTACGCCCTGCGTCCCGCGCAGCCACCACTGCCCGTACACATGACTGGACCGCCGCTCGATCCCGGCGACGAGCCGGTCGACGGCCGGCCCCAGCGGATACGTCTTGCCGGCCGGCCCGGGCAGCCGCTCCCGCAACTCCCGCAGCGCCTCGTCCTTGTCGGCGCCGCGCACCATGTCCGTGTCGGTCCAGGACAGATAACCGACCCCGACGCCCACGCCCTGATGCCCGACCTCGGCGCGCAGACAGTGCGCGTACGCCTCGACGCCCGACTTGGACGCGCAGTACGCCGTCATCATCGGGGCCGGCGTGATCGCCGCGAGGGAGGCGATCTGGAGCAGATAGCCCCGGCTCTCGATCAGCGCGGGCAGGAACACCCGCCCGGTGACGGCCGATCCGACGAGGTTGACCTCGATGACCCGCCGCCAGGACTCCGGATCGGAGTCGACGAAGGGCCCGCTGTTGGCGACGCCCGCGTTGGCGACGACGATGTCGACCCGCCCGAACCGCTCCTTGACCTCCGCCGCGACCCGCGCCATCGCCTCGTGGTCGGTGACATCGGCGTGCCAGTACTCTCCCCCACCGCCGTAGAGCCGTTCGGAGACCCGCTTCAGCTCCTCCGGCTCAAGGCCGACGAGCGCGACCTTCACCCCGCGCACCGAGAGCTTGCGCGCGAGGAGTTCCCCGACGCCCCGCGCCGCCCCGGTGACGACCGCGACCCGCCCCTCCAAGGTGCTGCCCCTGCTCATGCGCCCGCCTCCTCCAACTCGTCCCGCCTGGTCCGTACATACGTGGTCACGAGTTCGCGTATCCGCGCGGTGACCGCCTCCGGCGCCTCCACCGGAGCCATGTGTCCGACACCCGTCAGCTCGCTCACCCCCACACAGTCGGGCAGCGCGGCGGCCAGCGCCCGCGCGTGCACGGGCGGGGTCATCCGGTCCGCCGTACCCACGACGACGGCCGTCGGCACCGTCAACTCCCGTACTCCGTGGTCGAGGTCGAGCGTGTCGAGGACGTGCGACCAGGCATGGCGAACCCGGGTGGGACACGTGTGTACGGTGCGTGCGCACACCTCGACCATCACCGGCGACGAACCGGGGCCCATCGTCGCGTACTTGAGGATCCACCGGGAGATCGGCGTGACCGGCCCGAGCGGCGCCCGCGCGCCGAGGACCTTCCGGGTGAGCCAGGTACGCGCCCGCCCGGCTCGCATGGGCACGACCAGCGACTCGGCGACCAGCCTCGAACTGCCCGTGCTGCACAGCAGGACCGCCGCCGTGTGCTCCCGGAAACCCGCCCGCCCGGCGGCCGCCATCAGCGTCATCCCGCCCATGGAGTGCCCGGCCAGCACCGCCTTCTCGCCCGGCGCGAGCGTCGCCGCGAGCACCGCCTCCAGATCGTCGGCGAGGGCGTCCGCGCTGCACACGGCGGAGACGGGACTGCGCCCGTGGCCGCGCTGGTCGTAGGCGACGACCCGGTGGTCGACGGCGAGATCCCGGATCTGCGCCGCCCAGTACGCCGTCGAACACGTCCAGCCGTGCACGAGCACCACCGCTGGGGCACCCTGCGGCCCGTGCACCTCGACGTGCAACCGCGCCCCGTCGGCGGACACGGCCGCCAACTCCCCTGCGGCGACGGGCGGGGCGTAGGGCCCGTACTTCACCTGCGTCAGTCGCGTCACGCTCCGGCCTCCACCTTCGCCGTACTCACCCTGTCGGTGTCCGGCATACCCGGCCGGGCCCTCCGCAGCACCTCGTACTCACCCAGGTCCACCCGCCGTGTCGCCTTGCGGAACTCGGCCGTCGTCCCCGGCCAGACGGTGGTGTTGCGGCCCTGCGCGTCCATGTACCAGCTGGTGCAGCCGCCGGTGTTCCAGACCGTGCGCTCCATGCGCCGCTGGACCCGCTCGTTCCAGGCCGTCACCGCGGCGGGCCGGGCGTCGAGGGCCACCCGGCCGCCCAGGACGTCCAACTGCCGCAGGAAGTCGGCCATGTAGTTGAGCTGGGACTCGATCATCAGGATCATGCTGGAGTTCCCGAGGCCGGTGTTGGGCCCGATGATCGTCATCCAGTTCGGGAAGCCGGCGGCCGAGGCCCCGCGCAGTGACCGCATGCCGCCGTCCGCCCATGCCTCGGCGAGGGTCCTGCCGTCAGCGCCCACGACCCGGTCGGCGATGGGCATGTCGGTGACATGGAACCCGGTGCCGAAGACGATCGCGTCGGCCTCGGCGGTCGAGCCGTCGGCGCCGACGAGCGTGGAGCCGTCGACCCGGGCCAGCCCGGCGGCGACCACGTCGACGTTCGGCCGGGTGAGCGCCGGATAGTAGGTGTTGGACAGCAGGATGCGCTTGCAGCCGATGCGGTAGCCGGGGGTGAGCCGGGCGCGCAGGGCCGGGTCCTTGACGGCCCGGGCGAGGTGCCCCTTGGCCAGCTGCTCCACCAGGCCCAGCTCCTTGGGCCGCTTGGTGAAGGCCTGGACCTGCAACTCCCGGATGCCCCAGAGCAGTCCGCGCCGGGCCCGCGCGGTGAAGGGCAGCTGCCGGTGCAGCCACCGCTCGACGCCGCCGATACCCCGGTCGACGCGCGGCAGCACCCAGGGCGGCGTCCGCTGGAAGAGGGTCAGCCGGCCGACCTCGGGTTGGATCGCGGGCACGATCTGGATGGCGGAGGCCCCCGTACCGACCATCGCGACCCGCTTGCCGCGCAGCTCGAAGCCGTGGTCCCAGCGGGCGGAGTGGAAGACCTTGCCGGGAAAGGAGTCGAGACCGGGCACGTCCGGAACCTTGGGATCGGAGAGCGGCCCGGTGGCGGAGACGACGACATCGGCGGACAACCGCCCGCTGCTCGTCTCGATCTCCCAGCGCAACCGCTCCCCGTCCCACCGCATCATCCGCACCTCGGAGTCGAAGCGGAGGTGCGGCCGGAGCCGGAAGACGTCCGTCACATGCTCCAGATACTCCCGGATGTGCTCCTGTCCGGAGAAGGCGCGCGGCCAGTCGTAGTGGGGGGCGAACGAGAACGAGTAGAGGTGCGACGGCACGTCACAGGCGCAGCCCGGGTAGTCGTTGTCCCGCCAGGTGCCGCCGACGGAACCGGCACGTTCAAGGACGACGAAGTCGGTGATCCCCTCACGCCGCAGCCGCACGGCGGCCCCGAGCCCGCCGAACCCGGACCCGATCACCGCCACCCGCACGTGTTCGTGCCCGTGCTCATGCTCGGCCATCCCGGCACCTCCACGCCTCATCGCGTCCACGCCAGTAATCGCTGGCGCAGTGGGGAGCGTAGGGCAGTACCGTACCCATGGGTAGAGGTCGGGAGCGCTGAAGTTACCGGCGGTACAACATAGGCTTCCCGCGTGGCAGAAGACGCGGCAGAACACGCAGAAGACGGCGCGCGACGCGAGTACCGCATGGAGGAGCTGGCCGGAAAGGCCGGCATCACCGTCCGCACCCTGCGCTTCTACCGGGAGCGCAAACTGATTCCGCCGCCCCGCCGCGAGGGCCGCATCGCCTGGTACGACGAGACGCACCTGGCCCGGCTGCACACGATCGCGGCGCTGCTGGAGCGCGGCCACACCCTGAGCGGTATCGCCGAGCTGGCCGAGGCCTTCGACCAGGGCCGTCACGTGGGCGAACTGCTCGGCCTCGGCGCCCCCACCGAGGAGGTCCCGGTCCGCCTCTCCCCCGAGGAACTCGCCGACCATTTCGGCGACCAGGCGACCCCGGAGAACCTCTCCGCCGCCCTCGAACTCGGCTACCTCGCCACCGACGGCGGCGAGATCGTCCACATCAGCCGCCGCCTGCTCGACGTCTCGGCCGCCCTGGTCCGCGAGGGCGTCCCCCTCGCCGACGTCCTGGCCGCCGGCCGCCACGTACGCGAACACGCCGACGCCCTGGCCACCCTCTTCACCGACCTCATCCTCACCCACGGCCCCCGAACCCCCCAAGACCTCCGCCGCCTGAGGCCCCTGGCGAAGAGCGTGGCGGAGGCGGAACTCTCCCTGGCCCTGGACCGGCGCCTGCGGAGCACCGAGACCGACGGCCAAAAGCCGTAGCGGTCCCAGAAGCTCACAGCTCACAGCTCACAGGTCACAGGTCACAGGTCACAGACCCCCGAGGCCCGGCCGGTCAGAGGTCGTAGACGACCGTCACCGGCGCATGGTCCGACCACCGCTCCGCATGCGTGGCCGCCCGCTCCACGAACCCCTTGACCGCCTTCTCCGCGAGCCCGGCCGTGGCCACCTGATGGTCGATACGCCATCCGCTGTCGTTGTCGAAGGCCCGCCCCCGGTACGACCACCAGGTGTAGGGCCCTTCGACGTCGGGGTGCAGGGCGCGCAGGACATCGACGTACGCCCCGTCACCGTCGTCGAACACCCGCCCGAGCCACGCCCGCTCCTCCGGCAGGAACCCGGAGTTCTTCTGGTTCCCCCGCCAGTTCTTGAGGTCGGCCTCCCGGTGGGCGATGTTCCAGTCGCCGCACACCACGACCTCCCGGCCGTCGGCGGCGGCCCGCTCGCGCAGCCCCTTCAGATAGGCGAGGAACTCCCCCATGAACCGGACCTTCTCGTCCTGCCGCTCGGTCCCGACCTCGCCGGAGGGCAGATAGAGGCTGGCCACGGTGACGCCGGGCAGATCGGCCTCGACGTACCGTCCGCCGCCGTCGAACTCGGCCGACCCGAAGCCCACCTGGATCCGGTCGGGCTCACGACGGCTGTACAGCGACACCCCCGCACGCCCCTTGGCGACGGCCGGCGCGTGCACGACATGCCACCCGTCGGGCTGCCGCACCTCCTCGGGCAGCTGCTGCGGCTCGGCCCGCACCTCCTGGAGGCACACCACATCCGCCGAGGTCCCGGCGAGCCACTCCACGAAGCCCTTCTTCGCGGCGGCACGCAGCCCGTTCACATTCACAGAGGTCACAGTGAGCACCCGGGCACGATACCCGCACCTTGGACAGAGTCCAGTTCCCGACGAAGATCACACCGGGGCAGCGCATAGATGTACGATGCATGACATGATTATCCGCCGCGTACTCTTCGACCACCCCGACGCCGTCAAGCTCAACGACGAGGTCCAGGCCGAGTACGGCGTCCGCTACGGCGACGACGGCGACGCCACACACATGGACCCGGCGCACTTCGTACCGCCGGCCGGGCTGTACCTGATCGCCTACGACGAGCACGGCAGACCCCTCGCCACGAGTGGCTGGCGCACCCAGGACAGCAACGACGAGGGCAACCTCGACGGGGACGCCGAGATAAAGCGGATGTACGTCACCCCGCAGGCCCGCGGCCTGGGCCTGGCCCGCCGCATCCTGGCCGAACTGGAGTCCGACGCCCGCGCCGTCGGCCGTACCCGCATGGTCCTCGAAACCGGCGCCAAGCAGCCGGAGGCCGTGGCCCTCTACACCTCCAGCGGCTACGAGCCCTGCGCCAAGTTCGGCTACTACCGCTTCCACGACCTGAGCCTCTGCTTCGCGAAGCCGCTCTGACCCAGCGCCGTCTCCCGCGCGGAAAACCCCGTGCCCACCCCGCACTCGCCCGCCTACGGTGTCCCCGTGACCAAGAACAACCGCCTGCGCCGTCTCGTCGTCGACGACACCACCTGGCACTGGACGGTCCGTCAACGCTCCCGCGTCGCCTACGACCACTGCCACCTCAAGCTCTCCCTCTACCCGGAGGGCCGCCGAGGCCGCCGCCTCGTCCTGCTCTTCAGCCCCGCCGACGACCGCTCCGTATCGAACTGCTACTTCGACTCCGGCGCCCTCGTCCGCAAGCCCGACCACACCTACCTCAACCTCCACGAGCCCGGCACAGTCCGCCGCCTCCTGGACGCCGCCGCCCCGAACCTGGACCTCCACCCCACGGCCCGGACGGTCGAGGTGGACGGGTGGCCGTACTTCGACGCGATCACGGAGCCGGTGACCGCGTCTCCGTAACCGCCCGCTCGTCGGCCGACGGCTCGGGAAGCCGGAAACGTCCGAGCTCCGGCCACGGGAACCCGCCTCCGCGCCCGTGACCTCGCCCAGCACTTGGGCCTCCTGCCCCTCGACGACACGATCCAAGTCACCGAACAACGAGGCACCGACCTCACGGCCTGCATCGCCAAGGGGCAGCCCCCGCCGACCGTTTGACCCACACAGAAGAACCCCCGCCGGATTTCCCCGGCGGGGGTTCTGAGCTGCGGTGGACCTGTGGGGATTTGAACCCCAGACCCCCTCGATGCGAACGAGGTGCGCTACCAGACTGCGCCACAGGCCCTTGCAACGAGTGAAACTCTAGCATCCCCATCGCGGTGCTTGGAAATCCGTTCCTGAGCGCCTTCCGAGCGGCTTACGAGCGCGTTCGGAGCGGCTCGTGGCTGGTCAGAGGAGTGGGGGATCCGGAGGGGCGAGGTCACTCGTTGGCCGCGCGGGGGCGGTCGCCGTCCTCGTACTGGTCGAAGAGAGGTGTGCGGCCCCGCTCGCGGGAGCGGCGGGCGGACGCGGCGCGGCGGGCGTCGGAACGGCCGCCGTCGGGAGCGTCGGCGGCGTCGTCGGCACCGGTGTCGTCCGCGTGTTCCTCCGTGCCGCACTCCCCCTCCGGCTCACGGGCGGACGGGGTCGACGAGCCATGCGGGTCGGCCGAACTGGAGCGCGCGGAGCTCCACGCGTCCGGTGCGCCGAGGTCGACACCGGACGTGGCCCGGGGCGCCACCGGCGCGGTGACGTAGGTCGGGAGCGGCACCGGGACCGGGTCCCAGCTGTCGCCCTGGCCGGGCCGCCGCTGGCGCTCACGCTGCTGGTCGACCCACTCGGCGTGGTCGGTCTGCTCGACGAGGGCACGGCGGTCGGCCGCGAGCGCGGTCAGCTCGGCCCGGGCCTCCTCGTTCTCTGGACCGTCCTCCGGTTCGTCGGTGTCCACCGGGTCCGGCACCGGCCGTCGGCGCTGAGGCTGCCGCTCCCGCAGCCGCTGCGCCGCCACCTCGGCCTGCCGCCGGTCCATCGTGTACGCGAACCGCTTCAGCTCCTGGCGGCGCAGATGCGCGATGTACGTGCTCAGCAGCACCGCCGGTACGGCCGGCGCCCACAGGAGGGCGAGCCCGCCGACCGCCGCGACGACCGCGCCGAGCGAGAAGGCGAAGAAGAGCATCACCGTCGTACGCCGCCGGCGCGCGAGCACCTTCAAGCGCCGGGCCCGCGCGACGGCCTCCGCCGAGTCGCCCCGCCGTGCGCCCGCCGTCCGGTTGCCCGGCCTGCCCGGGCGCTTCGCGCGGGACGGTGCGGACCCTGCGGCCGTGCCCTGCTTGGCGGACGGCTGGCCGCCCTGCTGAGGCACCGGCTTCGCCTGCGCCGCCTGCTGATTCGCCTGCTGATGAGGCTGCGCCTGGGGCTGCGACTGGGCCTGCTGCTGGGGTTGTTGCGCCTGCTGCTGCGGTGATTCACCTCGCTCCACCGGCAGTTGAGCCTTCGTGTGCGTCCGGTGCGGGGGCATGGCGAAGGCCCGGACGTCCACCGAGTCGGTGACGCCGTCCGGTTCGGCGCTGGGCTCCCCCTCGTCGGCGGAGCGCGCCCGCAGGTCCTTGGCGTATCGGCGCTCCATGCCCGCCCGTCCGGAAAGCAGCCGGATGGCGGTGCTGAAGCGTTCCGTCGGACGGGCTTCGTTCAGCTCGTCCTGCCTACGGAGCCACATCGGCACCAAGTAGGCGGCCCAGGCCCCGACGATGACTGCGTAGATGAGGCCGCTGCTGCTCACGCCTCACACGGTAGAGGGGTTTGCGTGAGGCCATCCGCCAATTGGGCCGGTGTGTCGCACGATCCGGCTGATATTTCGAGCTTTTTTTGTGACCGATCCGATCAGCAGGCCGCCGAGAGCGTGAAATTAACGTGCCGAGAACGCCTCGGCTCGTTCAACTCGATCGACCAACTCGATCGATCGCCGATCATTTATATTCGAACACGCATTTCAATCTATTGAGGTTGTCCGGGTTTGCCCACGTCGGAGCCCGCGTTCCGCGGGTTCCGGGCCCGTTCCCGCTCTCGTTCCCGCCGCCAGCGGCCGAGCAGACCCTCGGGCACCTCTTCGGCGGTGAGCACGAAGACGAGATGGTCGCGCCAGGCGCCGTCGATGTGAAGATATCGTGGACGAAGGCCTTCCTCGCGGAATCCGAGTTTCTCCACCACCCGCCGGCTGGGCCGGTTCTCGGGGCGAATACAGACCTCGATGCGGTGCAGTCCGACGGCCCGGAAGCAGTGGTCCACGGCGAGCGCCACCGCCGTCGGCATCACACCCCGTCCAGCGACCGACTCGTCGACCCAGTAGCCGACATGACCGGAGCACATCGAGCCCCAGGTGATCCCGGCGACCGTCAACTGCCCGACCAGCCGCCCCTGGTACTCGATCACGAACGGCAGCATCCGGCCCGCGTTCGCCTCCGCCCGCAGATGGCGGACCATCTGCCGGTACGTCGGCCGGTGCGCGATGGGACCGCTGGGCGTGGGCGGCGGAATGGTCGCCTCCCAGGGCCGCAGCCAGTCCCGGTTGCGCCGGTTGACCTCGCGCCAGGCCCGCTGGTCGCGCATCCTTATGGGCCGGAGGACCACATCGCCGTCCACCAGCGCTACAGGCCAGGATGGGCTGTTCAGCTCACACCCCCACGGGGTCTGGAGGGGTCCTCCTCGGCCGGCGGCTGCTCGCCACCGCCGGTCGGCCTCGGGTGGTCCCCGCCGCGGATCTGGTCGACGGCATGGGTCAGCAGGGGCGCCAGTACGGCCAGGCCGTCCCGCACGCCGCCGGTGGAGCCCGGCAGATTGACGATCAGGGTGCCGCGCGCGACCCCGGCCAGCCCCCGGGAGAGCGCCGCCGCCGGCACCTTGTCCCGGCCGTACGCCCTGATCGCCTCCGGGATGCCCGCCACCTCGTGGTCGAGGACCGCACGGGTCGCCTCGGGGGTGCGGTCGGTGGGCGAGACGCCCGTACCGCCTGTGGTCACGATCACGTCGTAGCCGGCGTCGACGCCCGCCCGCAGCGCCGCCTCGACGGGGTCACCGTCCGGCACGACCTGCGGGCCGTCGACGGCGAAGCCGAACGATCTGAGCCCTTCGGCGATCAGCGGCCCGCCCTTGTCCTCGTAGATCCCGGCGGCGGCCCGGTTGGAGGCGGTCACGACCAGTGCGCGGTAGGTCCTGGTGGGAGTCATGCCCGGCTCCAGTCGCCCGACTTGCCGCCCGTCTTCTCCTCGACCCGGACGTCCGTGATGACCGCCGCCTTGTCGACCGCCTTGACCATGTCGATCACGGTGAGCGCGGCGACGGAGACCGCGGTGAGGGCCTCCATCTCGACGCCGGTACGGTCGGTGGTCTTCACGGTGGCGAGGATCTCGACGGCGTCGTCCGCGACTGACAGATCGAGCTTGACGCCCGACACCGACAGCGGGTGGCAGAGCGGGATGAGGTCGGGGGTGCGTTTGGCGCCCATGATGCCGGCGATGCGCGCGGTGGCCAGGGCGTCGCCCTTGGGCACCCCCTCACCCCGCAGCAGTTCGATGACCTCGGGGGAGACCAGGACGCGGCCGCTGGCGCGGGCGGTGCGCGCGGTGACGTCCTTCCCGGAGACGTCGACCATGCGGGCGGCGCCCGCCTCGTCGATGTGGGTGAGTCGGTCCTGCGGCGTACTCATGGTGGTGTGGCGCTCCCGGTCGGTGCCCGTCGCGGTGCGGCGCGCGGCCTGTTGTGCGCGACACGGTACGCCACCCTCGACGGTTCAGCCGAGCAGGACGACCTCGACCTCCGTACCGGGCTCGACGGACTCGACGGACTCGGGGACGACGATCAGCGCGTCGGCCTGTGCGAGGGCCGCGACGAGATGCGATCCGGCGCCCCCCACGGGGGTGACCCGGCCGTCGGCGTACGTGCCGCGCAGGTACTGCCTGCGTCCGGCGGGCGAGGTCAGCGCCTTGGTCGTCCGGAGGGTCGCCGTGGTCGTGGGCCGGTGGACGTCGGTCAGGCCCATCAGGGTGCGGATGGCGGGCCGGACGAACAGCTCGAAGGAGACGTACGACGACACCGGGTTGCCCGGGAGGGCGAGCAGCGGGGTGTGGTCGGGGCCGATGGTGCCGAAGCCCTGGGGCTTGCCGGGCTGCATGGCGAGCTTGCGGAAGTCGATGCCGGCGCCCTCCTCGTCCTCGTCGCCGACGGACTCCAGGGCTTCCTTGACGACGTCGTACGCCCCCACGCTCACCCCGCCGGTGGTGACCACCAGGTCGGCGCGGACAAGCTGGTCCTCGATGGTGGAGCGGAGGGTCTCGGCGTCGTCGGCGACGGCGCCCACGCGGTAGGCGATCGCGCCCGCGTCCCGGGCGGCGGCCGTCAGCGCGAAGCTGTTGGAGTCGTAGATCTGGCCGGTGGCCAGGGCCTCGCCGGGCGGGATCAGTTCGCTGCCGGTGGAGAGCACCACCACGCGCGGGCGCGGGCGCACCTGGACGGTGGCGCGCCCGATGGCCGCGAGGAGGCCGAGCTGCGGGGGGCCGAGGACCGTGCCCGCGGCGAGGGCACGCTCGCCCGCCCGTACGTCGCTGCCCCGCGCGCGTACATGCGCGCGGGCCTCGGCGGCGCGGTGGACGGCGACCTGCCCGGTGGCGCCCTCGGGGCTCGCGCTGCGGGCGCGCATCCCCGAGACGGGTCCCTCGCCGAGGCCGCCGTCGGTCCACTCCACCGGGACGACCGCCTCGGCGCCGGGCGGCAGCGGGGCGCCGGTCATGATGCGGGCGGCCTCGCCGGGACCCACATGGGGCTGCTCGGCCTGGCCGGCCGCCACGTCCCCGATCACCGTGAGCACCGCCGGGAACTCCTCGCTCGCGCCCGCGATGTCCGCGACCCGCACCGCGTACCCGTCCATCGAGCTGTTGTCGAACGGCGGCAGCGACACCGGCACCGTGACGTCCTCGACCAGGACACAGCCCTGGGCGTCGAGAAGCTGCAGCTCGATGGGTTCCAGGGGGCGGACCGTGGCGAGGATGTCCTCCAGGTGTTCGGTCACCGACCAGAGGTTGTCCTGGTCGGTGCTGCGGGTCGCGGCGGTGCTCAAAGCGCTACATCTCCTCGGCTACGTAACTGCGAAGCCAGGTCCGGAAGTCCGGGCCCAGGTCCTCACGTTCGCATGCGAGTCTGACAATGGCACGCAAGTAGTCGCCGCGGTCACCGGTGTCATAGCGGCGGCCCTTGAAGACGACGCCGTGCACGGGGCCGCCGACCTTCTCGTCCGCGGCGAGCTGCTGCAGGGCGTCGGTGATCTGGATCTCGCCGCCGCGGCCCGGCTCGGTCCGGCGCAGGATGTCGAAGATGCTCGGGTCCAGGACGTAGCGGCCGATGACCGCGTAGTTCGACGGGGCGTCGGCCGGGTCCGGCTTCTCGACCAGGTCGGTGACCTTGACCACGTCGGCGTCGTCGGTGGGCTTCACGGCCGCGCAGCCGTAGAGGTGGATCTGCTCGGGGGCGACCTCCATGAGGGCGATGACGCTGCCGCCGTGCTGCTCCTGGATCTCGATCATGCGCTTGAGGAGCGGGTCGCGCGGGTCGATCAGGTCGTCGCCGAGGAGGACCGCGAAGGGCTCGTGGCCCACGTGCGGGGCGGCGCACAGGACGGCGTGGCCGAGGCCCCTGGGGTCGCCCTGGCGGACGTAGTGCATGGTCGCGAGGTCGCTGGACTCCTGGACCTTGGCGAGCCGGCTGGCGTCGCCCTTCTTCTGGAGGGCGGATTCCAGCTCGTAGTTGCGGTCGAAGTGGTCCTCAAGGGGGCGCTTGTTGCGGCCGGTGATCATCAGCACGTCGTCGAGCCCCGCCGACGCGGCCTCCTCGACCACGTACTGGATCGCCGGCTTGTCCACGACCGGCAGCATCTCCTTGGGAGTCGCTTTGGTGGCCGGCAGGAACCGGGTCCCTAGACCCGCCGCGGGGATGACAGCCTTGGTGATCCTGGGGTTCGCCTCACTCATGGGCGCAACCATATCCGGTGCCTTTGTGGGGAATCTGCGGCTCCGATGAATTCGCTCTCATATGAGCCGATTACGAATAGTACTGGAGCAACCTGTGAGCAGGGTGGGACCCGAACCGGAGTCTGCCAAGCGAATGTTGCGCGGAGAGTTCCTCCTCGTGAGGAGAGGGTTGACGCCGGATGACGTCCGGAAATCGACGGACGCCCTTGCCGGGCGGGCCCTGGATCTGCCCGAGCTGGCGCACGCGCGCACGGTCGCGGCGTACGTCTCCATGGGGAGTGAGCCCGGCACCCTCGCGCTCCTCGACGCGCTCCGCGCGCGCGGGGTGCGCGTCCTGCTCCCGGTCCTGCTCCCCGACAACGACCTGGACTGGGGCGCGTACGAGGGAGCGGAGTCCCTCGCGCGCGTGCGGCACGGCGGCGGCCGCATGGCCCTCCTGGAGCCGGCGGGCGAACGCCTCGGCCCCGGGGCCGTGACCACCGCCGACGTCGTCCTGCTGCCCGGCCTGGCCGTCGACGCGCGCGGGATGCGCCTGGGCCGGGGCGGCGGCTCCTACGACCGCGTCCTGGCCCGGCTGGAACGCGCGGGCGCCGATCCGGCCCTGGTGGTCCTGCTGTACGACGCGGAGGTCGTCGACCGGGTCCCGGCCGAGCCGCACGACCTGCCGGTGCACGCGGCGGTGACCCCTTCGGGAGTACGACGGTTCCGGTGACCCGGACGCGAAAGCGGCCTCCACGCACGCGTGGAGGCCGCTTTTCGGTGCTCAGGCGGGGGTCATGGCTTCAGGAGCAGCGTGTCGCTGGTGCTGCCCTCGACCGCCTTGTCGGAGAAGGACCAGGTCAGCAGTTCGCCCTTGACCCACTTGCCCGTCTGGTCGGTGTAGTGGGAGCTGTAGGCGTGCCCGGAGGCGCCGGTGAGGTTGATCCACTTGGACTTGTCGAGGTCCCCGAGGTTCACCACCATGCGCATCGAGGGCACCCAGACGACCTCGTAGCCGCCCGCCGCGTTCCACCCGGTGGCGTTGACCGTGCCCTCGCCGCCGCCGAGCTTCCAGGGGCCGCGGTTGAGCATGTACTGGAGGAAGCCGGGGCCCTCGGTACCGAGGGTCTGGTTGTCCAGGAACAGGCGGTGCAGCCGGCCCCAGCTCCAGGTGTCGATGTCCTTGCCGAGCTTGGCGGTGAGCTCCCAGCGGGCGTCCCGCATGGCCCGCTTGAACAGCTCGTCACGGGTGTCGGCGGCCTTCTGGGTGCGGCCCACCGCCGGGGTGGACCACCAGGCGTTGTCCTCGTCGTCGATGATCCGGCGGACCACCTCGAACCAGCGGTCGCCGCCGTCCGGCTGCGCCTGGTCCGCGTCGCGCCTGCCGCACTCGCGGACCCGCTGGTCCTCGTCGGCGGGACCCGTGGTGCCGACCGGCTCGACCGACAGGCACTGGCCCTCGACCCGCAGCTCCTTGGGCAGCTTGTTGCCGAAGGCGAGCTTGAGGATGTTGCGCCAGACCGAGTTGAAGTAGGCGGCGGCCGCCGAGTCGGCGTCCTGGGTGTAGTCCCAGCCCTCCAGGAGCTTCTGCGCCTGGCGGACTTCCTTGTCGTCGACGTCGATCTTGAGCAGCAGCGGCACCAGCAGCTTGGCGATCTCGCTGCTGTTGTCCATCTGCATCTGCCGCATGTCGTCGGTGGAGATCTTGCCGCCACCCTTGATCTTCGACTCGATGAGGCTGGTGATCCGCTGCGCGCGCGTGCCGTAGCCCCAGTCCGTGGTCAGCGTGTACGGGTAGTCGTCCCTGTCGACGACGGCCTGGTTCGCGGTGACGATGTAGCCGCGCTCCGGGTTGTACTCGTACGGCAGCTCGTCCTGGTCGATGTAACCGGTCCAGCGGTACCTGGTGTCCCAGCCCGGCGCGGGCACCGAGCCGTCGCCCTTGCCCCGGGTGGGGATCTTGCCGGGCAGCTGATAGCCGATGTTGTCCTCGGTGTCGGCGTAGATCAGGTTCTGCGAGGGGACGTCGAACAGGGCGGCGGCCGCGCGGAAGTCGTCCCAGTCCTCGGCCCGGTTCATCGCGAAGACGGCGTCCATGGAGGTGCCGGGGTCGAGCGCGGTCCAGCGCAGGGCGATGCCGTAGCCGTCGCCGCGGTCGGGGGCGTCCCGGTCGACGGTGGCCTTCTTGCCGACCTGGACGAGTTCGTCGTTGCGGTCGGACAGCAGGGGGCCGTTGTTGGTGGTGCGGACGACGATCTTCTTGGACGTGCCGCCGGCGACCTCGATGGTCTCCTCGCGGGTGTCGAACGGCAGGACCTTGTCGCCGTACTGGTAGCCGTCGCCGGTGAGCTTCTCCAGGTACAGGTCGGTGACGTCGGCCCCGGAGTTGGTCATGCCCCAGGCGATGTCCGCGTTGTGGCCGATGACCACGCCGGGCATGCCCGCGAAGGTGTAGCCGGCGACGTCGTAGCGGCACTTGGCGGAGACGGACTTGCAGTGCAGGCCCATCTGGTACCAGACCGAGGGCAGCGAGGCCGACAGGTGCGGGTCGTTGGCGAGCAGCGGCTTGCCGGTGATGGTGTGGTCGCCGGAGACGACCCAGGAGTTGGAGCCGATGCCGTTGCCGTTCACACCGACGGCCTCGGGCAGGTCCTCCAGGATGTTGTAGAGGCCGTCCAGCTGTGTCTGGAGGGCCCCGGAGTCGGAGGAGGTCCCGGCGGCGGTGCCCGCCTCCGTTCCCGTGCCGCTGGTGCCCTGCGTGGAACCGGTGGAGCCCTCGGTGCCCTGCGACGACTGCGAGCTGCCCGACCCGTCCGACCAGGTCTTGGTGAGCTCGTCGTACTCGCCCTCCTGCACGATCGCCTTGTTGCGGTCGTACGGGTACTGCGGGTACAGGTCTGCGATCTGCTTGGGGCCGAGGCGGCTGGTCATCAGGGCGCGGTCGATCTCGTCCTGCATGTTGCCTCGCAGGTCCCAGGCCATCGCCTTCAGCCAGGCGACCGAGTCGACCGGGGTCCACTGCTCGGGCTTGTAGTCGTTGGCGAAGCCGAGGGCCGCGTACTCCAGCGAGATCTCCTCGCCGTCCTTGCCCGCGAGGTAGGCGTTGACACCCTTGGCGTACGCGTCGAGGTATTTCTTCGACTCGTCCGAGAGGACGGACTTGTACTCCTCCTCGGCGATCCGGTGCCAGCCGAGGGTGCGCAGGAACTCGTCGTTGTCGACCTGGCTCTCGCCGAACATCTCCGAGAGGCGGCCGGCCGTCATATGGCGGCGCACATCCATCTCGTAGAACCTGTCCTGCGCCTGGACGTAGCCCTGCGCCATGAACAGGTCCTCCTCGGAGGAGGCGTAGACCTGCGGGATCCCGTAGCCGTCGCGCTTGACGTCGACCGGTCCGGACAGGCCGTCCAGGGTTATCGAACCCTTGGTCTGCGGGAAGGAGGCGCGGACGGTGCTGACGGACCAGAACGCCCCGTAGCCGACGCCTCCGATGATGGCCAGGACCAGGACGATCAGAAAGAGACGGATCTTGCGTCCCTTCTTCCTGCCGGACTTGCCGGTCTGCTGGCCGGAGGAGGCGGTGGTGTCGGTGGGCATCGCTGTCCTTGCTGTCCTAACACGAGCGGCAGGTCGGGCTGTGCTTTGTACTGAACGCTGGAGCAACCATAGGCGCAGGGCCCGGCGCGACTTGACGCGGAGTCGGGAACTGGCGCGGACGACTGTTCGATCTTGCCTCGGGAAGCGTCAAGAAATCGTCAAGAGTTAGGTAAGGTAACGAAGTACTTGCACTGACGTAACCGCAACTCCACGGTTTCCGTGATCGGCTTCGCCCTGCCCCCACGCGCGCGTGCCCACATCCGGTGCTCGGTATCCCACACTCGGAAACCACGTGCGGTTCGGCGAGAAAGGTACGGCCCCCTGACTGTCCACGACCTCAACCAGCTCCTGCTCGTCTGCTCGCTCGTCCTTCTCATCGCGGTCGCCGCGGTCCGGATCTCGTCGCGCAGCGGGCTCCCCAGCCTGCTCGTCTACCTCGGCATCGGCATCGCCATGGGCCAGGACGGCATCGGCGGCATCCATTTCGACGACGCCGCTCTGACCCGGGTCATCGGCTACGCGGCCCTCGTCGTGATCCTCGCGGAGGGCGGCCTCGGCACGAAGTGGAAGGAGATCAAGCCGGCCCTGCCGGCCGCCGGCTCGCTGGCACTGGTCGGAGTCGCGGTGAGCGTCGGCGTCACGGCCGCGAGCGCGCACTATCTGATCGGACTGGAGTGGCGGCAGTCACTCATCATCGGCGCGGTCGTCTCCTCCACGGACGCGGCGGCCGTCTTCTCCGTGCTGCGCAGGATCCCCCTTCCCGCGCGCGTGACGGGCACCCTGGAGGCCGAGTCCGGCTTCAACGACGCCCCGGTGGTCATCCTCGTCGCCTCGCTCTCCATGGCGGGACCGGTCGAGCACTGGTACGTCCTGATCGGCGAGATAGCGCTGGAGCTGGTGATCGGCGCCGCCATCGGCCTCGCGGTCGGCTGGCTCGGCGCCTGGGGGCTGCGGCACATCGCCCTGCCCGCCTCCGGCCTCTACCCGATCGCCGTCATGGCCATCGCCGTCGCCGCCTACGCGGCCGGCGCCCTGGCCCACGGCAGCGGCTTCCTCGCCGTCTACCTGGCCTCCGTGATCCTCGGCAACGCCAAGCTGCCGCACTGGCCGGCCACCCGCGGTTTCGCCGAGGGCGTCGGCTGGATCGCCCAGATCGGCATGTTCGTCCTGCTCGGACTGCTGGTCACCCCGCACGATCTGGCCGACGACATCTGGCCCGCGCTCGTCATCGGCCTGGTGCTGACCATGGTGGCGCGACCGCTGAGCGTCATCGTCGCACTGACGCCGTTCCGGGTGCCGTGGCGCGAGCAGACACTGCTGTCGTGGGCCGGACTGCGCGGCGCGGTGCCCATCATCCTGGCGACGATCCCCATGGTGAGCGGGATCGAGGGCAGCCGCCGGATCTTCAACATCGTCTTCGTGCTGGTCGTGGTCTACACCCTCGTCCAGGGACCCACCCTGCCCTGGCTGGCCCGCAAGCTGCGCCTCGGCGGCTCCGGCGACGAGGCCGCCGACCTGGGCATCGAATCGGCGCCCCTGGAGCGGCTGCGCGGCCATCTGCTGTCCGTCGCCATCCCCGAGAAGTCCCGCATGCACGGCGTCGAGGTCAACGAGCTGCGGCTCCCCGCGGGCGCCGCCGTCACCCTCGTCGTCCGCGACGGCACGTCCTTCGTACCGCTCCCGACGACCGTCCTGCGCCGCGGCGACGAACTCCTCGTGGTCGCCACGGACCCCGTCCGCGACCAGGCGGAACGCCGCCTCAGGGCTGTCGGCCAGGGCGGCAAGCTGGCCGACTGGCTGGGCACGGGGAACGGGAACGGCCGGGCCCGGCGAGTGGGCGGGCACCATGGGGGCGACCGGTGAGGCCGGCCTGCGAGTTAAGGGCAGGTTTCGTACCGTTCACACCCTCTGGAATCGCAGGCGTGGCCGTCCATGGTGCTCATTTTCACAGGTGACCCGCCCATTGCCCCTGTACGATGAAGGCGCACTTGATCGGACCAACTCTGTCTGACGCAGAGCTGGCGCGACCGTATGGCGGCCGTCCCGCCCCTCTCACCGGGCCCCGGCATCTACCGCAGTAGCGCAAGAGGACAGCTCTCGGCGCCCGATCCCCGTGAACCGGGGGCCGCGCTACCAGGCGGCGGAAAGGCACGGCCGTGGCATCCACGGTCACCTCGAACACCTCGAAGACGTCCCGCCCGGGCTACGGGCAGCTGCTGCGCACCCGTGGCGCATGGACGTTCCTCCTCCCCGGCTTCGCGGCCCGCCAGCCGTTCGCGATGCTGACCATCTCCCTCGTGCTGCTGGTGCGGCACACCACCGGCTCGTACGGCGCGGCGGGCGCTGTCGCCGCCGTCACCGGTGTCTCCATGGCGCTGTTCGCCCCGTACAGCGGCCGTCTGGCCGACCGCCACGGCCAGCGCGCCGTACTCCTCCCCGGTGTCCTCGTCCATGTCGTGGCGGGCCTGTCCCTGACGGCGCTGGCCCTCGCGGACGCCCCCTTGTGGGCGCTCTTCGTCGCCGCCGTGCCGACGGGTGCCTCGGTGCCGCAGATCGGCCCCATGGTGCGGGCCCGCTGGGGCGTCAAGCTCCAGGACTCGCCCCTGACGACCACCGCGGCGGCCTTCGAGTCCGTCACCGACGAGCTGACCTTCGTGCTCGGCCCGCTGGTGGCGACCGCGCTGTGCACCGCCGTGCACCCGGCCGCCGGCCTGCTCACGGAGGCCGGCCTCACACTGATCGGCGGCCTGCTGTTCGCCGCCCAGCGCGGCACCCAGCCCAAGGCCCTTTCCCCGGCGCACGCGCGCGTGGAGCACGGCTCCGCCCTGTCCGTCCCCGGAGTGCGCGTCCTGATCGCCACCTTCCTGGGCATCGGCGCCGTCTTCGGCGGCATGCAGGTCTCGCTCGCCGCCTTCTCCGAGTCGATCGGCGAACCCGGCCTGAACGGCGTCCTGTACGGCGTCTTCGCCGCCGGCAACATGCTCTCCGGCGTCGTCTGCGGCGCGATCGCGTGGAAGGTCGCTCCCCAGCGGCGCCTGGTCGTCGGCTACACGGCCCTGGCGCTCGTGGCCTCCGTCCTGTGGACCGCCGACTCCGTACTCGTCCTCGCCGCGCTCGGCCTCCTGGTCGGCATGTGCGTCGCCCCGACCCTCATCACCGGCTACACCCTCGTCGACGACCTCGTCCCGGCGGGCGCCCGCACCGAGGCCTTCACCTGGCTCACCGGCGCCGTCGCCCTCGGCCAGGCGGCCGCCGTCACGGCCGCCGGACAGCTGGAGGACCGCCTCTGGAGCGGCGCGGGTTTCCTGGTGCCGATGGCCGGTACGGCACTGGCCCTGGCGACCCTGCTGGCGCTGCGCACACGGCTGGCGAGCAGGCCCCGGAGCCGTACCGTCGTGCGTGTCGTCGGTCACCGAGTGCCGGTGCCAGTGGACTGATCCCCTGGGAATAGGTCACTATGGACTGTCGTTAGCACTCATCGAGTGAGAGTGCCAGGAGGAAGACCAGTGCCGACGTATCAGTACCAGTGCACCGAATGCGGTGAGGGCCTCGAAGCGGTGCAGAAGTTCACCGATGACGCCCTGACCGTGTGCCCCAGCTGCGATGGCCGCCTCAAGAAGGTGTTCTCGGCCGTCGGCATCGTCTTCAAGGGTTCCGGTTTCTACCGGAACGACAGCCGTGGCTCGTCGTCGAGCAGCAGCCCGGCGACGGCGTCGTCGAAGTCGTCGTCCTCCTCGGACACGAATTCGTCGTCCTCGTCGTCTTCTTCGACCTCGTCCTCGTCGTCTTCGTCGTCCTCCGACTCGAAGTCGTCGTCCTCGGGCTCTTCCTCCACGAGCAGCAGCTCGGCCGCGTAGCGCTTTTTTCGGGGGCCTCCGGGATCTCCGGGACTTCATGGGCTTCCGAGACCCCGCGGTCGTCGTACGACGACCGCGGGGTCTTCGGCGTCTCCGGGCCCCGGTTAGGGTGCGGGCATGGCGAACACGGAGCACGCGGGGCATGTGGAGAAGGCGGCGGGCGGGGCCGACGGGGCGGGCCTGGCGGAGATCGGTGTCATCGGGGGCTCGGGGTTCTACTCCTTCCTCGACGACGTGACCGAGATACAGGTCGACACCCCTTACGGGCCGCCCAGCGACTCCCTCTTCCTCGGTGAGATCGCCGGACGCCGCGTCGCGTTCCTCCCCCGCCACGGCCGGGGCCACCATCTGCCGCCGCACCGCATCAACTACCGCGCCAACCTGTGGGCCCTGCGCTCCGTCGGGGCGCGCCAGGTGCTCGGCCCGTGCGCGGTGGGCGGCCTGCGGCCGGAGTACGGACCGGGCACGCTGCTCGTCCCGGACCAGTTGGTGGACCGCACCAAGTCCCGCGCCCAGACCTACTTCGACGGCCTCCCGCTGCCCGGCGGCGCCACCCCCAACGTCGTCCATGTCTCGCTCGCCGACCCCTACTGCCCCGTCGGCCGCAAGTCCGCCCTCGAAGCGGCTCGCGGACGCGACTGGGAACCGGTGGACGGCGGCACCCTCGTCGTGGTCGAGGGACCTCGTTTCTCCAGCCGCGCCGAGTCCCTCTGGCATCAGGCCCAGGGCTGGGCCGTCGTCGGCATGACCGGCCACCCCGAGGCGATCCTCGCCCGTGAAATCGAACTCTGCTACACCTCCCTGACCCTCGTCACCGACCTCGACGCCGGCGCCGAGACCGGCGAGGGCGTCTCCCACGAGGAGGTCCTCCAGGTCTTCGCCGCCAACATCGACCGCCTCCGGGGTGTCCTGTTCGACACTGTGGCCGCGCTGCCGCCGAGCGGGACGCGGCACTGCCTGTGCACGAAGGCGCTGGGCGGGATGGACCCGGGGTTCGTGCTGCCGTGAGGGGAGAGGTGTCGGGTGGGGCGGGGGATTGAAAGCGAGGCCGTAAGGCCGATGGGCTCCGCGTCACAGCGCGGCACGGCCGCTTCCGGCCCGTCCGGCGTCTGAGGACGAGCCCGAAGGGCGACTCAGCGCCCACCCACCCGCGCGCTTCCCGCCTACCCTCACGGGATCGAGACGGGGTCGAGACGGGGTCGAAGGGGCGGCGCCCCTGGGGATGGGGCGGGCAGGGGCGGCGGGGGCGGAACTCCCCGTTCGGGTGGCGGAGTTATCCACAACCGGTGGGTCGTCCACCGCCCTCAACACGATCCGCCGCGAAGCCTCATCGTGGGACCGCAAGCCGATCTCACAGAGCAGGTGGTGGCCCCATGTCCCGTCCCTCGCCCTCGTCCTCGTCCGTACCCGCGATCTCGTCCGTACCCGCGTCCTCATCGGCGTCCGCGTTCTCATCCGCGTCCGCGTTCTCATCCGCGTCCGCGCCTCCACGCCGAACCCCCTCCTGGGCCGCCGGCCCACCCGGCCCCGACGCCCCGCCCACCTGCGAGGTCCCCCACTTCGCGCCGCTGCGCGTACGCGGCGGGGCACACCGCCTGCGCCGTCTCGCCCGCTGCCGGAGGCGAGCGATGGCCGCCGGGCTGGCGGTGACCGCTGCCGCCCTGCTGGCGACGGGAGCGGGCCCGCAGGACGCCGAACGGGTCAGGGGCCACCCCGTCGCCGACCCCGTCCCCGAGCGACCCACCTCCGAGACGGTGACCGCACCGGTCCGGATCGCCGACGGCGCGACGGTACGGCTGCTGCGCCCCGGCGACCGTGTCGACGTGATCGCGGCCGAGGAGTCCGCGACGGGCGCCGGCACCGCACGGGTCGTCGCACGGGGCGCCCGTGTGTCGAAGGTGCCGACCGTGAGCGCCACCGAGAGCGGCGCACTGATCGTCCTGACCGTGCCTCGCCGCACGGCGACCCGGCTGGCAGGCGCGGGCGCCACGTCCCGCTTGGCGGTGACACTGTGGTGACCTCGGCCCTCGGCACCGGCACTCGAACCGAGCCCGGCCCGTCAAGTCCCTCAACGGAGGGGCCCAATTGGACACCCGGGCCAGGCCCTGACGTAGGTTGCGGAGTCGTTTGTTCCACAACCAGCGCAGAGAGGCCTCGTGGTGAGCGAGAAGAAGAAGCCGAGCGTCTGGGAGGGCTTCAAGGCCTTCCTGATGCGGGGGAACGTCGTCGACCTGGCCGTCGCCGTGGTCATCGGCGCGGCCTTCACCAACATCGTCAACTCGGTGGTGCAAGGAATCATCAACCCGCTGGTCGGGGCCATCGGCACCAAGGATCTCGACAGCTACGCCTATTGCCTCAAAGATCCGTGCACGGGCAGCGGTGTCGACTCGACCGGCATCCAGATCCGGTGGGGCTCGGTGTTGGGCGCCACCCTCAGCTTCGTCATCACCGCGGCCGTCGTCTACTTCCTGATGGTCCTCCCCATGGCCAAGTACCTGGCCCGCCAGGAGGCCCGCCGGAAGGCGAAGGAAGGCACCCACGAGGTCATCGAGGTGAGCGAGCTGGAGGTGCTCAAGGAGATCCGCGACGCCCTGGTGGCCCAGCGCGGCTCGGGTCACGACCGCGACTAGCGGCGCCGACGGCAGTCAAGGCGCTCAAGGCGTTCGGCCGGCGATGTCAGAGGTGGTGGGGCGGCTTCTCGTCGAGGAAGCGCTTCAGGTCGGCCGCGCTGTCGGCGCCGTCGCCGGACCGCTCGCCCCACCCCTGGTCCGTGTCGTCGGACGACGGCCGGCTCAGCGGGTCGTCGAAGACCAGCGCGGCCTTGGGGTCACGCGGTTCGGGGGCGGGAGCGGTACTCATGCCCCCAGAGTACGACCCCGGCCGGGAACAGCTCCCGTCCCATCCGCGCCCTCCCCCCGCCCGGCCCGCGCGCACTTGTGAACACCTGAGCGAGAATTCCGCCGGGATTTCTGGTCTGCTGGGCGCCATGACGTCCAGTTCCAAGCCCTCGACTCCCCCGGGGACACCCAGGACTCCTATGACTCCCGAGACGCCCAAGACCCCCCGGACACCCGAACCGGTCGGCGCTCCGAACGACGCCCTCACCGATGTCCTCGGCCTGCGCGTGGGCCACGCCACGCGAAGCGGTGACGGGTGGCTCACCGGTACCACGGTCGTGCTGGCTCCGGAGGGCGGTGCGGTCGCGGCCGTGGATGTGCGCGGGGGTGGGCCCGGCACCAAGGAGACGGACGCGCTCGACCCGCGGAACCTGGTGCAGAGGGTCGAGGCGGTGGTGCTGACCGGCGGCAGCGCGTACGGGCTGGACTCCGCGTCGGGCGTGATGGCCTGGCTGGAGGAGCACGGGCGCGGTGTGCGGGTCGGCCTCGACCCCGCGCATGTCGTGCCGGTCGTCCCGGCCGCCTGTGTCTTCGACCTGGGCCGGGGCGGCGACTTCCGGGCGAGACCGGACGCGGCCATGGGCCGGGCCGCCGTCGAGGCCGCCGCGGCGAGCGGGCCCGGTGCCCCGGTGGCGGAGGGGTGCGTGGGTGCCGGGACGGGAGCGACGGCCGGGCTGCTCAAGGGCGGCATCGGCACCGCGAGCACCGTGCTGGACTCGGGGATCACGGTGGCCGCGCTGGTGGTGGCCAACGCGGCGGGCTCGGTGATGGATCCGGGGACGGGGGTGTTGTACGGGGAGTTGTTCCAGGGGCGTACGGCGTTTCCGGCGCCGGAGGTCCATGAGGTCGCGTGCCGGCGGCTCGCCGAGGCCGCCGTGAAGAGTCCTCCGCCCCCGATGAACACCACGCTCGCCGTGGTCGCCACCGACGCCGAGTTGACCCGCGCCCAGGCCCAGAAGCTGGCCGGCACGGCGCACGACGGCATCGCCCGCGCCGTACGCCCCGTTCATCTGCTCAACGACGGGGACACGGTGTTCACCCTGGCCACGGGCGCCCGGCCGTTGCCGCCCCAGGCGGGTCCGCTCGCGCTGAACGAACTCCTGGAGGCGGGCGCCGACTTGGTGACGCGGGCGATCGTACGGGCGGTGCGGGCGGCCGAGTCGGTGGACGGGCCGGGTGGACTCTGGCCGTCCTATGGGGAGTTGTACGGATAGCTTCGGGGTGAGTCGCGTGCCGGGGAGGCGATTGTCCCGGTTCTGTCACGTGATGCCCTCGGGCGGGGTTGGTGGGAACCCTGTGGGCCGTCGTTCGCTCTTTCTCCGCGTACCGGAGCGGAGCACGTAGATCACGCGGATCACGCGGACGCGAAGAAGCTGGAGCAGATCGTGACGAGGCCGAAGATTGCTGTACGGCGTGCGATGGGGGCTTGTGCCGTGCTGGTGGTCGGTGCGCTGACCCTCACCGGCTGTGGTGGTGACGCCAAGGCCGACGACAAGAGTGGTGGCAAGGGGACGTCGGCGAAGGACGCGGCGGCGCGGATCACGATCTCGGCGAAGGACGGTGCGACGGACGCGTCCATCAACGCGACGGGCGTGAAGGTCAGCGGCGGCAAGCTGACCGACGTGAAGATGACCGTGGCGGAGGGTGGCGCGGCCGTACCGGGCGAGACGGCGGAGGACGGGCTGTCCTGGAAGCCGAAGGAGCAGTTGGAGCGCGGGACGAAGTACCGGATCTCCGCGACCGCGAAGAACGCCGAGGGCAAGATGTCGGCCGCCAACTCCATCTTCACGACCGTCTCGACGGCGAACAGCTTCATCGGGACGTACACCCCCGACAACGGCACCACGGTCGGGGTCGGGATGCCGGTGTCGTTCACCTTCGACAAGGCGATCACGGACCAGAAGGCCGTGCAGTCGCACATCACGGTGACGTCGAGCAGCGGGCAGGAGGTGGCGGGGCACTGGTTCGGGGAGCAGCGGCTCGACTTCCGGCCCGAGGAGTACTGGAAGGCCGGGTCCAAGGTCACGATGAAGATCGATCTGGACGGTGTGGAGGGCGCGAACGGCGTCTACGGCGTGCAGGACAAGACCGTCACCTTCACGGTCGGGCGCTCGCAGGTGTCCACGGTCGACGTGAACACGCAGACCATGACGGTCGTCCGGGACGGGAAGACGCTCAAGACCGTGCCGATCTCGGCGGGTGCCGCCGCGAACCCGACGTACAACGGTCAGATGGTGATCTCGGAGAAGTTCCGGCAGACGCGGATGAACGGGTCGACGGTGGGCTTCGGCGGTGAGTACGACATCGCGGACGTGCCGAACGCGATGCGGCTGACGACGTCGGGCACCTTCATCCACGGCAACTACTGGTACAGCAGGTCCAATCCGCCCTTCGGCCGGGAGGGCACCAGCCACGGCTGTGTCGGGCTCGCGGACGTCCAAGGGGCGAGCGGCGACACGACCGCCAAGTGGTTCTTCGACAACTCGCTGGTCGGTGACGTGGTGATCGTCAAGAACTCCCCCGACGACACGGTCTCGCCGGACAACGGTCTCAACGGCTGGAACATGTCATGGGACGCGTGGACGGCGGAGAGCACCGGCTGATCCCCCTCCGACCCCATCTGACCACGTAGTTCTGGGAGTTCGTCGGGCCGCGCGGGAACCAACCGCGCGGCTCCGGCGTTTTATTGGGCGTACGTTTTCTCGGTTCCTGGACATGATGTCCGACCGAGGGGCTACGGTATGCACCCACAAGGTGACATGCAGCAACGCCGGGAGAAACCTTGAGCGTTCCGTACGAGACGGCAGCGTACGAGCCACCCGAGTCGCCCGAGTCTCCTGAGGAGCACCTCGCGCGACTCCTCGGCCGCGCCCTGAACTCCTTCGAACTGCCCGACGAGACGATACGGCAGCTCGACTGCGCCCTCGCGCACGACAGCTCGCTGCACTCCGCGCACTACAGTTCGGGGCTGCACCGGGCGACGTACCGGCACACCTGGCTGCTGGCCGACGGCTCCGCCGTCACGCTGTGGGAGCTGGTGCACAACACCGTGCCCGGCAGCGACACCCAGCACGAGGTGTACACGGACGACGAGGAGCTGCGGGCCGCCACCGCGCGCCTGCCGCTGCCGCCGGACGCGCCCGACTTCGAGCTGCCCACGATGATGGAGCTGACGGCTTTCCCCGAGCCGCGCCACGAGTACGTTCCGGACGACTCGGCGGACCACGCGCGCCGGCTGCTGCGGCGCGCGGAGAACGCGGACCTGCCGGGGGACGAGGTCTCCACGCTGCTGCTGCGGACGGCGTTCGCGCACGAGATCACCCAGGCCTTCGGCCGCCCGCACCGCCCCGCTCGGCGCGGGCGGCCCGGGCTGGGCTTCTCGCTCTATGAGCACGCGTTCCTGCTCACCGACGGACAGGAGATCTCCCTCTGGGAGGTCGAGCACACGGCCACACCGGACGGACGCCATATGTGCGAGGTGTACGCGACGGAGGACGCGGCCCGGGACGCGATGGAGCGGCGGGCGGGGAGCCTCGGGTAGGGAAACGGCCAGGTGGAGCTCAGGCCCGGCGGTCGTCGCTGAACTGGCGGGCCAGGAACGCGAAGGCGTCCTGTTCCGCCGGGGTCAGCTCCACATGCTCGACGTGCGGGCCCCTGCGGAGCTGCTGGGGCAGGGCCCTCAGCCGCCGGCCCCGGTGCCGCGCCATCTCGGCGAAGCGGACGCGGTGCACGTGGTGGTCCCGGCGCAGCACACGGACGAGCACGGCGACCCAGATGACCGCCGCGAGGACGAGGGCAACCCCGCCCACCAGCTGGAGGATCGACACGTGCTCAGGCATGTCGTCCAGTAGACACCACCGGATGGGACTTTGAGCCCGGACCGTGACGTATCTCGCAGGTACGGCGTACAAGTCACAGGGGTTGTAAAGGCGCCCAAAGGGGCGCGCGGGGGCTCTCACCACACGTCGGCCGCAGCCCTCATTCGTGAGGGCTGCGGCCGACGTGCGTGGTCGTGGGTTTCAGGCCGCGACCGGCTCCTTCGTCGCCGCCTCGGCGGTTGCGGGAGCGGCGTCGGGTGCGGCGCCCGGCTGGGTCTTGCGCATGCCCTTCAGGGCGATGACCAGGCCGGCCGTGACCGCCGTACCGACCGCGATGGCCAGCAGGTAGAGGAACGGTTGACCGATCAGCGGGGTCACCCAGATGCCGCCGTGCGGAGCGCGCAGGGTCGAGCCGAAGGCCATGGCCAGTGCACCGGTGACCGCGCCGCCCGCCATGGAGGCGGGGATGACCCGCAGCGGGTCGGCGGCGGCGAACGGGATCGCGCCCTCGGAGATGAACGAGGCGCCGAGCACCCAGGCCGCCTTGCCGTTCTCGCGCTCGGCGGTGGTGAACAGCTTCTTGCGGATCGTGGTGGCGAGGGCCATGCCCAGCGGCGGGACCATGCCGGCCGCCATGACCGCCGCCATGATCTTCATCGCGGAGTCGCTGGGGTCCTGCACGGCGATACCGGCGGTGGCGAAGGCGTACGCGACCTTGTTGACCGGGCCGCCCAGGTCGAAGCACATCATCAGGCCGAGGAGGACGCCGAGCAGGATCGCGTTGGAGCCGGAGAGGCCGCTCAGCCAGTCCGTCATGCCCTTCTGGGCCTCGGCGATGGGCTTGCCGATGACCACCAGCATGAGGAAGCCGACGACCAGCGACGAGATCAGCGGGATCACGACCACCGGCATGATGCCGCGCAGCACCGGCGGGATCTTGATCCGCTGGATGGCGAGGACGACGCCACCGGCGATCAGACCGGCGGCCAGACCACCGAGGAAACCGGCGTTGATGTCGGCGGCGATCATGCCGCCGACGAAGCCCGGGACGAGACCCGGCCGGTCCGCCATGCCGTACGCGATGTAACCGGCGAGGACGGGGATCAGGAAGCCGAAGGCGACGGCGCCGATCTGGTACAGCAGGGCCGCCCAGCTGTCGATCTGGAGCCAGTCGAAGTGCTCGGTGACCGGCTTGGCCTGGTTGATCTCCCAGCCGCCGATCGCGAAGCCGAGGGCGATCAGCAGACCGCCCGCAGCGACGAACGGGACCATGTAACTGACGCCGGACATCAGCCACTTGCGCAGCTTGGTGCCGTAGCCCTCGCCGGGCTCGCCGGCGCGGTCGACGGGGGTGCCGGGGCGGGCGGCGGCCGTGACCTCGCCGCGCTCGGCCTTGCCGCGGACCTCGGCGATCAGTGCGGCGGGGCGGTTGATGCCCGCCTTCACGCCGACGTCGACGGTGGGCTTCCCGGCGAACCGGTCCTTCTCCCGTACGGGCACGTCGTGGGCGAAGATCACGCCGTCGGCGGCGGCGATGACGGCCGGGTCGAGGCGGCTGAAGCCGGCCGAGCCCTGCGTCTCGACGACGATCTCGACGTCACCGGCGTCCCGGCCCGCGTTCTCCAGCGACTCGGCGGCCATATAGGTGTGCGCGATGCCGGTGGGGCAGGAGGTGACGGCGACGATACGGAACGGGCGGGCCTCGACCTCGGCCGGCCTGACTTCGCGTTCGTCGTCCGCCGGGGTGGTGGTGCTGACCGCGGCGGCACCGGTGGAGGCCGTTCCGGCCGGTGCCGCCGCGGAGTCTTCGGTGCCCTCGGGCACGTCCTCGCCCCGGATGAGCGCCGCCGCGTGGGCCGCGTCGCCCACCGCGCGCAGCGCGTCCGTGAACTCGGTGTTCATCAGCTGACGGGCGAGGGAGGACAGGATGGTGAGGTGGGCGTCGTCCGCGCCCGCCGGGGCGGCGATCAGGAAGATCAGGTCGGCGGGGCCGTCGGGCGCGCCGAAGTCGATGCCGGCCGCGCTGCGCCCGAAGGCGAGGGTCGGCTCGGTGACGTGTTCGCTGCGGCAGTGCGGGATGCCGATGCCGCCGTCGAGGCCGGTCGGCATCTGCGCCTCACGGGCGGCCACGTCGGCGAGGAAGCCGTCCAGGTCGGTGACCCGGCCCTTGGCCACCATGCGCTCGGCGAGGGCACGCGCCGCCGCTTCCTTGGTATCGGCGGACAGGTCGAGGTCGACCAGGTCCGCGGTGATCATCTCGCTCATCGCGGGCTCCTTCGCACGCGTATCGCCCGGGGGTGTGCCGGGCGGGGGTGGGGACGGAAGTGTGGGGGGCGCTGGCCGCTGGGGCCGGCCGGCAGGTGGTGGGGCGGGACGGTGGCGGGCGAGGCGGGTAACTCGTGGTCGCCGCCGGCGTGCCGGACCGCTCCGAGGGGTGGTGTCGTGCTCATGAGACCGGCTCCGTCAGCATCCGGTCCACCGGCACCTGCGCCGTGACCGTCACCGCGGCCGGGTCCAGGTCGCCCGGGGTCGGCATGACGCTGCCGGGGAGTTGCACGGCGGCGGCGCCGTGGGCCACGGCGGAGGCGAGGGCCTCGGGGCCGTGGCCGCCCGCGATGAGGAAGCCGGCGAGGGAGGAGTCGCCGG
Organism: Streptomyces adelaidensis; assembly: GCF_016598475.1. Lineage (GTDB taxonomy): Bacteria > Actinomycetota > Actinomycetes > Streptomycetales > Streptomycetaceae > Streptomyces > Streptomyces adelaidensis. The sequence goes on from NZ_JAEMUX010000019.1 coordinate 70,081, forward strand.
CGCCGACGTTGCTGCGTACGGCGTCGACGCGGGCGCTGCCGAACCAGGCGCCCGAGGCGTCGACGAGGAGTTGCCCGTCGGCGCCGAGGCTGGCGAGTACCACGTCGGCGCCCATCTCTCGGAGCTCTTCCGCGGCCTTGACGGCGTCGCCGACGGTGGCGAGCGGGCGGCCCACGGCCTCGGCGAGTTCCTCGGCGTTGGGCTTGACGACGTCCGGGCGTTCCCGGAGGGCGGCGAGCAGGGCCGGGCCCGAGGTGTCCAGCGCGATGCGGGTGCCGGCGGCGTGGGCGCGGGCGACGAGTTCGGCGTACCAGGAGGGAGCGAGTCCGCGCGGGAGGCTGCCGCAGCAGGCGATCCAGGAGGCGTCGGCGGACTGGGCGCGGACGGTCTCCAGGAGGAGTTCCTGCTCGGCGGGGGACAGTTCGGGGCCGGGCGCGTTGATCTTCGTCAGGATTCCGTCGGCCTCCGCGAGGGCGATGTTGGAACGGGTCGCCCCGGCCACCGGCACCCGCGCGACCTCGATGCCCTGCGCGTCGAGCAGGTCCGCGACGAGCGCGCCGGGCGCGCCGCCCAGCGGCAGTACGGCCACGGTGCGGCGTCCGGCGGCGGCGACCGCGCGGGAGACGTTGACGCCCTTGCCGCCCGGGTCCATGCGTTCGCCGGTGGCCCGGATGACCTCGCCGCGGTCGAGGGAGGGGACCTCGTACGTACGGTCGAGGGACGGGTTGGGGGTGACGGTGAGGATCATGAGCGGTCTTTCCGGCCGTTGGTCCGGGGTTCGGTGGTCCGGGCCGCGGCGGAGCCGTTGATGGGCTCGGTGCCCGGGACGCGCAGCACTTCCGTGCCGTCGCGTTCGATGGCGAGGGCGTCCTCGGGGCTCAGCCCGCTGTCGGTGATCAGCAGGTCCACCTCGCTCAGGTCGCCGAAGCGGGCGAAGTGCTCCTGGCCGTGCTTGGAGGAGTCGGCGAGCAGCACCACGCGCCGGGCGGCGGACATCGCCGCCCGCTTCACGGCGGCCTCGGCGAGGTCGGGGGTGGTCAGGCCACGGTCGGCGGAGAAGCCGTTTGCCGCCACGAAGAGGACGTCCGCGCGGATCTCGCCGTAGGCGCGCAGGGCCCAGGCGTCCACGGCGGCGCGCGTGCGGTGGCGCACTCGGCCGCCGACCAGGTGGAGCTGGATGCCCGGGTGGTCGGCGAGGCGGGCCGCGATCGGCAGGCTGTGCGTGACCGCGGTGAGCGTGGCCTCCAGCGGGATGGCGGCGGCGAGGCGCGCGATCGTCGTACCGGCGTCCAGGACGACCGTGCCGTCGCCGGGCAGTTCGGCGAGGGCGGCCTGCGCGATGCGGTCCTTCTCGTCGGCCGCGGTGCCCTCGCGCTCGGCGAGGTCGGGCTCGAAGTCCAGGCGTCCGGCGGGGATCGCGCCGCCGTGCACCCGCTGGACGAGGCCGGCGCGGTCCAGAGTCTTCAGATCCCGGCGGATCGTCTCCGCCGTGACCTGGAACTCCTCCGCCAGCGAGACCACGTCGACCCGGCCGCCGTCACGGGCGAGCCGGAGGATCTCCTGCTGCCGCTCCGGTGCGTACATGTCCGTTCGCCTCCGACCGATGCCCGACTCTGTGGTTCGCACCGGAGGCTACGCCTGGATTTCCGGAAAGTAAACAGGTTCGGGCATGCGGCGGACATGAACGGGCACATGGCGTTCAGTGCACGAGCTGCGCTTCCCGCTCGTCGTCCTCGCCCTCATGCTCGCCTTCGCCCTCCTGCTCACCTTCGCCCGCGTGTTCACCCTTGTCCTCGGGCTTCGCCGGCTCGGTCGCCCCCGGGGCCCGGCCCGGCAGGGCGAACATCAGGAGGAAGATGGCCAGCAGGACCGCCGCGACCCAGCCGAGCGCGTACTCGAAGGCGTCCACGAAGGCGGGGCCGATCTCGGCGGGGACGAGGTGGTCGTCCATGACGCCGAAGAAGACCACGGCGACCAGGCCGAGACCCAGCGCGTTGCCCATCTGCTGGACCGTGCTGATCAGCCCGGACGCGGAACCGGCGTGCTCGCGCGGCACCTCGGAGAGGATCGCGTCGGTCAGCGGGGCGACGATGAGCCCCATGCCCGCGCCCATCACGACCAGCGGGAGCGCCATCTGCCAGGGGGTGATGGCGAGGCCGTACCGTTCGGACTCCGCCAGGTACAGCAGCACGCCGACCGCCATCAGCAGTGCGCCCGACTGGAGGACCTTGCGGCCGAAGCGCGGGACGAGCTGCTGGACCGAGACCCCGGCCGCGACCGAGACGGCGAGGGAGAACGGGATGCCGGTGAGGCCGGCCCGCAGGACGCTCCAGCCGAGGCCGGTCTGGAGATAGAGGGTCCAGACGAGGAAGAAGATGCCGAGGGCGACACGGAAGACGGTCTGTACGGCGATGCCGGCCGCGAAGCTCTGCACCTTGAACAGCGACAGTTCGATCAGCGGGGACCCGTCGCGGGCCGTCTTGCGCCGCTCGTACGCCACGAGCGCCGCGAACACGGCCGGCGAGCCGGCCATCGAGACGTACCCCCACAGCGGCCAGCCCAGCTCGCGGCCCCGGGTGAGCGGGTAGAGCAGCATCAGCAGGCCGCCGGTGACGAGGGCGACGCCGACGAGGTCCAGCTTCAGGGCCTGCGGGGCCTTGGACTCACTGATGAAACGGCGGCCCAGGATCAGGCCCGCGACGCCGACGGGGAGGTTGATCAGGAAGATCGCCCGCCATTCGAGGCCGAGCGGGTTCCACTCGATGAGCAGGGCGCCGAGCAGCGGGCCGGAGACCGCGCCGAGTCCCACGACCGCGCCGAACAGCCCGAACACCTTGCCCCGCTCGTGCGCGGGGAAGGTCGCGTGCACGATCGACAGCACCTGCGGCACCATCAGCGCGGCGATCGCGCCCTGCGCGATCCTCGCCGCCACCAGCATCTCCGGGTTCGCGGCGAGGCCGCACAGCGCGGAGGCGATCGTGAAGCCGCCGATGCCGAGGAGAAAGATCCGCCTACGGCCGTGGATGTCGCCGAGCCGTCCGCCGGTGACCAGGCCCGCGGCGAAGGCGAGCGCGTAGCCGGCGGTGATCCACTGGATCTGGCTGAACGTGGCGGCTTCGCTTCGCTGGATGGAGGGGATGGCGATGTTGACGATGGTGACGTCGACGAGGTCCATGAAGGCGGCGGTCATGACGATGGCGAGGGCGATCCATCGGCGGCGGTCGGCTCCGCCGGGGGCGGGGTCGAGCGCCGCTTGTGTGACTGCCGTATCCGAGCCGCGGGTCGTGGGTGGCTGGTCGCGCGGTTCCCCGCGCCCCTTGGGGGCGCGGGTCTGGGGTGGTGTTCGGAGATCGGGCTCGCTTGAGGTCATGTCTCGAAGTCAGGGGCCGAGTAGGTCAGACGGTGTCCTAGTTCTGCGGCATCCTCGGATCCATGACCACAACCACGACTGCGGCTGTCTCATGAGTACCGACACCCCCGGGCGGCTGCTTCAGCTCCTCTCCCTCCTTCAGACGCCTCGCGAGTGGCCCGGTGGTGAGCTGTCCGACCGGCTCGGGGTTTCGCGGCGTACGGTCCGCCGGGACATCGACCGGCTGCGGGAGCTGGGCTATCCGGTGCAGGCGACGAAGGGGGCCGAGGGCGGGTATCGGCTGGTGGCCGGGAAGGCGATGCCGCCGCTGGTGCTGGACGACGAGGAGGCCGTGGCGATCGCGGTGGGGCTGCGGGCCGGGGCCGGGCACGCCGTGGAGGGCGTGGACGAGGCCTCCGTACGGGCGCTCGCCAAGCTCGAACAGGTGCTCCCTTCGCGGCTGCGTCACCGGGTCTCCACGCTCCAGGCCGCCACCACGCCCCTGACCATCGGCGACGGGGCGACCGTCGCGCCCGAGACGCTGACCGTGATGGCCTCGGCGGTGGCGGGCCACGAACACCTCCGCTTCGCCTACCGCGCCGGCGACGGCACGGACTCGCGCCGCCACTGCGAGCCGTACCGCCTCGTCTCGACCGGCCGCCGCTGGTACCTCGTCGCCTACGACCTCGACCGCGCCGACTGGCGCACCTTCCGCGTCGACCGGGTCACGGACCCTCTCGCCACGGGCGCCCGGTTCGCACCGCGCGAGCTGCCGACGGGGAGTGCGGAGGAGTATCTGAAGCAGTCGATGTACCGACGGCAGGACACGTACGAGTTCGACGTCACCTTCGCCGCGCCCGCCGAGTTCATCGCGGCCCGGCTCCCCCGCTGGTTCGGCACACCTGAGCCCCTCGACGAGCACAGCTGCCGGCTGCGGGCCTCGGTCGGCGACTCCATGGAGTGGCTGGCGGTACGGCTCGCCGTCGTCGACTGCGACTTCACGGTGCACGAGCCGCCGGAACTGGTCGGCTACGTAAGGGAGTTGGGCTCACGGTTGGCCCGGGCGGCGGGCGGCGCCGAGGCATGAGGCGGGTCGAGGGGCATGGGGAGCGGCGGGAAGGGTGCCGCCGGATCTCTGACGCGCACCGGATGCCGGGCTTCTGACGTGCACGGATGGTGATGCCGCGCATCGCCTCTGTGACACAATCTGCCATTCGGGTCACCCCGGGGTTCAGGTCCGGGGTGGCCCTTCTCGCGCGAGGAGCCGGGCTTCGGCGCCGGGGGGGTGGCGCCGAAGCCCGACTCTGGGAGGGTCCCGGCGCTGGGGGGAGAGCGTCGGGACTTGGCTTCGGTGGTGCGGAACGCTCGGTGCTGAGGAACGCTCGTGTGCTGAGGAACGGTTGTGGTCGTGGAGCCGGGCTCGCGCAGACGACTCCGGGTCCCGGGCCTGTCGGCTCCGGGCCCGGTGAAGAGTGGGCCCGGAAGTCTTGTGCCCCGGGAACGGGGAGTTCAAGCGGCGTACTACGGCCAAGGTGTGGCCGACGTAGGGCGGTATGGCCGTATGGGGTGCTCGTCGGTACGGCTGTATGGCCGTACGGCGGTTCGGCACACCCACGCCCTGGCCGCCGGCGTCGGGCCGCCGGTCGGACCGGATCAGGCGACCGCGTCGAAGCCCGTGTCGCGGGCGAGCTTCTTCAGTTCGAGGAGGGCGTGCTTCTCGATCTGGCGGATGCGCTCGCGGGTGAGCCCGTGCTCCTTGCCGACCTCGGTGAGGGTGCGCTCGCGGCCGTCCTCGATGCCGTACCGCATCTTGATGATGGAGGCGGTGCGCTGGTCGAGGCGTCCTATCAGACTGTCCAGCTCCTCGCTGCGCAGCAGCGTGAGCACGGACTGCTCGGGCGAGACCGCGGAGGTGTCCTCCAGCAGGTCGCCGAACTGGGTGTCGCCGTCGTCGTCCACCGACATGTTCAGCGAGACGGGGTCGCGGGCCCAGTCGAGGACGTCGACGACGCGCTCCGGCTTGGATTCGAGCGCGGCGGCGATCTCCTGGGGCTCGGGGTCGCGCCCGTGCTCGCGGTTGAACTCGCGCTGCACGCGGCGGATCCGCCCCAGCTCCTCGACGAGGTGGACGGGCAGCCGGATGGTGCGCGACTGGTCGGCTATCGAACGGGTGATGGCCTGACGGATCCACCAGGTGGCGTACGTCGAGAACTTGAAGCCCTTGCGGTAGTCGAACTTCTCGACCGCGCGGACCAGGCCGGCGTTGCCCTCCTGGATGAGGTCGAGCAGGGGGAGGCCGCTGCGGGGATAGCGCCGGGCGACGGCCACGACAAGCCGCAGGTTCGACCGTATGAAGATGTCCTTGGCCCGCTCGCTGTCGGCGACCAGGGCTTCCAGCTCCTCGGGGGTGGGGTCCGCCTTGGCCTCCTCCTCGCCGTCGAGGATCTGCTGCGCGAACACACCCGCCTCGATGATCTGGGACAGCTCGACTTCCTTGGCGGCGTCGAGCAGCGGCGTACGCGCGATCTCGTCGAGGTACATGCCGACCAGGTCGCGGTCGGCGATCTCGCCACCAGAGGCGCGAACGCCGCGAACGCTGCGAGCCGCGTCGCTCCCGCCGGAGGCGGACGAACGACGAGCGGCGACGGCACGGGTTGCCATGCGTGCTCCCTTGCGATGGTGGGCTGGCAGGGTCGTGTCTGGTCCTACGTGAGTCTTGAGGTGGCCGCTCGGACACTCTCCCGAGTGCCCTGCTTCCGAAGGAAACAACGACTGCAATCAGGACAGAATTCCCAACCCGTCCCACTATTTTTCTGATCTTGCAGTACCCTGTCCCGCCACAGGGGGCGGCTGGATGCCGGGGAGTTCCCAGAGACGCAGGTCAGACCAGGAGCCGAGACCTGCCCCGCCACCCCTACCGACCTCACCGACCTCTGCGGCCACCCCGTACGCGAGACGCCGGTCACACCCGATACCGCCGCCTTCGCCCCGGAAGCACGCCCTCCTCGGCGCCCCTCCTACCTTGAAGACGGCCCGCGCCGCCCGATGGTTGCCGCCCGCACGGAGTCACAGCGGATTCTCAGGCAGGCCATGAGCAGCGCGTTTCACGGGAAGCGGGTCCCGTTCCACCGGGAGCGAGTCCCCCGAAGCGGGTCCCTGGACACCTCGGAGGATCTCTGCCCGCGACAGCGGTGACCCGCCCCCCTCGGCAGAGGAAAGCGGGCCACCAAGGGTCGGGCGCGAGGTCTCAGCCGAACTGCACCGATCGCTTCGCCATCCCCAGCCAGAACCCGTCGATCACCGACTTCTGCGCGTCCAGTTCGCCGGCGCTCTCCGCCGCGCCCATCGTCACGAACAGTGGTGCGAAGTGTTCGGTGCGGGGGTGGGCCAGTCGGCCCGCCGGGGACTTGTGGAGGAAGTCGAGGAGGGCGTCCCAGTCGCGGGCCTGGAGGGCGCGGTGGCCCCAGTCGTCGAACTCGGTGGACCAGGTGGGGATGGTGGACTGGCGGAGCGCGGCGAGGTTGTGGGTGAAGAAGCCGGAGCCGACGATGAGGACGCCCTCGTCGCGGAGGGGGGCCAGTTTGCGGCCGATGTCCATCAGGCGGACCGGGTCCAGCGTCGGCATGGAGATCTGCAGGACCGGGATGTCGGCGTCCGGGTACATCTCGACCAGGGGGACGTACGCGCCGTGGTCGAGGCCTCGGTCCGGGATGTCCTGGACCGGGGTGCCGGGGGCCTGGAGGAGCTTGCGGACCGAGGCGGCGAGCGCGGGGGCGCCCGGTGCTTCGTATCGCACCTCGTAGTAGTGCTCGGGGAAGCCCCAGAAGTCGTAGACCAGCGGGACGGGGTCGACCGCGCCGAGGGCGAGGGGGGCCTCCTCCCAGTGGGCGGAGATCATCAGGATCGCCTTGGGGCGGGGCAGGGTCGCGGACCAGTCGGCGAGCTGGCCGGGCCAGATCGGGTCGTCGGCGAGCGGCGGGGCCCCGTGGCTCAGATAGAGGGCGGGCATACGCTCGGTGGTGGCGGCGGACATAAGGGTGACTCCCTCAATACACACGCGACGCACACGACACACACGCCTGAGCGGGCGCGGTGGTCGCCTCAGTCTCCTGGGTTTCGAACTTGAGACCTTTTCCAACTCCCCAGTAGTTGAAGTCTCAATATTTGCTGTTTCACCTTACATCTCTATAGTTCAATTTTCAAGAAGGTCCTCGTACAGTGGGTGCATGAACACCGCATCCACCGAGAGAGAACCCCGATGGCTCACTTACGAGGAGCAGCGCACCTGGTTCGCCTATGTACACGCCACAACCCTGATGGAGGACCATCTCGACCGCCAGTTGCAGCGGGACGCGGGCATGCCGCACCTCTATTACCAACTGCTGGTGGTCCTCTCCGCGGCACCGCAGCGGCGGCTTCGGATGACCGAGCTGGCGATGCGGACGAAGATCACGCGCTCCCGGCTGTCGCATGCCGTCGCCCGGCTGGAGAAGAACGGATGGGTACGGCGTGAGGACTGCCCCTCGGACAAGCGGGGGCAGTTCGCGGTGCTGACGGACGGCGGGTTCGAGATGCTCTCGACGTGCGCGCCGGGGCATGTGGCCGCGGTGCGGCAGGCGCTGTTCGACCGGTTGTCGCCGGAACAGCAGAAGTCCCTCGGCGAGATCATGGAGATCATCACGGAGGGACTTCAGCCGGCGGAGGCGGGGGCGGATCTGCCCTGGCTCAGGTAGCCATGACCGCCGTGAGTGACGTGGCAGCCGCCGAGACGGGGGCTGCCGACGGTCGCGGAACAGGCGGTCGTGGAGATGAGGGCCGCCGACGGTCGCGGAACAGGCGGTCGTGGAGATGAGGGCCGCCGACGGTCGCGGAACAGGCGGTCGTGGAAATGTGCGGGTGGGTGGGGACTGGTCGAGCAGTTCCCCGCGCCCGTAGGAGGAGAAGAGACTTCGCCCTTCTCCTCCCGGGGCGCCCGGGCCGTCCGGGCCGCCCCTCGGCCGCCCCTCGGCCGGCAGGCCGCCCGATGCTTCAGCCAGTACTCCGGCCCAGCCCATTACTTCCGACGCGTCGGTGTGCGATGACTGCGTCAGTGTGCGATGACCGGGATCTTCATCTCGTCCGCCGCCGTCTCGCCCTCGCCGGTGGTCGATGTCATGTCCGGCTTGCCCGTCGTGATGAAGGTGAAGGCGATCGCGGCCGAGGCGGCGAGGATGCCCACGGCGAACCAGATCGCGCTGGTGTAACCGTGGACCATGCCCTCCAGCTGGACCAGTTGGGCGGCGGGCTTGGAGGTGGCGCCGGCGATGTGGTCCGTGACGTACGAGGTCGTCGCGGAGGCGGCGATCGTGTTCAGGAGAGCGGTGCCGATGGCGCCGCCGACCTGCTGGGACGTGTTGACCATCGCGGAGGCCACACCCGCGTCACGCGGTTCGACCCCGTAGGTGGCGAGGGACATGGCCGGCATGAACGCCGTACCCATGCCGAGGCCGAGAAGCAGCTGGGCCGGCAGCAGCAGGGTCGTGTACGAGGAGTCGACCTCCATCTGGGTGAGCAGCAGCATGCCGAGGCCGGCGACCAGGAAGCCGGGGGCCATCAGCAGGCGCGGCGGCACCCGGGTCATGAGGCGGGTGCCGATCTGGGTCGACCCGATGATCATGCCCGTGATCATGGGCAGGAAGGCGAAGCCGGTCTTGACCGGGGAGTACCCCTTCACGATCTGCAGGTAGTAGGTGAGGAAGAGGAACAGGCCGAACATCGCGATGATCGCGAGGCCGAGCGAGAGGTAGACACCGCCGCGGTTGCGCTCGGTGATCACGCGCAGCGGCAGCAGCGGGGCCTTGACCCTGGACTCGACGAACACGAAGGCCGCGAGGAGCGCCGCCGAGGCGATGAACAGGGTGATCGTCATCGAGTCGCCCCAGCCATCGGACTCGGCTCGCGTGAAGCCGTAGACCAGGGAGACCAGGCCCAGGGTGGACAGGACGACACCGGGGATGTCGAGCGGGGAGCGGTTGCGGCCGCCCGCCGGCTCGCGGATGACGAAGTACGCGCCGACCGCCGCGATCACGGCGAACGGGATGTTGACGAAGAACGTCCAGCGCCAGTCCAGGTACTCGGTCAGGAAACCGCCGAGAATCAGGCCGACGGCGCCGCCGCCACCGGCGATCGCGCCGTAGATGCCGAAGGCCTTGGCGCGCTCCTTGGCATCGGTGAACATCACCGCGAGGAGGGAGAGCGCGGCGGGCGCGAGCAGCGCGCCGAAGGCGCCCTGGAGCGCGCGGGCGCCCAGCATCATCGCCTCACCGGTCGCCGCGCCGCCCAGCGCGGAGGCGCCGGCGAAGCCGATCAGACCGGTGACGAAGGTGCGCTTGCGGCCCCACAGGTCGGAGATACGGCCGCCGAACAGGAGCAGACCGCCGAAGGCCAGCGCGTACGCGGTGATGACCCACTGACGGTTGCCGTCCGATATTCCCAGGTCCTGCTGGGCGGACGGGAGGGCGATGTTCACGATGGTCGCGTCGAGCACGACCATCAGCTGGGCGAGCGCGATGAAGACGAGCGCTTTCCAGCGGTTGGAGTGCGCGTCGTCCCCCGCTTCGGGGGCGCTGCCGGCGCCACGGGCGCTACGGACTGTTTCAGACATGGGGATACCCACTTCGGGACTTCGTGACGGAAATAGCGGGAATGGAAGGAATAGCGGGAAGGACAGAAATGACAGGACTACCGGTGTCGTGATCGCTGGCGAGGAAGTCGCCGGTGTGGGGGTAGTGAGGGAAAAGAGCGTCAAGGGGTAGCGGCTTGTCTTCGTCGACAGCCGTGGGGCTCGGTGGAGCCGACCGGGCAGATCCGGTCGAGTCGGTCAGGTCACGACGGGCAGGGCCGGCGCAGGTCCTCCATCGTTACGGGGCTGCCAGGCAGTTCGGAGGGGGCCGGGGCCCGCAGGCCGTCCAGGAACAGCTGCAGATGGCGGTGGACGAAGCTGTCGACGCGCGCGCACCGGGTGCCGGCCGGGGGCCTGCTCAGCTGGCTGACGGCGATCATCAGGTCCCCGACGCCCACGTCGGCGCGGAGTTGGCCGGCTTCCCGGGCGCGCCGCATGACGTGCTCGATCAGCTCCTCAAGGCGTTCGCGCGACGCCTCCAGGTCCGGGTGGTGCTCGTCGAACGCCGTCTGGACCATCGGGCAGAGCGCGCTCACCCGCTCGTCGGCGGAGGTGTGCACGAAACGCGACAGCGCCTCGAACGCGTCGCCGGTCTCGGTGAGCGCGACCTCGGCCGCCAGAGCCGTGCGGTCCATGACCGAGCAGACGACCTCGCGGACCAGCGCGTCGCGGTCCGGGAAGTTGCGGTACAGCGTGGCGTTGCCCACGCCGGCCCGGCGGGCGACCTCGTCGAGCGGCACCTCGGGGCCGAACTCCACGAACATCTCCCGGGCGGCGGTGACGATCCGCTCCCGGTTGCGCAGGGCGTCGGCCCGAGGGCGGGGCGCCTTGCGGCTCACGGGGGTCGCGGTCTCCACGGCGTACTCCTCTTCTCTTCCCGGTTCTCTGCCGGTTCTCTGCCGGTTCTCTGCCGGATCGCTTCCGGATCGCTTCCGGATCGCTTCCGGATCCAGCGCTGCGAGCCATCCGGGGATGGAGTCCCCGTTTCGCTCGGACACATGGCTAAACGGGGAAACGATCCCCGGTTATTTCCGGTCCCGGAAGACTTTTGGTGTGGCCTGGGTCACAGGTTCCCGTACTCGAATGTGACACCCACGTTCGGCCCTTCCAGCGCGCGCCCGCGCACCCCTCGACACAGGGTGATCGAAAGGGTGCAGCCTCGTCACCGGGCGGCTGCCGTGGAGCGAAGGGCGCGTGTATGCAGCAGCCGTTCCGCAGAAGCGGGAAAACTCGGCGCCTGATATCTCCACGCCGAATACCTCCGTCTCCGTCCCAGCCGGCGCGCGGGGAACGTACGCCTCGCGGGGAGCGCACGTCCCGCGCGGAGCGGCGTGCGCGGACTCGGACGAAGCCCCAGACGCAGACGCAGACGGGTCCGATACGCCCGCGTCGCGTCATCGTGCTCGCCTCCGTCACCGCCCTCACGCTCGCGGTCAGCACCTCCGCCGGCACCGGGCACCTGATGGCGAAGAAGAAGACGACGACGGCCGCGGGGGCCACCGCCCTGGCCCGCGGTTCGGCGCTCGGCCCCTGCATGATCCGCGGCCCGCTCGGCACCCAGATGTCGGAGGGCATCCCGACCCCGCCGGGCTACTCCCGCTCCACCGGCACGGTCCGCGCCCTCCACCTGATGATCGACTTCTCCGACGCGCCCGGCGAAGGCGGCGCGATGGACCGCTTCGCGGAGTTCGCCCCGCAGACCCAGAAGTGGTTCAGGGCCAGCAGTTACGGCCGTATCGACTACCGCCCCGAGGCCCCGCTCACCGACTGGTTGCGGATGCCGAAGTCCTTCCGCTCGTACGGCATCGAACGCGGCGCCCCCTTCGACCCCGGCTACCGCCGGCTGGTCCAGGACATGGTGCGGGCCGCCGATCCGCTCGTGGACTTCCGGTCGTACGACCTCGTCAACGTCCTGGTCACCCCGAACGCCGGCCCCTCCGCCCTCGACACCGTCCTGTCCGTCACCTTCGCCGGCAACCGCGAGGCGCCGGTCGCGGACGGTATCCCGGTCTCCAACGCGTCCTTCGTCTACAGCCGCCAGGACGACGGCTCGGGCTCGTACACGGAGACCGGCTACCGCGTCCTCCCCCACGAGAACGGCCATGTCTTCGGACTGCCCGACCTCTACACCCACGAGGGCGGCGGCGCGGTCGGGCACTGGGACATCATGAGCGAGGACTGGGGCGTCGACAACGATCTGCTCGGCTGGCACAAGTGGAAGCTCGGCTGGCTCGACGAGACCCAGGTCGGCTGCGTGGCCGCGCCCGGGAGCGCCGAGTACACGCTGACCCCGCTCGCCAACGCCGGCGGCGGCAAGCTGGTCGTCGTCCCCCTCGACTCCCGCACCGCGTACGCCGCCGAGCTGCGCACGCAGGCGGGCAACGACGCCGCGGTGTGCCGTCCCGGCGTCCTCGTCTACAAGGTCGACGCGACGGTCGACACCGGGAACGGGCCGGTCAAGGTGTACGACTCCCGCCGCGACAGCGGGGGCTGCACGCGCAGCCCCAACGTCCACGCCGAGCTCTCCGACGCGCCTTTCGTCCCCGGCGAGTCCTTCAAGGACGTACGGGCGGGGGTCGAGATATCGGTGACGGAGGCGGATGTGGGTGGGGGCCATCGGGTGGTGGTGAGCCGGCGGTAAAGCGGTAAAGGTGCGCGAGGGGAGGGGGAGGGGAGGGGGAGGGGAGGGTGGTGGTCGGTTGTTCGGCCGCGGGTTGGTGGGGGCTGGTCGCGCGGTTCCCCGCGCCCCCGGAAGCGAAGTGGTCCCCGAGTTCCCAGGCGCCCGGCTCAGGCGTGCGGCATTACCGTGACCCCATGCTCCCGAACGTCACGACCGCGGCCTCCGCCGCAGCCGCCGCCTCCGCGCCCGCGCCCGCGCCCTCCGAGGCCGTCGCCCCCCTCATGCGGGGGATCACCGTGCTGCGGCGGCTCACCGAGGCGGACGGGACCCTGAGCCTGAGCGGGCTGGAGAAGGCCACCGGGCTCGCGCGTTCCACGGTCGACCGGATCACGGCGACGCTGGCCCGCATGGGATACGTACGGCTGGACGGGCGGGACGCGGTCCTCGCCCCCCGGCTGATGGAGCTGGGCAACGCCTATCTGGCCGCGATCCGTCTCCCCCGCCTCCTCGACGCCCACGCGGACGCCCTCGCCGACGAGCTGGACGAGTCGGTGTCCCTGGCGGTCGGCGACCGGGACGGCATCCGTTTCATCCACCAGGCCACCCGGCGCCGCGCGATGTCCCTGAGCTTCCGCATCGGCGACCTCCTCCCCGCCGAACGCACCGGGCCCGGCCCGCTCTTCGCCACCGAGTGGGACCCCGCCGACTGGGCCCGCTGGCGGGCCCGCCGCACCGCCGACCCCGAGGGCCGCGGCTTCCCGGCGGTCCCTCCGCGCGGCGGCGCGTACGACGACTTCGAGGCCCGTACGGATCGGGCGGGCGCCCAGGGGTGGGCGCTGGACGACCAGTTGATCGAGCCGGGGCTGGTGGCGGTGTCCGTACCCGTGCGGGATCCCCGTACGGGGCGGGTCGCGTGCGTGGCGAGCGTTGTCAGCCACACCAGCCGGCACACCGCGCAATCGCTGCGCTCGACGCTGCTGCCGCGAATGCGGGCGGCCGTGGCGGAGATGGAGCGGGAGCTGCGGGGGCGGCGCGTGTCCACCGCCCCCGCCCCGGACGCGTCTTCGGCCCCCGCCGGCCTCGCCGCCTGGACGGGTGCCTCCAAGCAGGAACTGGGCCGGGAGTTCATCGAGTCGCTCGCCCGTGGGCTCACCGTCATCACCTCCTTCGGCGAGGGCCGGGCCGAGCTCACCCTCACCGATGTCGCCCAGGCCACCGGCCTCGCCCGCGCGACGGCCCGCCGCGCCCTGATCACCCTCGAACACCTCGGGTACGTCGCCTCGTCCGACCGCGTCTTCCGCCTCACCCCCCGGGTGCTGGGCCTGGGCTTCCCGCCCCTCTCCATGCTTCCTCTCCCCCGGATCGCCGCCCCGCACCTGGCCGAACTCTCCGCGCGGGTCCACGACTCGGCCTCCCTCGCCCTCCTCACCGGGCCCGAGGAGGAGATCCAGTACACCGCCCGGGTCGCCACCAGCCGCGTCATGAGCGTCAACATCACCCTCGGCACCCGCCTCCCCGCGTACGCCACGTCCCTCGGCCGCGTGATGCTCGCCGACCTCCTCCCCGACGTGCCCCTCCCCTCCCCTCTCACCCCCCTGACCCCGCACACGCTCACGGACCGCATACAACTCCTCTCCCTCCTGGAGCGCGTCCGCCACGACGGCTACGCCCTCGTCGACGGCGAGCTGGAGGAGGGGCTCCGCTCCATCGCCGTACCCGTGCGCGACCGCGACGGGCGCGTCGTCGCCGCCGTCAATGTCGCCATGCACAGCAGCCGGCGCACGGTCGAGCAGTGCGTGACGGATGTCCTGCCGGAGCTGCGGGTGGCCGCCGGGCGGATCGAGGGGGAGCTTCGGGTGGCGGGGATGTTCAGGAGGGTGGCGGGGATCTGACCCCGGATTTCGGCCGCGGCCCCGGTGGGGGCTGGTCGCGCAGTTCCCCGCGCCCCTGGTTTTCAGGGGCGCGGGGAACTGCGCGAGCAACCACAACGCACCCGCGGCCAACTGACAACCCAAGAGGGTCGAAGGGGCGCAGCCCCTGGGGATGGGACGGGTAGGGGCGGCGGGGGCGAGAAAGCCACCCGGATGCGAACACCGTACGCTGGCCGCGTCACCCGTACGCAGGCAACGGAAAGGCCCCCCAATGCCCCCCACGCCCCCCGAGAAGCAGTCGACGTTCCCGTCCGTATGGACCCGCCCCAGGCCCACCCGGGAGCACCCCGCCCTGAGCCGGGACCACATCGTGGCCGAAGCCCTACGCCTGCTCGACGAGGAAGGTATCGACGCCCTCAGCATGCGCAGACTCGGCACCCGCCTGAACGCCGGCGCCACCTCGCTCTACCGCCACGTCGCCAACAAGGACGAACTGATCGAGCTGGCGGTCGACGAGATCTACGGCGAGATCGAGGCCCCCGTCCACCCCGATCCCGCGAACTGGCGTACCGACATGGCCGGTTGCGCCCACAGCCTGCGCACCACGATCCTCCGCCACCCCTGGCTGGCCTCCGTGCTGGGCGAGATGGGCATGTCCTACCTCGGCCCGAACTGGATGCGCGCCTCCGAGGCCACACTGAACGTGCTGACCACCGCCGGCTTCCCCACCGACGAGGCCGACCGCGCGCTGTCCACCGTCGTCGCGTACGTCACCGGCATGGCTACGAGCGAGGCCGCCTGGCTCAACGTCCTCGCCCGCAGCGGCCAGGACGAGCGGACCATGGTCGAGCACCTGTGGCCGGCCGCCGAGGAGGCTGCCCAGGAGTACCCGCTGCTGCGCGAGGGCTACGCCGAACAGCGCGGGACGGACCCCCGGGCGGCCCGGGAGGAGGGTTTCCAGTACGGCCTGGACCGGGTCCTCGACGGCTTGGAGACCCGCCTCAAGTGACGCGGCCCGAACAGAGGGCCGCGCCTCCGACCCGCCCCGCGCCCTTGCCCGTTCTCATCCGTTCTCATCCGTTGACGCCCGTGTACCGCCGCAGGCTCCAGCTCCACAGCAGCCGTGACAGCACGAACGCCATGAGGCCGATGAACGGCGACGCGACGGCCAGCGCCTCCGGTACGCCCATCGCCCCGCCGTGCCCGGTCAGCACGCCGGCCGGGAAGTACGCGATGAAGGCGAGCGGCACGATGAAGGTGAACGCGGCGGACGCGGCCTTCGGAAGGATGCTGAGGGGGTAGCTGCCGAACGTCCCCATCAGCTCCTCCAGCCACTGGCTCCAGTACGAGGTGGCCGGGAAGTGGAACGCGGCGGCGGCCAGGGCCGTGAAGAGCGCGGCCTCGACGAGCATGCCGCCGAGCACCCCCGCCACCACGTACGTGATCCGGCCGGCCGTCCAGTCGTGGGAGCTGCGCTGGAGGGCGGCGACGAACAGCCCGACCGCGACGACCAGGTCCCCGATGGCGTTGACCGGGAAGAAGGCCAGCTGGATCTGCCGGTAGACCGGCATCGGGCGGATCAGGCAGGGGTCGACGACCCCCTCCTGGACGAGGAGGTTCATGTACTGGACCCGCCCGAGGAACAGCACGTACAGCCCATGCGCGAGCATGCGCATGCTGGCGATGAGCAGCACGTCGGAGCTGGACCAGCCGCCGAGCCCGGGGAACCGGGTGAGCAGGACCGAGGCGAAGACGACGATCGAGACCTGCCAGATCGCCCCGACGGCGATCCCCATCAGGAACTCTCCCCGGTACTCCAGCCGGGCCTTGAAGTTGAGCTTGGTGATCCGCCAGACGACCCGCCAGGCGTGCGCGGCACCGTGCGGCGGGCCGGGGCGGGACGTGGGCGACTCGGCGGCTGCCGGAGAGGCGCTCGGTGATGTCGTCGGGTTCATCCTCATCCTCCCTGGGCCACGACGCGGCGGCCGGCCCGGTCCCAGAGCCGGCGGGTGAGCAGTGCGAGCAGCACGATCCAGACGGCCTGGATCGCCATCTGGCCGAAGGCGTCGTCGACGCCGATCCGCCCGACGTAGATGGAGAGCGGTACGCCGAGGGTCGCCTGGAACGGCAGGAACATGCTCAGGGTGATGAACCAGTCCGGGAAGTACCAGAGCGGCGCGTACACACCGGAGAGCAGGTTCTGCGCGAAGACGAGGATCAGCAGGGCCGCCTCGTTGCGCAGCGTCCAGAAGCACAGCAGGTCGACCAGCATCATCACGTAGTACAGGACGAGTTGGCCGAGCAGCATGCTCACCGTGAAGACCCCGGCCACCGAGAGGGAGGCGGGCGGGGCGACGACACCGACGGCGAGGGACAGCACGTATCCGGCGAGCACCCAGCCGAAGCCGTACAGCTGGTCGCCGAGGGCGCGCAGGGCGTAGTAGCGCTGGGGCCTCATCGGCCGCAGGTACCAGTAGACGATCGTCCCGAAGTGGAGATGCTGGATCACCGTGTCGCGGCCCGCGCGCCGGTCCAGGCCGCGGATGCGGTTCGCGAGCACGGCCAGTACGGCGTAGCCGACGGCCTGGGTCTCGTCGAGCCCGGCGCTGGAGTCGGTGTTCGCGTACAGCCCCCGCCAGAGGTACACGACCAGGCACACCTGGACGAGGAGCCGTACGGCGGTGGCGGTCATTCGGGGCGGGGCGAGCAGCTCGCCCCGGGGCGTGATCCACGCGATGCGCCGGGCACGCGAGACGGCGGTCGCGAAGGCAGTGGGGGCGGCGGGGGCGGGGGCTTGCGTGGTCCTGGCCGTCATGGCTCAACCGCCCTGGGAAGCGGGGGCGGGGGCGGAGGCGGAGGCGGAGGTGGAGGCGGCGGCCGGCTCCTGGGCCGGTACGTCGCTGAGGTAGGCGGCGCGCATGACGTCCTCGAGGTCGTTCTCCTCCAGCGCCAGGTCGGCGACCCGGAACCGTCCGATGATCACCTTCAGAGCCTCGTGCACGCTGGGCGAGTCCGCCCCGACCGGCCCGAACACGACGCGCGGCCCCTCCCGGCGCAGCACACCGATGCCGGCGAAGCCGGGCAGTGCGACAGGGCCGCCCGTTCCCTCGCTCCGCCCGATCTCCTCGACATCGGCCGGGTCGGCGAGGGTGGCCCGGACCTGCCAGGTGCCGCCGAAGCGGCGCCGGATCTCGTGGAGGGAGCCGTCGAGCACGATCCGGCCGTGGTTGATCAGCACGACCCGCTCGGCGAGCCGTTCGACCTCGGTCATGTCGTGCGTGGTGAGCAGGACGGTACGGTCCCGCTCCTCGACCTGGTGCCGCAGGAACCGCCGTACCTGCTCCTTCACCACCACGTCCATGCCGATGGTGGGCTCGTCGAGGAAGACGACGGGCGGGTCGTGCAGCAGCGAGGCGGCGAGATCGCAGCGGACGCGCTGCCCGAGCGACAGATGCCGGACACGGGTGTCCCAGAACTCGGAGAGTTCGAGCAGCCCGTCGAACTCCTCGATCCTGGCCCGGTACTGGCCCTCCGGAACCCCGTAGATGTCCCGCAGAATCGCGAACGACTCCCGGGCCGGCAGATCCCACCACAACTGCGTCCGCTGTCCGAACACGGCCCCGATGTTGTGGGCGTTGCGCTCCCGGTCCCGGTGCGGCACGACCCCCGCGACCAGCGCCTCGCCCGAGGTGGGCGTCAGAATCCCGGTGAGCATCTTGATGGTGGTGGACTTCCCGGCCCCGTTCGGACCGAGCAGTGCGAGCAACTCCCCCTTGCCCACACTGAATTCGACATCCTGCACCGCGACCTTGGCCACCCGCCGCGGACTGACGAGCGACCTGAGCGCTCCGCCCAGTCCGGGCCGCCGCACCGTCGTCTGGAACACCTTGGACAGCCCACGCGCCTCGATCACCGCGGACAACGGCATCACGCCCTCACCGGTTCGAAATTCCGAACATCATTCGGCACAACGGCGGCAATGCTAGGCCCGGCGAGGCGGCCGGGAGAAACGAATTCGGCGGCCCGGGACCGGCTGGGAGAACTCACACCTCGGCATCGTTCACGAATGCCCGGCGCCGATACGGTTGGCACATACAGATGGAGATCCGAGCCGCTGCGATCCGCGGCATCGATCGTCTGATCGACGACCTCGGGGGCGACGGGGCGCGGCTGTTGTCCGAGTTCGGCGTTTCGCCCGGTGATCTGGATTCCGAGCACGGGCTGTTGCCCGCGGTGACGGCCGGGCGGATGCTGCGCCGCGCCACGAAGAAACTGAACTGTCCGGATTTCGGGCTGCGTCTGGCGGCCTACCAGGACATGTCGATGCTCGGCCCGCTGGCTCTGGCGGTCGGGAACTGCGACACCGTCGGAGAGGGGCTGGACTGCGCATCGCGATTCCTGTTCGTACACAACCAGGGCATTCGTCTGTCGCGTGAGCAGGATCCCGAACACTATGCGGGGGTGGGCGCCGTCGAATACCGGATGCTGCATCCGGATATTCCCTACGAGCCGCAGACTATCGACGCGGGTCTGGGACTGCTGCACCGCAATCTCATCGCCGAGGGGATACGGCTGCGGTCGGGCAGGGTGCTGCCGGCCGACATCGTGGTGACCGCGACCGGGCTGCGCATGCTGGCGTTCGGTCACATCGCGGTGAGCGTCGACGGCGAGCCGGTCGAGCCCGCGCGCCACCTGCCGTGGCGGGGCACCATGCTCAGCGACGTGCCGAACCTCGCGCTCTGCTTCGGCTACGTCAATCTGTCCTGGACGATACGGGCGGACCTCACCGCGCGGCTGGTGTGCCGGGTCCTCAACCACATGCGCCGCGCCGAACTCGCGGCGGTCACCCCGCCCGCCGAGTCCGGCGTCCGGGAGCGGCCCATGATCGAGCTGGCGTCCGGCTACGTCCAACGGGGCGTCCAGAGCTTCCCCCGGCAGGGCCACCGCGCCCCGTGGCGGATGCGCCAGACCTATCTGCTGGACGCCGCCGACATCGCGCGCGCGAGTCTCCGTCGCGAGCTGCGCGGTGTGCCCCGCGCGTCGGTGCGGCCGGCCGGCGACGACATCCGGACCGGAGGCCGACCATGGCGGATCTGCACGGAGTGTGCGACGAGCCCTTCGCGGAGCTGGCCGCGCGGCTGTCCGGGAACCTCGACACCGGCGACGAACTCGGCGTCTCGATCGCGGTCCTGGTGGACGGGAAGCCGGTGGTCGACCTGTGGGGCGGATGGGCCGACCAGGGCCGTACGGCGCCGTGGCGGCGTGACACGATCACCAACGTCTGGTCGTGCACGAAGACGGTCACGTCCCTGGCGGCGCTGCTGCTGGTCGAGCGCCAACTGCTCGATGTCGACGCCCCGGTGGCCCGGTACTGGCCGGAGTTCGCAGCGCGCGGCAAGGAAGGTGTGCTGGTCCGGCACCTGCTGTCGCACACTTCGGGCGTCTCGGGGTGGGACCGGCCGGTGACCGTCGCGGACGTTCTCGACGTACCGGTGTCGACGGCCCGGCTGGCCGCCCAGGCGCCGTGGTGGCCTCCGGGCACGGCGTCCGGCTACCACCTTTTCAACTACGGTCATCTGCTCGGCGAGTTGGTCCGGCGGATCGACGGGCGCACCCTGGGCCGGTTCGTCGCCGAGGAGATCGCCGGTCCGCTCGGCGCCGACTTCCACATCGGCAAGGGGCACGCGCGGCCGAACATGACCCCGATCCTGGAGGCGGTGGCCGCCGGCACGCTCCACCCCGAGCTGGTCACCAGCTCAATCCACGACTGGGACGAGATCCCCGACGTGCTGACCTCCGACCGGGCCGGCCACAAGCCGATCTTCGTCCTGGAGAACTGAGGTCGGCTCAGGTCGCCTCGCAGTCACCGGCACCGCGCCGTCGGTGTTCGGGAACGGCGATGCGGCCGACGAGATGACGGGCCGCGTGCACACCGATTCCGGCGGTCACGCCCGTCACCACGACGATGCTCATGGCGGCGGTCCGCCTTGGGGCGGTTCGACACCCCGTGGACGTCACGTCCTGCTTACGGCGCACCGGGCCGACGGCAGGAACCGTCTCGCCGCTGTCGCCCTCACGTTTGACTGGGGACGAAGGCCGGGAGCGGACCACTGCCCCTGGGCGGATCCGCCGCTATGGTACTCCTGAGCGGACTAGCGGACTACTGTCCACTACTTGGGATGTGAACCCAGGAGGAGAGTGAGTGGAGTTGAGGATCGACGGGCCTCAGCGCTCGGACGCGCAGCGCAATCGGGAGCGCATTCTGAAGGTGGCGCTGGTCGAGCTGTCGCATTCGGCGGACGCGCCGCTGAGTGCGATCGCCAAGAAGGCGGGGGTGGGGCAGGGCACGTTCTATCGGAACTTCCCCAACCGTGAGGCGCTCATCCTGGAGGTGTACGGCCACGAGGTTCAGCAACTCACCGACGCTGCCGCCGAGTTGCTCCGGACCAAGGCGCCCGACCAGGCCCTGTGCGAGTGGATGGACAGCCTGGCCCGCTTCGCCGTCGCCAAGGTGGGTCTCGCCGACGCGATGCGCCAGACCATCGGCACGTCGACCGCCTCGGCGCAGCCGGGTTACGCGCCGGTGGTCGCGGCGATCGAAGCCCTGCTCGTGGCCAACCATGAGGCCGGCACCATCCGCCCCGACGTGACCGCCGACGACTTCATCCTGGCCATCGCCGGTATCTGGCAGATCGACGTCAACGGCGACTGGCAGTCCCAGGCCGCCCGCCTCCGGGACCTGGTCATGGACGGCCTGCGTACGGGAGCCCCTGGGCGGGACTGACGGCTGAGGGGGCGAATTCGCAGGAGGCGCTCGCCAAAGGGCAGGAGGCGCTCATCGAAGCGCAGCAGGCGCTCATCGAAGGCTTTGCCGAACTCCGCGAGCGCGTCCGCCACCGCGGCGTCGAACAGCCCCGCCTTCGACGTGTTCCCACGTCGGCGATCCGTGCGCCGGGGACCGCTCCGGCGGCGGTCCACAGGCCGCGCGCTCCCTCTCCTGGGCCGCGTTCGGCCATGAGCCGGTAACGCTCGATCGCCGCGTCACCGAGAGCCAACGAGACGCCGGCACCTCGGACTCGCCTTTCGTCAGGATCAGCAGGGGACGGCTCCACCGGTCGAGGTAGGGATCGGTGATCTCCCGGAGCCCGGTGAGACTGTCGCGGAGCTGCTCCATGCGTCGCTCATTGACGCCTGCCCCTAAGGAGATCGGACTGAGGGCCCTGGGTGACGAAGCGGGGGTATCGCACGCGACCATCAGCCGACTGCTACGCGGCATGGTTCTGCCCGACATGGGGACTCTGTGAGGGAACCTCAGGAACCCGGTGCCCGGCGCACCTGGGCGATCCCGGCCTCCTCGCCGTAGGGCGCCGGGCGACCTCCAGCTCCGGGCCGGTGGTGAGCGGCTGGTACCGGCCTGGCTCGTCCACGGGATCAGGCGAAGGCGGGACCCCAGCGGTTTCGGCGATGGCAGGGCGCGAGTGCGCGCCCGTCGGCAGTGCCTCGGTGAAAATGTCGGACAGGCGCTGTACGCCCATCACGTCGGTCGTCCTCCGCGTCCGCTTCGTCGGTCCCGACTCCGTCACGGGCAGTCGGCGGCAGACACGAAACCCGGTCGCGTCGCGGGGAACGCGGAGACATCTCGGGCAAGGCGGCGGGTGTTCCGCACTGCCGGTGCCCTCTGGTGGGTGGCCAGGCGTCGGCTCGGACGCCTCAGTCCGTCTCTCGGACGGGGAGGACGATGGCGGAGGGGTGCTCCGGGTCGTGGAAGACCAACTGGTCGGCGGCGCGGAGGGTGGTAGCGGTGGCCCGGGGTTCGCCGGTGCCGGGATTGCGGTTGTAGCGGGGGAAGGCACCGCTGGAGACCTGGACGCGGATGCGGTGTCCGCGCTTGAAGCGGTACGCCGTCGGCCACAGCCGTACCTGGGCCCGGGAGATCTCGTCGGCGCCGGTGAGGCCGGTCAGGCCGTCGCACACGTTGGTGGAGCGGCCCTTCTCGTCGACGTCGCAGAGACGGACGAACACGTCGGCGTGCGGCAGGCTGGAGCAGAAGAAGATCTCCGCGCTCACCTCGCCGATCACCTCCACGTCCTTCTCCAACTCGGCCGTGGTGTAGGTCAGTACGTCGGACCGGGCCTCCAACTCCTTGTTGTCGACGCGGCCGGCTTTCACGCCGAAGGCCATGCGGACGCCACCGACCGCAGGGGTGGGATCGGCCGGGTCGTAGTGGTAACCGTCGGGGACTGAGACCGCGGCCGGAGGTTCGGTGGCCAGGGCGCGGCCGGACTGGAGGTGGAAGCGTCGCGGCTCGTATCCCGGGGGCGGCCAGGACGAGACGTCACGCCACTTCTCCTCGCCCATGACGTACAGGCGTACCGGAGGGCGCTCGGGCGGCTGTTCGCCGCGGGTGAGGGGCAGGGCGAAGTCGAGGGCCTCTGCGGCCGCCGCGCCGCCCACGCCCATGGAGATGTGGGCCCAGGGGCCGATGGTGACCCGTGCGGTCCGCCCCGCGTCCGGGAGCGCGCGGTAGTCGCGGAGCTGGCCCGGCAGGAAGATGTCGTACCAGCCGCCGACCGTGCTGACCGGCACGGCGATGTCCTTGACCTGGTCGCTGCGATCCACGACCTTCCAGAACGGTGACTCGTCGTCGTGGTCGAGGACGTTCTGGAAATACGGGGACGGGTATCCGAGGACCGCCGTGTCGGCAGCGTTCAGCGGCAGCGTCCGCATGGCCTTCCGGACCTTGCCCGTCTCCAGGAACTGCCGCAGCCGCGCCCTGGGGCGTTCCGTCCCGGCGGCCTGGACACCCCAGCCGAAGGGGGCCTCCAGGGCGAAGCCGTCCGCGCGGAGCTGTTCCAGGGTGAAGGCGGATTCGGAGACCGAGGGGATGATCGCCTTGACCTGCGGGGGACGGCGTCGGCGACCGCCCACTGGACGAAGCCGAGGTAGCTGCCGCCGAACAGGACGACCGAATCGCCGCACCAGGGCTGCTTGACCAACCAGTCCAGGGTGTCCAGGCCGTCCTCCCGCTCGCGGCGCAGCGGATCGAAGTCGCCGCCGGAGCCGAACGTGTTGCGCGTGCTCTGCACCAGCACCTGGAAGCCGCGTTCGGCCAGGGGCCGGGCGAGTTGTATGGCGATCATGCCGGTCCTGCCGTACGGCGAGCGCAGGAGCGCGGTCGGCAGGCCGTCTCCTCCGGACTTCGGCCGCCAGCGGTTGGCCAACAGTTCGACTCCGTCGCGCACCGGCACGCGCAGGTCGTGCTCGACGGTCACGTCTCTGGTGAGGGGCGGGGGAAGGTGCAGCAGGCGTTGGAGGAAGTGGCTGGTCAGGTTCATCGGGTGGACTCTCCGTCGTCTCGGATACGGGGCATGGAGGCGAGGGCAGACTCAAGGTGGAGCAGGCGGCCCGCCAGTTCTTCGGGGTCGAGAGGTTCCGCCCCTTCGATCAGCCAGTCGTTGACCACCGCGCCGACCCCGCCGGCCAGGAAGAGGGCCATGTCCCGTGCCGCGGTCTCCTCCATCCCGCCGAGCAACTCCCGCAGCACGTTCTGGTTGAGCGTGACAAACAGGGCGTTGAGCGTTCTGGTCATGTCGAAGGCGCAGGCTCCGGTCAGCATCGCGCGGTAGAAGGAGCGGTGTTCCGCGAAGTGCCGGGCCAGGGCCACAGTGCCCCGCGAGGTGTCGGTGTCGTCCTCGACCCGCGACACCAGCTCCCGTCGGACCAGGTCGGCCGCCGCCTCCACGAGCAGCGCTACTCGATCTGCACCGGTGCCGGTGCCCAGGAGAACCTTTCCGCGGACGAACTCGAAGCGCTCTACGGCAGTAAAGGCACATATGTGAAGCGGGTTGTCCGCCAGGCCAACCAGTTGGAGCACACGGGGTGGCTGCTGCCCGCCGACGCCCGGGAGATCCGCGAGGAGGCCGCCGGCTTCGACGGGTTCTCCGCGACGTGACGGACCTGACGGGCCTGACTGGCGGATTCCCCGGTCTTCCGCTCCGCGTCGATCGGAGCCGGTCGTGGGGTGGCTACTGCTCGAACTCACTCGATCTGCCGAGCAGTTCAAGCGCCGGGGCGTACCAGCCCCGCTTCGTAAGCGGTGATCACCGCCTGGATACGGTCACGGGCGCCGAGCTTGGCGAGGACGCGGCCGACGTGCTTCTTCACCGTGGACTCCGAGAGAACCAGCCGTTCGGCGATCTCGGTGTTGGTCCAGCCCTTGGCGATGGCGAGCAGGACCTCGTGTTCGCGCTCGCTGAGCATGCGCAGCCGGGGGTCGTCCTGTGGTTCGGGGGCGGCGGCGGGTGAGAGGACCTGGTGGGCATGGGCGTCGAGCAGACGCCGGGTCAGCCGGGGCGCGACCACGGCATCACCGGACGCCACCGCCCGGATTCCGGCGACGAGTTCCTCGGGGCCGGCGTCCTTGAGCAGGAAACCGCTGGCTCCGGCACGCAGCCCGGCGTAGGCGTACTCGTCGAGGTCGAAAGTGGTGAGGATGAGCACGCGGGTACGGCCGCCCGCGGCGATGATCCGCCGGGTGGCCTCGATGCCGTCCATGCCGGGCATCCGGACGTCCATGAGGATGACGTCGGGACTCAGCTCGGCGGCCATGCGGACGGCCTCAGCGCCGTGCTTCGCCTCGCCGACGCAGGCCATCCCGGGGGTGCCCTGCAGAAGCATGCGGAAGCCGAGCCGCTGAAGAGGCTGGTCGTCGGCGATCAGCACGGTGGTCATGGTGCCTGGTCTCCTGGCGTGGGAAGGGGGGTGGAGGGTGCCTCAAGGGTGACGTCCACGATCCAGCCGGGGCCGTCGCCGCGCGGTCCGGCGGTGACCGTCCCGCCGTACATCTCGGACCGTTGGCGGATGCCGACCAATCCGTGTCCGCCGGAGGTGTTCTCGTCGCTCTCGGTCGGCCCGTGCCGGGGGCCCAGGGGTGGACCCGTGTCGGTGATCCGTACCCGGATCCCGTCCGGGCCGGCGGCCACGGTCACTTGGGCCGCCGCATCGGTCCCGGCGTGCTTGAGGGTGTTGGTCAGGGATTCCTGGACGATGCGGTAGACGGTCAGCTCCACGCCGCTGCCCAGAGCGCAGAGGTCGCCCTCCGTCCGGTAGGAGACGCTCACCCCGGCGGCGCGCACCCGGGCCAGCAGGGTGTCCAGGTCGGCGAGGCCGGGCTGCGGGCCGAGCGGCGCGTCGTCCGGCTTCGAGCCCAACACACCTAGTACGCGGCGCAGTTCGCCCATCGCCTGGCGGCCGGTGTCGCCGATGATGCGCAGGGGCTCGGCGGCATGTTCACCCTGGCTGGCGGCGAGGGTGGCGGCGCCGTCGGCGAGGCCGACCATGACGGCGAGGTTGTGGCCGACGATGTCGTGCATCTCGCGGGCGACGCGAGAACGTTCGGCGGCCGCGATGAGCCGTTCCCGCTGGTCCCGCTCGATCTCCAGCCGGGCCGCCCGGTCCTCCAGTGCCGCCAGGTAGATCCGCCGGGTGCGGAGAGTCAGGCCCAGGGCGATGGCTGCGGTCTCCTGACTCAGCAGCATCACCAGGGCCGCCCAAGGATCGTCCGCCGACAGAAGAAACCACACCGCCACGGACATCTGGGCGCAGGTGACCGCGGCCGCCCAGCCCAGTACACGCAAGGAGCCGCGCAGCGCCACGTTGTGGAGGGCGACGAGGAGACTCACTCCCGCCAGGACCCACAGATCCAGCACCCATGGCACGCAGGCCCCCACGGCCACGAGCGCGAAGACGACGGTCGGCGCCCGGCGCCGCCACCACAGGGGCAGGACGAGCACGACAGTGACCGCGAGCAGGAGGCCGAGGGAGAGATCGGTGCGGCCGGTCACAGCGCCGAACGGGCCCTTGTCGCGCCCCAGCAGTGCGTCGAGCAGGGCCACGGTGGCGGCCAGGGAGACGATCAGGGAATCGAGCAGCCAGGGGTGGCGCCCGTCGGTCCGGCGCAGCAGGCGCTGGGCGCGCAGCAGACGGCCCACGAGCGGATGCGCCCAGGCCGCTTCCAGCCCCAGGGGCGGGGACAGCGGTTCGGGAGCGGCAGGGAGGTGGCCGGCCGCCCCGGGCTCTCTCTCAGTGGTCATCGGTCGCCCGCCCGGGCACTCAGGCGTCGGTCCGGGCCAGTCGGTACGCGGCCCCGGCCAGCGTCACGGCGACGCAGCCGACGAGCGCGACCAGCCCGGCACCGGGGGAGAGCAGATCCGACGACTGTTCCAGGGCGTACATGGCGCTGCCCGCGTTGCTGGGCAGGTACGGGGTGATGTTGTCGGCGAGCGAGTCCGGCAGCAGCGAGGCCAGACCGGGCACGATCAGCAGGAGACCCGCCAGCACGGCGATGCCGCCCGCGGTGGAGCGGACCAGCGCGCCCAGGGCCACGCCCCACATCCCCACCAGGCCCAGGTAGACGCCCGCGCCGAACAGCGCACGCGGCACACCGTCGTCCCCGAAGCCGAGCGCGATGTCGGTGTCCATGAGGGTGAGTCCGCCCAGCTGGAACGCGCCCAGCACGGCGATCGTGGCCGCGGCCGTGCCGACCACGCCGTACACGAGGGCCTTGGACCACAGGACCGGCAGCCGCTTGGGCACGGCCGCCAGCGTGGAGCGGATCATGCCCGTACTGTACTCACCGGCCGCGACCAGGACGCCGAGCACACCGACGGCGAGCGCGGCGAGCGTCACGCCGGTCAGGGCCAGGCCGAGCGCGCTGTCGCCGATGGGCGGCCCGTTCTCACCGCCGGAACCCGGACTGTAGGCGGCGCAGGCCAGCGTCCCGATGACGATCACCATGGCCTGGGCCAGACCGAGGGTGATCCAGCTGGAGCGCAGGGACCAGAACTTGCTCCACTCCGAGCGGAGCACTCCGAGCAGCGTGACCTTGTAGGTGGGCCGGGCCGAGGTGCGGCCCGCGGTGTCAGTGGTTGCGGTGGTCATCAGGCGGCCTTCCTCTGTGTGGCGGTCTCGACGGGAGCGCTCTGGTACTCCACGGCGTCACTGGTGATCTCCATGAACGCCTCCTCCAGGGACACCGTCTGCGGCGTGAGCTCGTAGACCAGGATCCCGTGCTGCAGCGCGATCGAACCGATCTGCCGCGAGTCGAGTCCGCTGACCACCAGCTCCTCGGCGGTGGTGGACGTGACGGTGACATCCGCTCCGGTCAACAGCGGCCGCAACCGCTCCGGCTCGGCGGTGGACACCTTCACACCCCGGCCACCCGCCTGCTCGATGAACGCCTCGACCGTGGTGTCCACGCGCATCCTGCCCCGGCCGATGATCACCAGGTGGTCGGCGATCAACGCGGTCTCGCTCATCAGGTGGGAGGAGAGCATCACCGTACGACCCTCGTCGGCCAGCGAGGACAGGAGGTTGCGCACCCACAGCACACCCTCCGGATCCAGCCCGTTGACCGGCTCGTCCAGCATCACGATCTCCGGGTCGCCCAGCAGCGCCGCCGCGATACCGAGCCGCTGGCCCATCCCCAGGGAGAACCCGCCGACCCGCTTGTGGGCGACCTTCTGCAGACCGGCCAGTTCGATGACCTCATCCACCCTGCGACGCGGAATGCCGTGGGTGAGGGCCAGGGCCTTGAGATGCGCGAAGGCACTGCGACCCGGGTGGACCGCCTTGGCCTCCAGCAGGCTGCCGATCTCCTGCAAGGGCGCGGCGTGCCGGGCATACCGCTTGCCGCCCACCGTCGCCGTTCCACTGGTCGGCCGGTCCAGGCCGATGATCATGCGCATCGTCGTGGACTTCCCGGCCCCGTTGGGCCCGAGGAACCCGGTCACCTGACCAGGCTTGACGGCGAAGCTCAAACCGTCGACCGCCGTCTTGTCGCCGTAGCGCTTGGTCAGTTCCTGTACTTCGATCATGGCTGCGTCGATCCCTGTCTCTGCGTGACTTCCGTGCGCTCGTCGGCCGTGTCACCAACTTATGAGCCACGACCAGTCCCACCCCTGGGACCACGGGAGACACTTTGGGACCGCAGTGGTACCCAGGTACCACTGCGGTTCCGCCACCTGCCAGAACTCCGGGTGCTGTGAACCGCGTGAGCGCGTGCGGGGAGTGCAGGGGATGAGGAGGACGACGTGGCGAGGCTGGTACCTGGGCTCGGTGACATCCGTGAAGGTGAACCAACGGCGAGTGGTGGCGTGGCGTCGGACGCGCCGCGAGGGCCGAGTGCCCATGCCTATCTGCTGTTCGTGCTGGGTGAGTACGCCTTGGACGAGGGTGCCGGAGCCTGGACGCAGACCCTCGTGGATGCCCTGGGCCTGGTCGGGTTCGAGGACAAGGCCGTCCGGAAGGCCCTGAGCCGCTGCGCCCTGGACGGCGTGCTGGTCTCGGAGCGGGTCGGCCGGCGGGCTCGGTGGCAGCTCACCCCGAGAGGCCGCGAGGATCTGCTCGCCGCCGAGGCACGGCTGTTCGCGTCCGGGCCGGAGCACGACTGGGACGGTGAGTGGCTGTTGCTGCTCACCAGCGTTGCGGAGGGCGACCGGCGGCTGCGGCGCCGTCTGCACACCGCCTTGGGCTGGGCCGGATTCGGTTCCCTCGGGCCGGACCTGTGGATCAGTCCGCACGCCTCGCACGCGGACGAGGCCCCCCGGGTGCTGGGCTCCCTGGGCGACCAGGTGACGGGCACCCTGCTGCACGCCCGTCTCGACGATCCCCGAGAACGCCACCGACTGGCCGCCCAGGCATGGGACGTGCAGGAGTTGAACGACCGGTACCAGTCCTTCGTCAAGCGGTTCGTCGACAGCCGACCGCAGACACCGGGCGACGCGCTCGCCGAGTTGTTGCACCTCAACTATCAGTGGCGGCGGCTGCTGTTGGCCGACCCGGGACTACCGCCGACGCTGCTGCCGCCGGACTGGAGCGGCGAGCGAGCCCGCCTCCTGCTCCTCGATCTCCGCGCCAACTGGCAGCGAATCAGCGGCACTTGGTGGGAGCAGCGCGAGGCGGAGCAGGCGGCAGCAAATGAGACGCAGCCTTGACCCTGAATCCGATCCAGTGTCCAATGTGCTCACTTCCCCCTCCTGCGTACGCCATCGGCCGCGTGCCTCCACCAGCGGGGCCGGTATGAGCAGCATGAGGAGGAAGAGCAGGTGGTCGGCGCCCTCGCCCACGTGCTCGATCCCCAGGCCCGCGGTGGTGACGAAGCCCCGCAGCCATGAGCCCTCGCCGGCCGGGACGTTCAAGCTCTTGGTGTCCCAGTCGAGAACTCCGAGGGTCTCGGCGTCGTCCGACTTGAGGATGCCTCGATCGAAGTCGTACCGGACGGTGACGATGACCCGGTGGGTGAGGAGTTCCTCGACGACGAGGTCGTACTTCAGGTCGAAGTCGGTGACCCGGCCGTCCGGTGGGCGGATCGTCAGCGGGTAGACCAGGTGTGCTGTCGCGTCGATGGTACGGACCGCCGGGGTCCCGAGCGCCACCGTCCAGGACGTGCCGTCGGCTCCTCCGGCGGCGATGTGCTCGGCGGCGTACCGCTCCAGGAAAGACCGGTCGGCGCCGAGAACACTGTCCGGCGTGAGCTCGCGGTGCACTGCGATCGCCAGCCGGTCGATGGGCAGCTGCACCTCGCCCTCGACGCGGTCCTCGTGGACGTCGAGCAGCACAGCGGAGGTGCTCATCGGATGGGCGCCGGCCGACGGCACCGGGCCGCCGACCAGCATCACTGCCGCGAGCGCGAGCACACCCAGGAGTCGGCGCACGGCGTGTGTCCCGGACACCGTCACTCCCAGCCGTAGTCAGCAGTCTCGTCCCGGAAGATCGTGTGCTGGTGGATGCCGTCGGTGGAAGCGCCGGACTGGTTGGAGAACTCGACCCAGGCGGACGGCCCGTCGAGACGGACGTACGTCTGGTCGTTGTCGAGGGTCGTGCCGCCGCTCCAGCCGATGTAGGTCTCGTCCGAGATCGACCGGACACTGCGGTCGGCCACGGTGGCCGTGGCTGCCGTTGAGGGAAAGGGCCAGGAACTGGCTCCCTCCGACGTGATGGCGCAGGCTCCGGATCTCTGGCGCCCGGAGATACCCGGTGAGATGCACACCACCAGCCAGGCGAACCTCCCTCGCCCCTCTTGACCGGCTGTTGGAGCGTGCCGACTGACGCCAGTGCGTCGAGGCCTGGCAGCCACCCGAAGTTGCTTCAGCGCCCCGGCGGCGGAACCCGGCCGCACCCGGTGTGACCAGGGCCGTTCCGGCTGTCCAGGACGGTCTTCGGCCACCAGGGGCCGATGGTGAGGCGGGGTGTCCGGCCGGCTTCGTCCTCGCCCGGAACTCGACCGGCCGCGCACCGCACCAGGAGGGAGCCCCCACGTTCAGCCACACGGCCTGACCGCCCCCTCCGCCCCGCTCCGAGACACCAGCGCCCGTCGCAGCCCCGATCCGGTACCCTGTGGATCGAGCGCCCCGGCGGGCGCTGCGGCGCGTCACGCGGGCTCCGCCCACCACCTCGCCGCAGTACCTGCCCCAGGTCGCTCAGGGCTTGCCCGAGAGACCTGGCCACGACCCGTACACCGAGTTCCGCGCAAGGTTTCGCCCAAGCCCCGCCTTCGTAGCTCAGGGGATAGAGCACCGCTCTCCTAAAGCGGGTGTCGCAGGTTCGAATCCTGCCGGGGGCACAACTCATTACGCCGCTGACCTGGGGTTTCTCCCCCAGGGAGGCGCTCTATTCGGCCTCGGGCTCCTCGTCTGGGGCCGTTTGCGTGAGCGGGAGGACGTCACCGTCGCAGTGGGCCGGAGGCTCGGCCGACCCATGTTGGGGCGACAGGCCATGGGCACCTGGCACCCGCACGTATTCCGGCATGCTAGGAGGGCCACGCCGCGAGGAGTTCCGCCGGGCCGTACGCAGCGTCGAGCCCCGCGCAGTCGGTCCCGCTGCGCGAGACAGCGATCACAGGCACGGGAGCAGGCGTGAGCGCGGCGCGGTGCCGGTGCAGAGCCGCGAGATCGTGCCGGTCGAACGGGGAGTTCTCCAGCCACTTCACCGAGCCGACGAACACCAGCTCCTTGGCGATCGGCGCGCGGTCCGCTCCCACGATGTCGATCTCCACATCGTTGGTACGGGTCCAGTACCCGCCGATGGCGGGGGCGGCGGGGAGGTTCGCGTCGGGCAGCAGCCGTGCCAGCGCCTCGCGCACCAGAGGTTCAATGGCCCTGCCACGCCAGCTGGTCCAGCTTTCACGGATGCGCCGCAGCGTCAAGTCACCCCGGCCCCGCTCGATCTCGTCCATCGACGGACCCAGGAGCTTCAGCCAGAAGCGGAGGTAAGGATCCGCGACCCGGTAGCGACGATCTTTCGAAGGCCGCGTGGACACGGGAAGCTCCGCCGCGATCACCCGCTTGTCCACAAGGATCCCCAGCGACCGCTGTAGTGGGGTCGCCCCGATCCCGCCGGCGGCGCGGGCAATATTGGAGAACGTCCGCTCACCGCTGCCGATCGCCGAGAGGACGGTGCGGGCTTGGACCTGCTGGGGGAACTCCGCAGCAAGCGAGCGCTCCGCCGACACCAGCAAGGCCGAGACCGGATCGCTGAGCGCCGCCTGCAGGAACTCCCACATTCCGGCGCCGCGCGTCCACTCCGCACAGATCAGAGGCAGTCCACCGGTGATCAAGGCCGCATCGAAGGCCGAGGCAGGATCGAGGCCGAGCATCTCGCCCACCTCCGCCGGGTTGAGCGGACCCAGCGCCATTTCCCGTCCACGCTGATGGAACGGGCGTCCGTAGCTGTTCAGCGCCTCCATCATCGACAGGTCGGAACCGATGAGCACCAGGAGAACCGGCTTCTTCTCCAGCACGCGGTCCCAGGCCCGCTGAAGCATGCCCTCGAAGGCGCCCTCCGCATCCATCAAATAGGGCACCTCGTCCATGACCACCACGCTCGCCCGGTCGTGCGGCAGTGCCGCCGCCAGTACGTCGAAGGCCGCATCCCAGCTCGCCGGGCGGGCCGCGGACAGCAGATTCGCCAGCGGAAGGCTGGACGACCGCGCATCCTGGCCGAGCCGCTCCAGGTCCGCCCCCGGCGACGCTCCTGTGGCGGCAAAGAAGAGGAACGGCGCACCGGACCTCTCGGCGAACCGCTCCACCAACCGCGACTTACCCACCCGGCGGCGCCCTCGAAGCATCACGCACCGCCCGGGCCGCTCCCCACCGACCCCGGCCGTCACCTTGCCGAGCTCGCGATCCAGTGTCTCGAGCTCGTGCCGCCTGCCCACGAAATCTGCCATGCTGCCTCCCCAGTGCCACGCAACCCGCAGATACTAACATCACAGTTGGCAACATTAACGTTAGTTACAGGATGGGAGTCGGAGAGATGCTACTCCCCCGGTGCACTCACGGGAGAAGGTCAGCCTTCCGCGCCCCAGCATGGTCCGCCAATGGACGCCCCACGGTCACCGGATGCGTGAGCGGCGCGTGAGCGGACTGCGTAACAGGAGCAGTCCTGAGTCGGATGAGCCGGCCGTGCCACGCAGCGCCGATCAGGCAGAAGAGCACCACGCGGCACAACCAAGCACCACCCGGCAGAGATTCGACCCCACTCCTAAAGCGGGTGTCGCAGGTTCGAATCCTGCCGGGGGCACAGAGAGAAGAGGGCACCTACGGACTTTCGTAGGTGCCCTTCGGGATCCAGGGCCGACGGCCGCTTGCCAGAGGCTCAGGCGGCGTGCGGGGTGAAGGTGACATGCGAGTCGCCTTCGTCGATGGTCAGGTTCAGTGTGCCGTCCAGGGCCTTGGCCAAGCGCCGCAGCAGCGGGAGAGTCGGTACGGTGTCGCCGCCCTCCATCCGGGAGACCTGGGGCTGAGTCATCCCGGCCCGCTCTGCCAGCTCCGCCTGGGACAGGCCGAGCTCGATCCGACGGTTGTAGACCGCCTGCCCAAGATCGCCGGCCAGCCGCGCGTCGACGTACTCCTGGTCGTACTCCACCGCCTCGCCCGCAAGCTGCCGGATCCGGCGCGTCCTCCACGTGCTGTGATTCATCAGCTCTCCTTGCGCCGCTCGTACCTGTGCTCGGCATGGCCATGCTCGGCCTCGCAGACCTTCTGGGCCTGGTGCCCACGCTCGACTTCCGCCGCTTCACGCATCCTCGTCTTACGGAAGACCGTCAGCAGCACGATCCGCTTCCCGGGCGCGAGCCAGTACGGAATGCGTACGGCTTCGCCGTCCAACTCGAAGCGGAGCTCACGTAGCTTGCCACCCAGGTGCCGCGAGTACGGCTCGCCGAGGGTCGTCGGCTCGTCCAGCAGTCGGTCCGTCTTGTCCTCGACCCGCCGATAGAGGCGGAACGGAAGCAGCTCCAGCCAATCCCGTACCTCGGGTTCGATCTCGATCTCCCACCGCTCCGTCATGCAATCAACGGTATATACCTCCAAGTACATAACGCAAGCCGCCGCGGACCTCGGAGCTGCGCCGCCCCATGCCGCGCTGCCACCTCCACCCGCCCGAAAAGGTCGCTGCCGCCAGCCCGTCCAGAACGGATTCGGCACACATGAGGCCGGGAAGCCTCGCGAACACGTGAGAACCGCCGAGTGGAGTTTCCCCAGGCAAGACAGCTAGCAGCAGACGTTTACGCAGGCCACAGCCCCACCCAGGGAAAACTCCTAAAGCGGGTGTCGCAGGTTCGAATCCTGCCGGGGGCACAGCGCGATACGTCGCTGACCTGGGGTTTCTCCCCTGGGGAGGCGCTCTGTTCGGCCTTGGACTCCTCGTCCGGGGCCGATTGCGTGAGCGACGGGTAGTGCTCGGCTTGTAGCGGGTCCGTATGCGCAGGTCTGGCGTCGGGCCCCTTTCCGGTTCGGGGCAGGCCGAACTTCTCGGCATGTACCTGTCTCGCGAGGACCTGCGCGTCTCGTAGGCCGACGAGCACGGCCGTGGTCATGGCGGGCGGGCCGCAGACGTACGCGTCTGGTTCGGTGATGTCGGGGACCATGTGGTGCAGGCTGTCCGAGCCGAACGGCGGTGGGGCGCCGCGCTCGCCGATTCTGCCGGTGAGCATGCACAGCCGTCCGTCCCGTCGCGCGATCAGGTGGCGTACCTCGTTCAACAGCACGGCGTCGGCCTCGCTGCGAACCCGGTACAGCACGACGGCGTCGCCAGTCGCCTCCTCCAGCATGGCCCGGCACCGACGTGATCCCCCACGCCGCCGGCGATCAGCAGAGCGCCGGGCCGGCCGCTGCCGCGCTCCTCGCGTTGGTCACCAGGTCAGAGGTGCCGCCGACCTGTTCCGTCCCCTGGTGACAATCCACCGCGCCGCCTCCTCACTTGTCGTGGGCCGGCTGATCGGATGCCAGCCGACGGGGAGGGGTGTGAGCGAGATCAGCATGCCGGACGGACGTCAAACAGTACGCTGAGTCCAGTGGGATCGGGTCCGCAGAACAGCGTCCGGGAGGTGCTTCATGACGGCCGAGATGGTGGCCCCTGCGTGGATGCATGAGCAGATCACGGCGGCAGAGTACGAGTCCTGGTCCGAAGAGCAGTGCGCCGGTATCGAGATCGTGGACGGGATGGTCGTCGTGAGTCCGAGTGCGTCCAAGCGGCACAACCGTCTGGCCCGGATTCTGGCGAACTCCCTGGATGCCACCGCGGGCCCGGAGTGGAACGCCGACACGGACTTCGACGTCCGCCTTCAAGACGTCCCGCTCACCAATCGCCGCCCGGACGTCGTCGTGTACCGCGCAGACACGATCGACATCAACCCCACCCGTCCTGAGCACGTGCTGCTGGTCGCGGAGGTGGTGTCGCCGGGTTCGGAGACCACCGACCGGATCGTGAAGGTCGACCAGTACGCCAAGGCAGGCATCGGCTTCTACTGGCGGATCGAGCAGGCCGCGACAGGCGTTCCCCTCGTGTACACCTACGTTCTCGACCCCGCGACGAAGACCTACCGGGACGGAGACGTGTTCACCGGCGTCCTGAAGGTAGCGGCCCCCTTCCCGGTGGAGATCGACCTCGGCCAGATCTGACCCACGCGCTGCAGAGCAGCCGGCAGCGCGTGAGCGATGCGTGAGCGATGCGTGAGCGATGCGTGAGCGATGCGTGAGCGGACGGCCCGACGCAGGGCGGCATGAGCCGGATCAAGTGGCTGTGGAGCTGCACGGCTCCTACCGACTGGCGAGCACAGGGCATCCGGGCTCAGGACACCGTCGCCGGCTCAAAGGTGCTCCGCCGCGCGAGGCACGCCCAGTGGCGGCTGCCAGGGCCGCGCCGATCCGGTTCCGCCCTGTCCGGCATGAGCATGTCGCTAGTGGCAGACTGCATGGGACTGTGAGTGACAGGGGGCGCCAGTGAGCAAGAGGAAAGTACGGAAGATGCTGCGGGAGATGGCAAGCGGGGAGCCCGTTCAGATGACCGTTTCCGCGTGGTCATGGAAGCGCCTCGCCCGACTCGCCTTCATCGCCGAGCAGTTCGGGTACGAGTACGCGGACCTGCAGCTGACCGGTGACAACAAGTTCGCCCTGTTCATCGTGCCCGACCTCAGCCCGCAGGGCCGGCAGCGCGCTGCGCAGAACCGGGCGCGGTACCCCGACGCCGGCGAGGGTATAGCGCTGCCGCCCGTCGTGCCGGACGCGATCGATCTCCTCAAGGCCCGCATGGTGGTCGACACCGGCAGTCAGTACACCGACAAGCTGCGGATGGGGCTACTGGTCTTCTTCCTCACCGCGTCCGCCGCGGCCATCTGCTTCAGGCTGCGAGCGGACACCGCCGCGGTCGCCATCGTCGGCATCGTCTGGGCCGCGCTCATGGCCCTGCTGCCCGTCCTGCTCGTCTACAGCCGACGTTACAGAGCCAAGTACGCCACTCAACTGCAGGCTGCCGGGTTCACACCGGCGATCGACCCGAGCGGGCGGCTGCGGTATGTGCCGCCGGGCGGGCAGCTTCCCGGACACGGCAATCCGTTCGCCGGAGGGGCGTAGGGGCCGTGCCCGGTGGGGCCCAGCGGCGGCCCCGTCCGTCGACTCCCCAGCTCGCTGAAGATCGGTCGACGAGTCGCTGTGCCAGAACCGTGCCAGATCGTGCGGGGAACCACGGGCAATGGCGGGGCCAGGCCGCCGATCAGTCAGGCCCCGTAGCCGCTCCGCCGCATGTCAGCCCAGCAGCCACCCGTAGATGACCCGAGCTTCCCAAGCTGAGGTGCCGGGCGCGTCGGCGTAGAGGCAGCCGTAAGATTCCGTCCATGGTGACTGCGACTGTCCGTGAGTGGCACGACGAGGAAGGGTGGGGGGTACTCGACTCTCCCGAGACGCCCGGCGGTTGTTGGGGCCACTACGCCGACATCCAGACGAAGGGCTTCCATACGCTGTCGCCGGGACAACGTGTCGATCTCCGGTGGGAAGCCCCTGGCTTCAAGCAGGACGGCTACACCTACCGCGCAGTGAGCATCGTTCCTCGGCCTGCCTGACATCCACGGCTGACATCAACGGCGGCGTACGCTCACGGCCACCAGCGGTCCACTACGCCACCGCACCCTTTACTGGTGGAGTCGATCAAGGAGCGCGTTGACGCGCGTGACGTGTCCGGCTACATCGCGGCCGCCGCCGCTCATCAGGACGCCATGGACCGACTGCGGGAGTTGGCCGAACGTCTCGAAGACGAGCACGGCGCCGTGACGGAGACGAGCAGCAGGCAGCGCTGGACCGCATCACCGCCATCGACGGCTGGCATGACGAGCAGAGATGGTCATCAGCCGGAAGCCCCCTGTCCGGCCGTCGTCCGGGCCGCACCTGCCACGCGGAGAGGAGGGCCTGACCCAACGGTGTCACAACGCGATGGGGCCGAGGTCCGCGGCCGTTTCGGCCAGTGCGCGGATGGTCGGGTTGTCGGCGGTTGACCGCCAGGTGAGAGCCCATTGGAGGGTGGGGGCGTCGTGGACGGGCAGGAAGACGATGCCAGGGGGGTTGTTGTATCGGGCGGCGATTTCGCCCAGCGGCTGGACGCACTCCCCGGAGGCGACCAGCGAAAGGATCTCGTGGAAGGTCCGGGCGACCGGCCCACGCGGGACGCGTCGGCCGAGCGGCGTACGCGTGGGGACCATGGACGCCACCCAGTACTCGGGGGCGTTGGGACCGAAGTCGACGACGCGGTTGTCTCCGAGGTCCTCCAGCGACGCGGCGCCGCGTGCGGCCAGTGGATGGTCTGCCGACACGGCCAGCACGCGGACTCCGGTCAGTACGGTGGGTCCCACCGTGAGATCCGGCTCGGCGACGGGCAGCCACAGCACGTGGACGTCATGCTCGCCGGTGCGCAAGGCGGTGAACGGATCGCTGCCGTTGATCTCACCGAACTGGATGTCGCTGCCGGGACAGCGAGTGCGGAACGCGTCGACGAGAGGGCGCAGTTCGTGTCCGGCGTGACCGAACACGCCCAGCCGTAGCGTCTGGCCCACGCCCGCCCCGGCTGCTTGGGCCCGGGCGAGCCCGGCGTGGAGGAGGTCGACGGCCTGCTGGAGGTCTTCGCGGAGGCGTCGGCCGACGGGCGTCAGGGCCACACGTCGGCTGGTGCGGTGGAACAGGGCGACGCCGAGGCGACGTTCCTGCCTGCTGATGGCCTGACTGACGCGGGCCTGGGACACACCAAGCCGCTCGGCGGTGCGGCCGAAGTGCAGTTCCTCGGCCAACGTCAGGAAGATCTCTATCTCGCGCAGCTCCATACATAACCCCCGCATTATGGATAGCCCCACGAATCTTATCTTGTTCGGTCGCTGACCTGCATCGATGCTGGAAACACAGACCCCACCGGGCAGGCGGAGCGCGCCTGACCCATCGTCGACGAGGCAGGGTATCGATGAGTGACATGCAGGCCCTCGCTGACCGCTTCGAGATCGAGGCGCTGCGCGCCGAGATCACCGACGCGGTGATGATGCGCGACTACGACCGTGTCGCATCGCTGTTCACTCCCGAGGGCGCCATGCGCTGGCCGCACATCGACAAGGAGTTCGCCGGCCAGGAGGAGATCCGCGCGGGGATCGAATGGGGGCAGGGGCTCTGGGAGTTCTTCGTGCAGAACGTCCATCCGGGCGTCATCCGGCTGGACGGCGACACCGCGGTCGGCCGTGCGTACATCCAGGAGTTCGGGCGGATGCGTGACGGCAGCTCGCACCTGAACTACGCCCTCTACCACGACCGTTACGAGCGCACCCCTGACGGCTGGAAGTTCAGCGAACGCGTCTACGAGGTCAGGTACATGGACTCGTCCCCGCTCGCGGGCTCCCCGCCGCCCAAAGCGCCGGTGGCGTAGGCACGTCGGCGGCAACTCACCCACCATCCGCCTCTCGAAACGGATGCTGACATGGACATGATCGATTCGGTACGGACCTCAGTGCTGATCACCGGAGCCAACAAGGGACTCGGCGCCAAGGTGGTCATGGTCCCGCTGGACGTCACCTCCGACACGTCGGTGGCCGACGCCGTACGACTCGTCCGCGAGCACACCGACCGGCTGGACGTGCTGATCAACATCCGGAACAACCGCACCGGCCGGCTGACAGTCACCGAAGGCACCGACTCGATCGTCGGACTCGCGACGCTCGACGCGGACGGCCCGACCGGGATCTTCATCGACCGCCTCGGCCCCGTCGCGTGGTGACCGCACCTCGCCCCAACACATCCGCGCATCGAGCGAAGGGGTAACCATCATGATCCTGATCACCGGAGCCAATGGCGTCGTAGGACGTCAGGTGATGAACCAGCTGGCGCAGGAGGGCACGGCCGTCACCGCGGTCACGCGTGGAAACGGCGAGGCCCCGCTCCCCGACGGTGTGGCAGCCGTCCGCGGAGACCTGTTCCACCCCGAGTGGATCGAGGCGGCGCTGGAAGGAGTGGAAGCACTGCAGATCAGCCCGCGCGCCGCCGGTCCCGGCCTCGGCGAACTGCTGAGGCTCGCCGCCGAGCAAGGCGTACGGCGCGCGGTGCTGCTGTCGGCCACCACCGTGGAGTACCCGGCGGGGGAGGCCCGCTTCGCCGCCCAGTTCGAGCAGGCCGAGGAACTCGTCATGCGCTCGGGCCTGGACTGGACGATCCTCCGCCTGGCCGACTTCGCCGCCAACGCGCTGGCCTGGGCACCCCAGATCAGGGCCGGTGACGTGGTGCGCGGTGCGTACGGCCGTGCCGCCACCTCTCCCATCCACGAGACCGACATCGCGGCGGTCGCCGTACGCGCTCTGCGGGGCAGCCTTCGCATGAAGGCGGTCCACACACTGACCGGGCCGCAGTCACTGGACCAGGTCGAGAAGGTACGGCTCATCGGCGCCGCCACAGGCCGGAGGCTGTCCTTCCAGGAGCTCCCGCCCGAGCAGGTACGGCAGGGCATGCTCGCCCAGGGGCTGCCCGAGGAAATCCCCGCCCGGCTGCTCGGCTCTCTCGCCGATTACGCCGACCGGCCGGGCCCCACCACCAGCACGGTGGAAGACCTGGTGGGCCGGCCCGCACTCACCTTCGCCGACTGGGCACACGACAACGCACCCGCCTTCGGCGGCTGATCACCGCCGTGCAGCCGACGCCGCCGCACGGCGGCATGGTCCACGTCCTGGACGTCCCATGGCCGCCGGATGCGTGAGTGGCGCGTAGGAGATCCGCACCAGGAGATCAGAAATGCCTCACGCCGCGCCGCGGTGGCTGGACCCGCTGGACCCTGCGGCGGGCCGCTGAGCGCTTGCGTGCGTAGGTCACCACCGCCGGGCGGGGACCAGCGCTCCGGCCGACGGCACTCTCCCCCGGTGATGTGGACCCTGGGCACTGAGGACGGAAATACTCGGACGCAGGATCCTGCGTACCGGATGGCTCACGGGCGGGATGCCGGCGCCCTCCCCGCTGGAGGGTGGGCGCCGGCATCGCTGTCGGTGCGGGTCAGCTCGTCACGCGGAAGGTGGCGTCGCCGCGCCCCGTCGCGTTGGTGATCGGCTCGAGCTTCAGCTCGTACGCGTAGTGGCGGATGTAGCGGTCGGGGTGGTTGTAGGACTGGAAGGACGACCATGTCGCGTCGGCGAGGCCGGCGACCTTGTTGAAGGTGGCGTCCTGGGCGAACTGGCTGGTGCCGTCGTTGTGGACGAGCTGGAAGTCGAATCCGGAGTGCCGCAGGAAGTACCCGGGGAAGTTCACCGACTCGAAGGAGACGGTGCCGGAGCCGACCAGTCCGGGCCGCAGCCTGAACTTGGCGTCGTCGTTGGTGATGTTCTGGTCGATGCGTACGTCGAAGTTGCTGTGACGGACGTACCGGTCCTGGAAGTTGTACGACTGGAGCCGGTTGGCCGGGGTGTTGGCGAAGCGGGCCAGGACGCGGGTCTCCTCGGCGGCCGTCAGGTTGAGGATCCAGCCGTGGCGCTTCTTGGTGCCGCCCATGTTGTAGCTTCCCGACGTCTGCTTCTGGTAGGCGGCGGGGTTGGACGGGTCGGTCGTCAGGACCGGCATGTAACCGCCGCCCGAGGCGTACTGGTCGAGGTAGAGGCCCCACTTGTTGGTGCCGTTGAACTTCATCCACATCGGGCCCTCGACCATCGACCCGGTGAGGCCGATACCGGAGAGGTTGCCGAGGTTGGTCCACGTACCGAGGATCGAGTCGCTGCCTTCGAGGGTGATCTGGCCGTCGCCGGAGGCCCGTACGTAGCGGTAGTTACCGACGCCGGACGGCACCTCGATGATCTGGGTGTCGATGATCTCCTGCGCGCCGGGGCGTTCGATGTAGGTCTGCGGGGTGGTGATGGTGCGGAAGTCGCTGGTGCGGGCGTAGTAGATGCGG
Source organism: Streptomyces adelaidensis (assembly GCF_016598475.1). Taxonomy (GTDB): domain Bacteria; phylum Actinomycetota; class Actinomycetes; order Streptomycetales; family Streptomycetaceae; genus Streptomyces; species Streptomyces adelaidensis. The sequence continues at coordinate 111,309 of NZ_JAEMUX010000019.1, forward strand.
TGCTTCGTCACGCCGTTGAGAGGCACGTTCGTCGCCCAGTACAGGACGTAGTCGTTGGTCGCCGGGTTCCAGATCGCCTCCGGCGCCCACGCGTTGCGCCCGTCGGGGATCGCGCCGGCGACGTTCAGCAGCCGCGGCGCCGACCAGGTGGCCAGGTCGGTCGACTCCCACACCACGAGGTTGCGGCTGCCGTTGTTGATGGACGAGCTCCACGTCTGCCCGCAGTCGATGCACAGGTCGGTCGCGATGATCCAGTACTTGCTGCCGTCGGGAGAACGCACCAGTGCGGGGTCGCGCACGCCCTTCGTGCCGACCGTGGAGCGCAGGGCCATGCCGCCACCGTTGAGGTCGGACCAGTTGACGCCGTCCGTGCTGTGCGAGAGGTACATCTGCTGATTGGTCGACCCCTCCCCCGTGAAGTGCACCATCAGGTAGCCCGGGTCGGCGGCGGCGGCCCGCTCGGGTGTGATCAGGGCTTGGGAGGTGAAGAGCAGACAGGCGGCGACCAATATCGCCGACAGTCTGGAGAGTAGAGCGCGCATGGGCGTTTCCTGTCTTTCTCTGGCTTTCACGTGCGTGACCACTGGGAGCTGGTGGCGGTGCCACAGGTTCGCTGTTCGAGCGGGGCGGCGTCCGCGGTCGAGGCGCCGACGACGTTGACGCACTTGCCGCTGTGGCGGGCTTCGAGCTGGTTGTATCCGTCGGCGGCGACCCACTGGAACTGCTGGTTCCGGCCGGAGTGGCAGGGGTACTGGATGAGGCCGGCGCCGTCGGCGGTGGACACGCCGCTGACGTCCAGGCACTTGCCGCTGTTGAGGCTCTCGATCTGGAAGTAGCCGTCGCCCACGTCGACGAAGCGCCACTTCTGCCAGGGCATGCCGTTCGAGGCGTACTGGCCGATCTTCGCGCCGTCGTCGGTGTTGGGTGCCTGGACGTCCATGACCTTGCCGCTGTTGCGGTTGGTCAGCCGGTAGTACGTCACCGTGGGCTCGCCGGACGGGACGGTGAGCGCGCTGCCCGTGGCCACCGGCACGCCGAGGTTCGGTGACCCGTCCGCGTTCCAGGTGATCTTCTGGATCCGGGTGGTACGGGTGGTGCCGCAGCCCTGGGACGAGGAGGAGTTGGCGTGGTGGACGATCCAGTCCTCGGTGCCGTCCGGGGACCGGAAGAAGCCGTTGTGGCCCGGACCGTACACGTCGGCCGCGTCATCGCGCTGGAAGGCCGGCTCCGCGCTCTTGACCCAGGAACTCGCGTTCAGCGGGTCGCCGCCGCTCAGGGTGAGCAGGCCCAGCTTGTAGTCCGGGCCCTGGCAGGCGCTCGCCGAATAGGTGAGGAACGTCTTTCCGTCGTGCTGCACCGCGACCGGGCCCTCGTTCATCGGGGCGCCCTGCTTCTCCCAGGAGTAGGTCGGGGTGGAGATCCGCGTACGGGAGCCGGTCACGGTCCACGGATCGTTCAACTCGGCGATGTAGATGCTCGGATCGGATCCGGCCCACTGCGGCGTCGGCACCCCCGACCAGGTGAGGTACAGCCGGCCGTTGATGGTGACGACGCTTCCGTCGATGCCCCACCAGTCGTTCGCACCGAAGATCATGCCCTTGTACGCGTACGGGCCGAGCGGGTCGGTGCCGGCGCTCTCCAGCACGTGCACGCGCTGGTCCTCGATGTCGCCCGTACCGGCGGAGTAGTAGATGTACCAGCGTTTGCCGTTGGGCCCGTCCAGCAGGTGCATCTCCGGGGCCCAGACGAAGCGGTCACGGCCGGCGGCGTGGGCACTGAACACGGGCACCGGCGCGGCCGCCTTCAGCGCCTCGATCGTGGGCGCCTTGCGCATCGTCAACGGCCCGCTGTACGGCGTCGTCATCTCGTAGTAGTTGCCGTTGTAGTACGTCATGTACGGGTCCGCGCCGGAACTGTTGAGCGGGTTCGTGAACGTCGCCGTAGCCGCCTGCGCTTCGGGTGCGGCCGCCACCGTCCCGACCGTCGCTCCGCCGACGAGGACGCCGAGGACGGCGAGAGCCGTCGTGGTGGCGGACAGTCGGCGGACGCGAGAAGAGCTCCCCGGCATCCACGCCGTGGAAATGCGCATGACAGAAACATCCTTGTTCGTGCCGTGGAGCGTAAGTGCCTTGTCCGTGAAAAGGCGGCGCAGTCGCATGCGCAGGTCGGGGGTGAGCGGGGCGAGGACCGACGGCTCATTGTTCGATATACAGAATGGCCTCTGGAAATTCGGCCAGACGCTATAGCGACGGTAAGAACGTGTCAAGACGGCCGGGAAAAGAAAGCTCGGGGCGTTACTGACGCGTTCGGCAGAGAGGGTGCCGACGAACCGTCCAGCCAGGTCGCTGCCGTTCGACCTGTCGGACGTCGTTCGAAACTATTGACGCTGACTCGTATTCCCATTCACACTCGCGCAACACAACGCGATGTCATTCGGGCGGAACGTCAGCACCTCGGCCGAAATCTCGAACCCCTCCTCAGGCATGTCTTCTTCACGGGATGTGAACCCATGCACAGCGTGAGACCTCAGTGGCGCCAAAGATTCCGGCCGGGCGCTTTGGCCGCCGTCGCCGCCGTCTCGCTCCTGGTGGGCGTGGTCGGCCCGGGGGCCCCCGCCCAGGCGGCGGAGATCACCGACGGTCTGGCCCTCTGGTACAAACTCGACGCCACCTCGGGCACCGTCGCGGTGGACGCCTCGGGCAACGGCCGGGACGGAACCGTCAACGGCACCGCGGGCTGGTCGGGTGCCGAAGGGCTCACGTTCAACGGGTCCGACACCTACATCAAGGTGCCGGACAACATCATGAGCGGCATGAACTCGATCACCGTCTCGATGGACGTGCGGATCGACGCCGCCCAGGCCACGCCGTACTTCCTCTACGGCTTCGGCAACACCAGCGACGGCGCCGGCAACGGGTACCTGTTCGCCACCGGCGACTCGCTGCGGACCGCCGTCGCCTCCGGGAACTTCTCCACCGAGCAGAACACCCGGACCTCCGCCGCGCTGCCGCGCTCGGTCTGGAAGCACGTCACCTACACCCAGACCGGCACCACGGGCGTTCTCTACCAGGACGGCGTGGAGGTGGCCCGCAACGCGTCGGTCACCGTCACGCCCGGTTCCATCGGGTCAGGCATCACCACGGCCGACTACATCGGCAAGTCGCTCTTCAGCAGTGACAAGCTCTTCAAGGGCAGGATGCGCGACTTCCGCGTCTACAACCGCGCGCTGCCGCCCGGCGAGGTCCTCGAACTCAGCGGCAACACCACGGGCATCGCCGCGGCCACCCACCCCTCACTGAAGATCGACGCCATCGTCGACGACGCCGACAGCAAGATCACGCTGCCGGTGAAGGAGGGCACGGACCTCACCGCGCTCGCCCCGCAGTTCACCCTTGCCCAGGGCGCGTCCATCAGCCCGGCCTCCGGCACCCCGCGCGACTTCACCAAGCCACTCACGTACGAGGTGACCGGCTCCGACGGCGAGAAGCGCACCTGGACGGTCGAGGCGCTGATCATGAGGAGCCCGGTGCTTCCTGGGCTCACCGCCGACCCGAACATCGTCCGGTTCGGCGACACGTACTACATGTACCCGACCACCGACGGCTTCGCGGGCTGGAGCGGCACGAAGTTCAAGGCGTACTCCTCCAAGGACCTGGTCCACTGGACGGACCACGGCGTCATCCTGGACCTCGGTCCCGACATCAGCTGGGCCGACAGCCGGGCGTGGGCCCCGACGATGACCGCGAAGAACGGGAAGTACTACTTCTACTACTCCGCCGACACGAACATCGGCGTCGCGGTCTCCGACTCGCCCACCGGCCCGTTCACGGACCCCCTGGGCAAGCCGCTGATCGCCCGCGGCGCCTTCACCGGCCAGATGATCGACCCCGCCGTCTTCACCGACGACGACGGCCAGTCGTACCTGTACTGGGGCAACGGCCACGCGTACGTCGTCCCGCTGGGCGACGACATGGCCTCCTTCGACGCCTCGAAGGTCACCGACATCACCCCCAGCGGCTACAACGAGGGCTCCTTCGTCGTCAAGCGCGACGGCACCTACTACCTCATGTGGTCGGAGAACGACACCCGGGACGAGAACTACCGCGTCGCCTACGCCACCGGCTCCTCGCCCACCGGCCCCTGGACCAAGCAAGGCGTGATCCTGGAGAAGGACCTCTCCCTCGGCATCAAGGGCCCCGGCCACCACTCGGTCGTCCAGGTACCGGGCACCGACGAGTGGTACATCGCCTACCACCGCTTCGCCATCCCCGGCGGTGACGGAACCCACCGCGAAACCACCATCGACAAGCTGGAGTTCGACTCCGCCGGCCTGATCAAGAAGGTCGTCCCCACCCTGAGCGGCATCGCCCCGGTCACCACCGGCACCGCCCTGCCGACGAACACCACCCGCTCGCTCCAGTCGGTCAACTTCCCCGGCCGCTACGCCGTCGTACGGTCGGACAGCCGCGGCTACCTCGACCCGGTGACGTCCGCCGCCACCACGGCGGTCAAGCAGAGCGCCACCTACACCGTCGTCCCCGGCCTGGCCGATTCCAACTGCTACTCCTTCCGTGACTCCTCAGGCCGCTACCTACGCCACCTGGACTTCCGGATCCGCTTCGACGCGAGCAACGGCACGGCGCTCTTCAACAAGGACGCCACCTACTGCGCCCGGCCCGGTTCGGCCGCCGGCTCGGTCAGCCTGGAGTCGTACAACTACACCGGCCGCTACCTCCGCCACTACAACTACGAGCTGCGCGTCGACCCCTACCAGGACAGTGCCACCTTCCGCGCCGACAGTTCCTTCACGGCGGCCAGCCCCTGGGCCTGACCGCCACGCCAGGGGCGTTTCCCCGGGCAAGGCGTCTCGTGGTCGACGTTTCCGCAGATCACTCCCGACGTCACTGGCGGCTGATCGCGCGGGAGATTCCGGCGGTGACGGTGGTGGCCAGGATCCAGCCGGCTGCGATCAGGCCGTAGGCGAGCCACTGGCCGGTGCCTCGTGGTGCGAAGGCGTTCTCCTGGCCGAAGGTGATGATCGGTACCAGGAGGTCGAGGGTGTAGAAGACGGTGTTGAAGTCGGGGGCCTTGCCGGCTTCGAGCGGTGCTGGGGGGCGTAGGCCGAAGAAGAGCGCCCCGCAGGCGAGCAGAGCCAGCAGCCACAGGCCCGCACGGGCGGGCCGGTAGCCGTAGCCGACGGCTACGTCCTGGATGTGGCCCCAGGCGCGGGTGTGCGGGGAGAGGGTGGTGCGGCGGTGGCGCTGTTTGGCCAGGAGGACCGTACGGGCCTCGTCCTCGTGCCCGAGTCTGCGGTAGGCCGCGGCGAGTTGCTCGTAGGGCTGCGGGAGGTAGCCGCCGGTGGTGCGGCGGATCCATCGGATCCGTTCGTCGGCCGACAGGGGGGACGCGAGGGCGTCGTACGTCGTCTCGGCCAGCCGGAGGTCGGCGGGCCAGGTGTCCGGGGCGTCGTACAGCGTGCCCAGACGGGCGTTGCGGGCGTCCACCACGCCGTCGATCGGCCGCCGGGTGCGCAGGTCGGTCTCCCGGGCCTGGGTCGCGCGCAGGGAAAGGGCGGTGCCGTCGGCGTGGGCCAGTGCGGCGTCGCGGAAGCTGAGTTCCGTACCGACACGCGTGCCGTCGAGTTCGATGCCGCCGTCGACGGTGAGACCACGGCCGAGGTCGACGTTGCGGCTGACCGTGACATCGACCGCTTCCAGGGCGATGTCACCGGCATTGCTCAGCCTGGCACCGCAGAAGCCGATGGCGGCCGCGACAGTGGCGCCGGAGAGGATGATCCGCCCCTCGGCGCTGAATCCGGGGTGGAAGGTCAAGTCCTCGGCGATCTGGACGTGGTAGGCGTCCAGGGCGTGGCCGCCCGGGTTGCGCAGCGAGGCGCCTTCCAGGTCGAACTCGCCGTCGATGGACGCGCCGGAGAGCCGGAAGCCTCCCTCGACAGCGAGGTCGGTGCACAGCACATCGCCGCCCACCTTGGCGTGGACGGCGGATATGGCCTCGCCGCCGGCGACCGTGATCGCGGTGTCACGCAGGTCCAGATCGCCGTTGATCTGGGCGCGGGTGAGTATGAGGGGCCCCGTCATGCGGCAGCGGGAGAGCACCAGCCGGGCATCGATCTGCGCCGTGTCGGCGACGAGACCGGGCAGGCCGCAGCCGCTCATGACCAACTCCCGGGTCCGGGCGCCCCGCAGCAGGGGCGCTTCGTCGAAGCGGCAGTCGGTCAGGACGACCGGCACGGCGATCTCGGTGAAGCGGAGATCGAGGCGGCCGGTGATCTGTGCGCCGGTCAGGCGCAGTGCGGGGCGGTCACCCGGAGTGTGATCGACGCCGGCGCCCAGCAGCAGCGCCGCGACGACGTCGGCCCGGACCACCGTTTCCGCCGACGCCGGGTCGTCCAGGACGTCGACGGGGCGTCCTCGGGGAAAGGAGTCCCACAACCGCCGTTCGGGAGCGTTGAGTTCGCGGAGTTCGTGCAGTTCGCTGAGTTCGTCGAGTTCGTCGGGGCGCACGTTCGACGATCTTCCTGGTACGACGATGCATCGGACAAGCCTTCCGAAGTCCCCGGTTGCGGCGGGCACGGGGGAGGTGGGCGGCGGCATCTCGGCGGGTTCGGGGAGACCGGCGGGTTCGCGTCACCGGGACGCAGCCGCACCTCAGGGACACGATCCGGCCACACACCCTCCCCAAAACCGCTCCCCCAAGACATGATTCATCCCTCAACAGCACCATCGTGGGGGAACCATGAGCAACGACATCACGCCACCGCCCATGCCGGGCTACGGGCCGCCGATGCCGCCGTCGCAGCCACCGCAGCCGCCGCGGCCACCGGGTGGGAGCCGGACGAATCTGGTCGTCGTCGCCTGTGCCGTGGCCGTCGTCGCGAGTGTCATAGGGACCGGCATCGTGGTGAGCGGTGACAGCGACGGGGCGGCGGGGCCCGCGCCGACGGTCACCGTCACCAGGACCGTGGCGGCCGAGGACACCGGCACCACCGCCGCCGACGACGGTTCCGACAGCGACGACGACGGTTCCGACAGCGACAGCGACTCCGGTGGGGCGAGCGACACCGCTACCGACGACGACGGTGTCTTCGCCCTCGACGACACCGTGATCTACGACAGCGACGTCGAGGTCACGCTCTCCGGTTTCAAGCGCGGCGTGTCCAGCGACTACGCGGCGCCCGAGAACACGCCGTACGCCAAGTTCACGATCAAGATCGTCAACGGGTCCGATGTCACGGTCGACGCCAACGAGATGACCGTCGACTGCGCCTACGGCGACGAGGGCAAGGAGGGGGAGGCGATCTACGACGACGGGCTCGACGGGCTGCCCGACACCCGCATCCTCGCCGGGCGCTCCCTCACCGTTCCGTGGGGCTGCGAGCTACCCAAGGACGAAACGTTCCTCCAGGTCGAGGTCTCACCCGACTACGACTCCGAGGAAGCGATCTTCACAGGCGATGTGAAGTAGTGAGGCACAGGCACACTTGATGGCACTGTGTCTGTAGACACCCCCGGGGAAGGATCGAGATCGTGATCATCTTTGGCACCAAGGGATACCTGTACCAGCTCGCGATACTGACGCTGGTGTGCGGGCAGTGCGGGAATCCCGCCGCGCACACGCTCAGGAAGCGGGTCACGAAGTTCACGTTGTTCTTCGTGCCGCTGTTCCCGATCTCGACGAAGTACCAGACGCAGTGCACCTTCTGCGGCGCGGAGCAGAAGGTGGGCGCCGAGCAGGCGGAACAGCTCCAGGCGCAGAACGCGGGCGGCCACGGCGGCCAGTCGTACGGGCAGCCGCAGCAGCAGCCGTACCAGTCCTGAGCCCCCACCCTGTGGGGAAACTGTGAGTCCGCTGATTCTCAGTCTTCCCTCAGTACTCGCACAGCGTCGCCCCAGAAGCGGCCTCGACAGTCGCTGTCATGAACGAAAAGAACGCGGGAGGCGCCCGGCAGCGCTCGGTCGAGATCGTGGTGCCGGTCCACAACGAGGCGCACGTCCTCGCCGACAGTGTCGGTCGTCTCCACGCATACCTCGAAGCCTCCTTCCCGTTTCCGTTCCGGATCACGATCGCGGACAACGCGAGCACGGACGCCACCTGGGAGGCGGCCCTCGCCCTGGCGGACCGGCTGCCGCACGTCCACGCCGTCCACCTGGACGCCAAGGGCCGGGGCCGCGCGCTGAAGCACGTGTGGAGCCGGTCGACGGCGGATGTCGTCGCCTACATGGACGTCGACCTGTCGACCGGCCTCGAAGGCTTCCTGCCGCTGGTCGCGCCGCTGCTCTCCGGCCACAGCGACCTCGCCGTCGGCAGCCGGCTGCACCGGCAGGCGGACGTCGTCCGCGGCGCCAAGCGTGAGTTCGTCTCCCGCTCCTACAACCTGCTGCTGAAGCTGGGCCTCGCCGCGCGCTTCTCCGACGCGCAGTGCGGCTTCAAGGCGGTACGCGCCGACGTCTTCCGCGCGCTCGCCCCGCGCATCGAGGACACCGCCTGGTTCTTCGACACCGAACTCCTCGTGCTGGCCCAGCGCAACGGGCTCCGTATCCACGAGGTCCCCGTCGACTGGGTCGACGACCCCGACAGCCGCGTCGACATCGTCCGTACCGCCGTCGACGACCTCAAGGGCATGGGCCGCATGCTCCGCGCGACGGCCGGCCGCCGCGTCCTCGTCACCGGCGTACCGCGCCGGACGAGGCGCGCCTGGACACCGGCCGCGGCCGCCCCGCAGACCACCACCGCCCCCCTCCCCCAGGGCATCAAGGACATGGAGTACGCGTCATGACGACCCTCGCCCCGCCGCCCGCCACCGGGCGGGACAACAGTCCGAGGCACCGGGCCGAAGCACCGCCCACCGGCTCCGGCTCGGGAGCAGGGGGCGGTCTCGCCGCCCGTACCCGGCGGCTGTTCACCGGCGCCCCGGAGGACCCCCGCTGGGCCCGCCCGGCGCTGTGGGCGATCCTCGTCCTGGCCACGGCGCTGTACGCCTGGAACCTGTCCTCCATCACCGGCAACACCTTCTACAACACGGCCGTCTACAGCGGCACGCAGAGCTGGAAGGCGTTCTTCTTCGGCGCGTTGGACGCGGGCAGCTTCATCACCGTCGACAAGCCGCCGTTCGCCCTGTGGGTGATGGGCCTGTCGGCCCGCGTGTTCGGCTACGGCACCTGGCAGATGATGCTGCCGATGGTCGCGGTCGGCGTGGGCTCGGTGGCCCTGCTGTACCGGATGGTCAAGCGTGACTTCGGGGCGGTGGCGGGCACGATCGCCGCGCTCGCGCTCACCCTCACACCCATCACGGTCGCCATCACCCGGGACACCAACCCCGACCCGGTCCTCGTCTTCCTGATGCTGCTGGGCGCGGCGGCCCTGATGAAGGCCGTCCGCACGGGCCGCATGATGCCCCTCGTCTGGTCTGGCGTCGCGATCGGCTTCGCCTTCAACACGAAGATGATGCAGGCGTACGTCGTCCTGCCGGTCTTCTTCCTCGTCTACCTGTGGGCCGCCCGGGGCAGCCTGGGCCGCCGTATCCGGAACCTGGCCGTCGGCACGGTCGCGCTGGTCGTGTCGAGCGCCTGGTGGATGGTGGTCGTGGACCTCGTCCCCGCCTCCTCCCGCCCGTACATCGGCGGCTCGACCGACAACACGGTCTGGGACCTGGTCATCGGCTACAACGGCTTCGGCCGGATCTTCGGGGCGAGTTCGTCGACGGGCTCGCAGGGCAACGGGGCGAGCTTCGGCGGCGACGCGAGCATCTACCGGATGTTCAACGAGACCATGGGCGGCCAGATCTCCTGGCTGATCCCCTTCGCGGCCATCGCCCTCGTCGCCGGGCTCGTCCTGCGCGGCCGCGCGCCCCGCACCGACGCCAAGCGCGCGGCCCTGATGCTCTGGGGCGGCTGGTTCGTCCTGCACTACCTGACCTTCTCCCTCGCCGAGGGCACCTTCCACCCGTACTACGTCACCGCCATGGCCCCCGGTATCGCGGCCCTCGCCGGTGCGGGCGGGGTCATGCTGTACGGCGCCTTCAAGGAGAAGTCGGTCGCGAAGTGGGGGTGGGTGCTTCCGCTGGCGGTCGCGGTGAGCGCGGTCTGGGCGGTCGTCCTGCTCCAGCGGGTGTCCGGCTCCGGGACCCTCTACACCGTCGCCGAGGTCGTGGCCGGGGTCGCCGGCGCGACCGCCGTGATCGGGCTCCTCCTCGGACGCTTCACACGCCGCCGCAGGCTGGTCGGCCTCGCCTCCCTCGCGGCGGTCGTCGCCCTGCTGGCCGGCCCCGCCGCGTACTCCGTCTCGGCGGCCACCACCGCGAGCGGCAACGGAACGAACCCGACGGCCGGCCCCAGCACCGGGAGCGGCATGGGCGGCGGCGGTCAGCGCCCCAGCGGCAGCGCGCCGACCGGCACGGCGCCGGGCGGGACCGCCCAGAGCGGCAACGCCCAGAGCGGGACGAGCAACTCCGGCTCCAGCACGGGCAGCTCCAGCAGCTCCAGCAGCTCCAGCAGCTCCAGCAGCTCCAGCAGCTCCAGCAGCTCCAGCGACGGTCAGGCCGACGGTGGCGGCGGTGGCGGCATGGGCGGCGGCTCCCAGGTCTCGTCCGAGATGATCACGTAC
>NZ_JAEMUX010000190.1 GCF_016598475.1 Streptomyces adelaidensis
CTGAGTCTTTCCCGGTAAGCGGTGGTTGCTCGCTGTGATCGCGATGCTGGCACCGCGGGTCCGTGGCATCCCCAACTCCGGGCAGGCGTAAGGCCCCTGGTAGGAACGATCTTGCGAAGGAAAGTTCTGAACAAGGGGCCTCACGTGCCGATCAGTGTCACATATACCGCCGTGCTCGATGTGAAGCGGTCTACCGCCGAGCACCTGGCCCAGCTGCTGCGCGACCACCGGACCGCGGTCAAGACCCGCAGGGGGCGGCGTGCGCTGAGCTGTTTCAAGCAGTCGGTAGTGATCCTGCGCTGGTTCCTCGACGGCACCCGTCTGTCCCAACTCGCCCGCGACAACGGTCTGTCGACCTCCACCGCTTACCGGTACCTCCACGAAGGACTGACCGTTCTGGCCGCCGGAGCCCCGGACCTTGCGACCGCGCTGGAGCGCGCGAAAGCGGCCGGACTGACGCATCTGAACCTTGACGGCACCGTCATCCGCACCGACCGCGTTGCCGCCCCCGGTCCCAACGGCGCGGACCTGTGGTGGTCCGGAAAACACAAGCACCACGGAGGAAACGTGCAGGTCATCGCCACCCCGGACGGCTGGCCGATCTGGGTCTCGCCAGTACGGCCCGGCCGTGAGCACGACACCACCTGCGCCCGCCACCACGGCCTGACCGACGCCCTGGACCGCATCGCCGCCGAACTGGGCATGCCGACCCTGGTCGACCTCGGCTACGAGAACGCCGGCCCCGGCTTCCGCCACCCCGTCAAGAAGCCCGCAGGAGGTGAACTGACCGAGGCCCAGCAGACCTACAACAAGGTCATCCGAGGCATCCACGGCGTGTGCGAACGCGCCAACTCCCTGCTCAAAACCACCTTCAAAGCCCTGCGCAGGGTCAGCCTCGACCCCAGCCGGATAACCAAGATCGCCGCCGCAGCCCTCGTCCTGCTCCAGCTTGAGTACGGCCGCGTCATCTGAACGATCACACAGCGTCGCGATCCACTACTGGGAAAGACTCACTGGGTGGGGTGGGGTGTGTGGGATGGCCGTTCGCCGGCGTTCGGTACAGCGCCGGAGCATGCCGAAGTTGTTAACAGCGAACAGTTCGACGGCCGCGCGTCTGGCTAAAGTTAGGCTGCATGGGCATCGGTAGGACTCTCCTGGGCATAGCCATGATTGCTCTCATCACCGCGGGCTGCGGCGGGTCGGGATCGAATGACAACACCTCCCGCGCTGCGGACACCGCGCCGCCGAAGAGCGGCAAGGAACTCCCCGTCGCGATCACCTCGGCCGAGCCTGGGCTCCTGACGGTGAAGACGCTGCTCGGTGCTCTGCCGCCTGAACCCACCGACGAGGCCCCGTTCACCGAACGGGTGCTGTGGACGATGCGTAAACAAACGGTGGCCATGGCCGGGATACCGGGGAAGACCAGCGCTGCGTGCGAGGGCGGCAAGGTGAGCGAGGAGCCGGGCGTGACCACACGGTGCACCGTCACCTACAACGGCGTGAAGGTCCCCTGGTCCATCCGTTTCGACGAGCCGACCGGTGACTTGAAACCATACGAAATCACCAACGCGGGCCAGGCCGTACTGATGGCAAAGTCTGTATACGGCGAGTTCTGGAGAGAGTACAACCGGGTCAGCAAGCACCTCCGCTGCGGAGAGATGCCGGACCTCGAACTCGTCGCATACGGCCAAGACACCGGTCACCGCTGCCAGCACGCCTCGTTCGTCGACGGAAAGGCCCGGTGGGTCAATGTCCCGGTGAGCGTGGGCGAGCGCGGGGTCGTCTTCGACAACGGCCGCTCGCCGGAATCCTCTTGATGTTGTGGACATGGGCCAGGAGCAGGACGGAAGCAAGAGACGGCGCGACGGCGTCGCAACCGGGTGGAGCATCAGCCGCCTGGGCAGCAGGACCGCGAATCGGTGCCAGAGCGGTTCCCCTCAGCCATGATGGAAGCGCGGGCATCCGTCGATGAGGTTGCTGCGGTACTGGATCTTGCGGAGACCGTGCCAGAGCGCGCTCATGAGGTGGGGGCGGGGTCGGTGAAGGCAGTGTCGGCCTGGTTGCTGCGTCGCAGCAGTGACCAGATGCCGTCGACAGAGTTGAGGTCGGTGCGTAGGTCGGCAGGAAGTAGCAGGTGATCCAGCCGTGGGTGCCGATGAACTCCCGCAGCCAGCGGTCTCTGTGGACGTTGAGGTGTCCCACACCAGCTCGATCAGTGCGCCAAGTTACTGGTGGGCGGCGATGAGCGCCATGGAGACCGTGACGACGCGGCTGTCGCTGTGCTCCAGAGCATTGGCAGTCAGAACATCCCGAGCACGGCTGAAGCCGCTCCACAAGGCCGAGTTACCCGTCCTCGATCCGGTCGGCGAGCCGAGCGGACGGGGCCGCCTCACTCGCCGAGCCACAAGTCATCGGGAATATCCGGCTCGTTGGCGCATGCGAGCTCGTCCGCCAGCGTGCGAGCCAGTTTGACGGCCAACTGCTGGTGGAACTCCTCCGAGACTCTTGGGGAATCCGGCGCGTTGACCCTGGCTTCGAGAAGCACCTGCGCCTGTTGCCCGACCGCGCCCTTGATCTCACAGCGGAAAACGAGGTCGACATCCCCGCCCACGCCGGACGTGTCGGCTACGTAGACGTCCGCGGCGGCTCGGTGCCAGCGCTCAGTGTAGGTCTGCACGGCCTTCAGGGAGTCTGCGGCCCACCGCACCGTCGCAGAAAAGCGGCCGTTACCCGAGAGTCTACAGGCGTCGTACTCCTCAAAACCCTTAATTTCGTCGTAGGGCTCGGTCGCTTCTTGCGTCAGGCCCCTCGCGAGCCGGTCGACGGAAAGAGCCTTGTTGGAGAACTTGAGGTCATCGGAATCAAGGATATCCCGCAGAGACTCCATGTTCTTGGCACCGAACAGTGCGTTGCAGGTCTTCCACTGCGTTGGGTACTGCTCACCCAGAGACTGCTCGCCCGAACAACCAGTCGACACTGCCAGCGCTGCTATCGCCCCGCACCAGGCAATCCGGATCACAGACCTCACGAAGATACCTTTTCATTGTTCGAGATGGCCGTTTTGCCAGCCAGGTAGGACTGTTCGACCTCATTGATGAGATCGATGACCCCCTTGTTGCTCATACCGGCGGTCTGCGCATAGTTCAAAATGGGCTGGGTGACCGCCCGCTCGCCGATCTTCTCGACGTCCTGCACAGCAGCAAGTACCGCTGGGGCGTTCGTGTGTCCGTGGTCCTTCAAATATTCCATCGCGTGGTTTCCGTATGCGGTACTTACCGCGGACCTGGCGGACTCCATGACAGCGGAACGGCGGTGGCGGCCACGACACCCGCCGCCGGGCCGAGCAGCATCGCGGCTCCCACCGTCACTCCTCCGCTGACAAGCGACTTGCGCCACTCTCCGTTCTGGTCGTGCAGCATCTGCTG
>NZ_JAEMUX010000191.1 GCF_016598475.1 Streptomyces adelaidensis
AAACCTCGTGCTTCATACTGCGCCTCCTTGGGCTGATTCGGTGGGTGTTCCAGCTGGTGCTGGTCGTGGTCCCGGTGGCCGTCCGATCCTGGGCCGGGCGAGGTCGGGTGGCGGCGGGAAGTAGAAATACTCGCCCTTGTCGTTGGCGACGCGGCCGGTCAGCAGGCCGTTGTTCCGCCAGGTCTGGACGGTGTTCATGCCGATGCCGAGCCGTCGGGCGATCTCGCGCAGGCTCAACATGCCCTGGTCCACGAGTCGTTGGGGGTGGCTGCGCAGGCCGTACCTGTTCCGGATGTGGCGGACGATCGTGGGCCGGAGGGCGTGTCCGGTGCCGCTGACGTGGCCGCGTTCGGTGAGGATGGCGGCGATCTGGCCGTCGGTGTGGTCGTCGAGGAGTTCGTCGATGGCGGCGACGACCTCGGGCGGGGTCTGCCGGATCTGCCAGGAGGCGAGCGGGACGGGCATGGCCAGGGTGTGCTCCTGGCCGCCGGTGAGACGGACGTGGACGGTGATCTGGTCGGCCCGGACCAGGGTGACGTCCGTGACCAGCAGTCTGACCAGGCGCTTCCGTTCCCGCATCGGGGTGTCAGGGTCGTTCCAGAGGGCGGGGAAGTCTCCGGCGAGGGCGGTGATCCGGGCCCGCTGGGCGTCGTCGAGGACACCTCCACCGTCGTCTCTGGCGCTCTCGTAGGTTTCGCGGACCTGGGTGAGTTCACGCAGGGCGGTGTTCCAGTCGGCTTCCAGACTGCCTGCGACGAGCCGGTTGTCAGGATCGACGGCAAGGTAACGTCGGCGGGCCAAGTCGACCTGGTACTGGGCCCGTTCGACGCCGGCGGCCCGCAGCAGTTCGGCCTCGTCGGCGCGGGCGGCGAGTTCGTCGGCGACCGCGAGAGCGGCGGTGAGCGAGTGGGGAGTCAGTGCCTCGATGAGGAGACGACCGACCGCGTTGTCGACGCCGGCGCCGTGCACGCGCTGACAGATGGGGTTGCCATACTCGATGCCCTTGGCCTGGCAGACGTACTCCGGCTCCAGGCCGTGTTTGCGCTGGTGGTAACGCACGGTCATCCGGCGTCCGCAGATCCCGCACAGGGTCATGCCCTGGAGCAGGGCCGGGCCCTCGCGGGGCGGTCCGTGGCGGCGGTCCTTGCCATGGGCGACGGCGTTCGCGGTCAGTCTGGCCTCATTGGCCTCGTACTTGTCGAAGGAGATGTAGCCGACGTGGGCGTCGGGAAAGAGCGCGATCCACTGCTCGCGTGGCTGCAACGCCGGTGCGCTCTTCCCGCTCGCTGTGGGTTTGTGCTGGTGGCGGCCATAGACGAAGGCCCCGGCATAGCGCGGGTTGTGCAGGATCTGCAGCACCCTGGAGTGCGCGATCGGCCCCCAGACGACCTTGCCCTTGTCCGGGCCGGACTGGATCCGCCGCGGAAGAGTGAGGCGGTCGTGGTTGAACGCCTTGACCACGCCGGTGGCCGAGCCGGTGGTGTCGAACAGCGTGAACACGGTGCGGATCGCCTGCTGGATCGCGGCATCCGGGTCGAGGACGACCTTGCCGGCGCCGTCGTAGACCAGGCCGATCGGCAGCGGCTGGACCAGTTCCCCGCGCCGGGCCTTGGACAGCTGACCACCCCGAAGCCGCGCCTTGAGCAGGTGCAGCTCCGCCTCGGACATAGTCCCCTTGAGTCCGAGCAGCAGGCGGTCGTTGAAGTCGCAGGGGTCATAGAGGCCGTCCTCGTCCAGGATCAAAGTGCCGGACATCGCGCTGATCTCCAGCAGCCGGTGCCAGTCGGTGCTGTTGCGCGCGAGGCGGGAGACTTCCAGGCCGAGGACGATCCCGGCGTGTCCCATGCCGACCTCGGTGACCAGCCGCTGGAAGCCCTCGCGGTCCGCGGCCGTGGCGCCGGACTGGCCCTGGTCGGTGTCGATGACGTGGATCCGGTCGGCCGGCCACCCCAGCGCGATCGCCCGCTCCTTCAGCCCGTACTGCCGCACCGTTGACTCGGTGTTGTTCAGAACCTGCTTGAGCGAGCTCTGCCGGACATACAGGTAGGCGTCTCTGGCGAGGTGGGAGGCCGTCACCTTGGCGGCCGGACCGAACAACTGGTCATTCAACAACGTTGCCGCGCCTTCTCATGTCGCCGTGGATCAGGGGGAGTTGGCGTGGGCCCAGACCATCCGGGACCACACCTGGATGACCTCCGCGTCCAGCGTGGTGGCCACCGCACCGGCGGCCGGCGGGCCCGGGCTCCTCGTCCTCGGAGCTGCCGCGGCGGCCAGTGAAGCGGCCACCTTCAGATACGCGGCCATGCCGCGGGCGACGAGCACGCCCAGCCCGCCCCGGCGCCCGCCGCGGCCCGCGCTCTCGCGCAGCCGCTCGTACTCGGTGACGCCCGCCGCGGCGTCACCGCCTGTGGCAGCAGCGGGATATGGGCTCGTCCTCACCGGCGCTTTCCGGCTCGCGCCGCCGGGACAGAGCGCGCTCGACCGACCGGGGGTGGACGCTGAAGCCGAACTCCCCGGCGACCTTCTCGGCGATCTCCTTCGAGGTCAGCGCGATGTCGGCGGCCAGCCAGGCGTCGATGTGGTCCATGACCGGCGCGGTCAGCTTGACCGGCCCCTTCGGGCCCGGCTTGCCGGGGACCAGGGCACCCGGACCGCCCACGTCCAGGGCGGCGGCGATCTCATAGAACGCCTGACGGCAGTAGCCGAAGGCACGGGCCGCACGGGCCACAGGCACCTTGTCGACGCGGACACGCCGCACCATCTCGTACTTGACCTGCACCACGTCGCGCGGGTCGCAGAACGGCGAAGCCAGGAACACCTCGTCGGTCACCATCTCCGGATGCGGATTGAGTGATCTCGACGCGGCCAGCACAGCCACCTTCGGATCCTTCGCCGTCACCGCCATCGCGTCCGCCTCCCCTGGCACCAGCCGTGTCACCAGGTTCGCGCCGACACCCGGCCCGGCCAAGACCCCAAGGCAGGCGCGCGGAGGCAAACCACCAGATCAGAAGTGCTCCGGCTGGCTACCTCCGCGCGCCGTCGATCACCCCGGCTGTCCGGCCGGGCGTGGATCAGACGACGGTCACGGCATCATCCTTCCGACGCCCGTACACGGAGAGCGTCGATCAGCCCGGCGGCGGCCAGGAGGTCCTCTACGCGGAACGGGCACCGGCCCGCGGCCATCGTGACGAACGGATCGACCGGGTCGATATCCGTCCAGGCCGCAGGCAGCGACGCCAGCTGCCCGTCCTCGTCCTGGAAGGCGACCCGGTCATCGTCCCAGGTCCGGCGCCGGTCAACGAACGTGAACTCCCGCCCGGACCAGGGATGGAAGGGATGCGTCACCCTCACAACTCCGGGCCGACCGTGCTGATCGGGTGCAGTGGACGACTCGTGAC
>NZ_JAEMUX010000192.1 GCF_016598475.1 Streptomyces adelaidensis
TCATGCACAGCCGTTCATGATCAACATATCGGCGAGCTGGACGGTGCTGTGGACGAGTCGGTTGGTATGGTCCCGACCCTCGTCGTGAGTTGCGGCAGCCCGGAGGTGGGGCAGGGCAGGGCATCTGAAGCGGGCCGGGCTCTGCCAAGTCGGAGAAAGAGATCTTCTCGAAGTTGTCTATCTCACCCCGCTGACCAGGGAGTTCGCGCCTTGGGGGCGCCCCGACCCGCATTGTGAGCCGGCGATCGTGGATCGACGGTCTGACCCGAATGAACGGTGGCGTGCACTGCTCGAAGGAACGGCTCGCGGCAGGTGAGGAACATCCCGCAGCCTGGGCGCCGGGGGATTGGCGGTCGGTTTGTGCATCGCGTGATCGAGGGTTGCCAAGGGGCGGTCGGGGTGGTGGGGCAGCGCTCGTGGAAGTCACCGAGGATGGTCGCCACTACCTTCGACACGGTCATCGTCCATGAGAAGCCGACGTCGGCTGAAGGGGCCGCCCAGCGGCATCCGCCGGAACGCAGGCGTAGCTCCATGCCCTACGCCGAACGGCCCGTCGCTCGTGCGCGACGAGCCAAGGCGACCGAGTTGGGAGCACAGCCTCGGTGCATGCCTGCTGCGACGCACGGCGCCATCCGTACCGGCCACAGGTTCGTGGGTGGCGGAGAAGGCAGCGCTCTGCGCAGCGGTTGGATCCGATCCGTTGGATCGGGCTTGGTGGTGGCCGCCGGGACCGGGCGGAGGCGCGACGACGGGGGAGCGGCCACCATGACGACCTGGGATTCGACGGTGGAGTGTTCCGGCCTGGACAGCAACGGGCCGGCGGTGGGGGCTCGCTGAGCGAGAGTCCTCCGTAAGCCGCGAGTGGACGACGGCAGGTCCACCGGCATCGCTCTCCCGGACGAGCAGGCCGCCATTTTCCAGCTGGACGGGACTAAGACCGACCCCCGCGGAAGAGAACGGCCCCGACGTGACGAGGTGCCCGGCGGTCAGCCGGGGTACGGTACGCCCGACCGGCGAGCGCGGTCAGCACGCCGCAACCGGCCACGGACAGTCCATGCCTTTCTGTCTGCTCGGTGAGCCGAGAGGGCAATTCCGGTGGTGAGGTGTCCAGGACGGGGCGCTCACGTGACACATGACCGCCGCGATGCCCCCACCACCCAGCCTCCACCGCCAGGACCGAAGCGGTTGCCAGGTGCGCGGAGAGCCAGAGCGAGGAGGGCGCGACCTGGCGCGCGCCTCATACGTCACGGGTCAGTGCGGGCGGCTTCTCCGAGTTGTGCTCGGGGCCGGATGACGATGAACCCGAAGGGGGACCACGGTTCACGGCCGGCTCTCCCCGAATTCGGAAGTTCCCAGGAAAAGAAGTGGATATGAGACATAAAGGAACGTAACCGGCGGGTAACTTCTTAGAATGTTCAAGTAATTGTGTTAGGGTTTTGAGAGTCGGAGTGAATCGCCGCAGGCTCCGATGTGCCCTCGTAGACGTTTCGCCGCAATCGATTCCGATGCGAGTGGAAGGGAAAGGCATGCTGCCTCGGCCGTGGCCCCGGGAAAGCGGATTACGGCGCTGCTCGCCTTCGGCTTGGTGACCCGCGAAGTGGCCCTCATTTTGTTCCTGACCGAAAGGGCGGTCAGGAACTATCCGAGTGGAATCCGTGGAGAGCGTGTGAAAATCCGTGGAGAGCGTCAGGTGTGGGCTTGGGGGGAACCTCACCATTCAGATAAATTGGGGGGAACCGCACCATTCGGATAAGTGAGGTAAGGAATGACCCAGAGGATAAGGTCGCCATATCCGGTCGAGGCGTTACGCCCGACGTCGGAGGAGGACAGGGTCGCTGACTTCAGAGCGAAGGTGCGGGCCGCAGGCCAGGAGTGGACTGGTGACGAGCCGGACGAACTGGTTGAGCTGCTGACCCGGGCGGCGGCAGGTGATCCGGGGCTGGCCGCCATCGTGTCTGCCGGGGGCGGGCTGCTGCGGGACTTCCTCGACGGATACCAGCAGAAAACCACTGCGGAAGTGTCGCGTGATCTGGCGGGCGACCTCGCCGACGGCCATCCGCTGCCCGCGGACGTGATCGAGGGGTTTACTCCCCGATACCTGATCGCCGTCGTGAGGCTTGCCGAGCCCAGCCGTGACGTGGATGCGCTGCGCGCGGCGGCAGGAGAGGGCGCGTTGCTGACGCACCGGGGCGGCAACGTCGTTCTCGTCATCCCCGCAGCGGGTCCGGGCAGTGGCGAACACACGGTGGCGAGACTGACCCAGTGCCTTGACGGCAGGGGCTGGCTCGCGACTGCGGAACGGGACAGGACACGCCTCGTCGATGGGTTCGACGAGGCGTTCCATGTGCTGAGGCTGGTGGTGGCGGGACTGCGCCCGAACGGTGCCTACACGATCTCGGACGTGTTGGTCGAGTACGCGGTCACGCTGAACGAGAAGGTGCGGACCGATCTGACCGCGGTGATCAGGCCGCTTCGGGCGCACAAGGTCCTGTGGGAGACGCTGACCGCCTTCGTCGACTCCGACTACAGCAAGAACAAGGCGGCCCGCGGCCTGTTCATCCACCGCAGCACGCTGGACTACCGCCTGAGGCGGATCGGGGACGTCACCGGCTGCGACCCGACCAGTGGCAGGGGCGCGCAGATGCTGACTGCGGCGATGATCGCGGAGGCGCTGCAGGGATGACCAGGCATGCGCTGATCGCCGACCGGATCGGCCGAGAGTACGTACCGCGTGTCGATCCGTCGAGCGCCGGCGGACGAGCGGCTCACTTCCGGTCCACCGGAACGTGGCCCCCGGTCCGCCACAGGTAACTGCGCACTGAGAGCGACGCGGCGCGCATGGCCGCGCGGATGTCGTCGAGGTCTTCGTGGGCGAGCTCGCCACGCGCCGGGGCGAGGGTGGGCAGCATCAGCCTGGCCGCCTCCAGCAGGCACAGCATCGCGTCCAGCTGTGCGCTGGCCGGCAGTCTGCTCAGGTCCTCGTACAGGGTCTGAATCAGGGCGTCCGGTTCTGTCGGCGCCGCGGTCCCGGTATCGCGCGCGAAGTCCGTCACGGCCGTTCCTCGAAGCTGCTCCGCTGTGGACACAAGGTTTGAGTCCCCTCCTCGGGTCGACGCCCTTCCCCGGCACGTGCCAATGCAAACAAGGATGGTATTCCGCAAATTTTGGAGGGAGTTCCGAGATGGAAGGAAAACGGTGCGTTGCGAGGGCGCAACAGTGACAAAGAATGAGGGGCCCACCTAAGATCATATCCCAGCACTTCTTGCTCTTCTTTTCTCCGGCTATGGTCCTGGCCTGGCCGGCTGTACGGAACGGATGGGTGCCGTGGATGGTGACCAGAACGGCTGGGAAGCGTCCCAGT
>NZ_JAEMUX010000193.1 GCF_016598475.1 Streptomyces adelaidensis
TCCGATCCGATTCCCTGTCGGGGGGCTTTGCCTTTCGACTGTCTTGAGCCTTGTGGTTTCCCTTTCGGCCTTTCGACATTCACTACGTTAGCCGATTCCCTCGGCAACTCATAATTGAGTCCTGCGGGCTGGAATTAGGGCATGCCTAATGCGCCCCCGCTGAGGGGATGTTGTAGGTAGTGGGTTGGCCGCTCTCGGCTGCTGGCTGATAGCCGTAACCGGTTCAAGCGGCTCGGGCTACGTTACGGATCGCCCAGGGACGAGTCAAGTTGAGCGCCGGCGGGGAACGTGGGCCCGATAGGGGCTGACGGTCGGGTCGTTGGCGATCCAGAAGCGCCAGGGATGAGCGCCGCCGTCTCCGGCGACGCCGGTGCGTGGACCGCTCAGTACCTGCTCAGGGCTTACGGGGGTACCGGTCAGGATCGTCAGGGGCGAGGCATCGGAGGTGCAGGCGTCCGTGCCGTCGAGGGCTCGGTCCACGGCCAGGGCCGTGGCCAGGCGGGCGGGGCCTTTGGCCAGTTCTTTGTCGTTTCGGGCCGAGACTCGACGTTTACGGGCGAGCTCGGCGCCCCGAGTGATCTCGCCGGCACGCAGCAGGACCGCGCTCGCCCGCCCCTCCGGGCCGCACACCAGGTTCATGCAGTGCCACATGCCGTAGGTGAAGTAGACGTACACATGGCCCGGCGGACCGAACATCACACCGTTGCGGGCTGTGCGGCCGCGATAGGCGTGGGAGCCGGGGTCGTTCGCGCCGTCGTAGGCCTCGACCTCCGTGATGCGGAGGTCGATCGGGCCGTCGGGGCCGGTGCGGACGAGGACGCGTCCCAGGAGATCCGGCGCCACCTCCAGTACAGGGCGGTCGAAGAACTCGCGGGCGAGGGGCGTACGGTCGGGGCTCGCGATCATGGCGTACGAGCGTAGTCCAGACGGGTGTGGGCCGACGGGTGGCCAGGGGGGCGTCCTCCTTGGAAGGGTGAGGACGCGGAACCGGCCGCCGTCGGTTTGCGTTTGTAGGGATCAAGGATCTACGCCGTACAGAGCGATCCACACGTAGAACACACAGATACACAGGCATTGCCTGACGGGAGGAACAGACATGGGGTTCAAGCGGCTGCTCGCGAGCCTGGGGGCCGGTGGCGCTTCGGTCGAGACGGTACTGACCGAGGTCAATGTCGTGCCGGGCGGTGTCGTCCAGGGTGAGGTGCGGATCCAGGGCGGCTCCGTGGACCAGCAGATCGAGGCGCTGTCGGTCGGTCTGCAGGCCAGGGTCGAGGTCGAGGGCCAGGACGCGGAGTACAAGCAGGACATCGAGTTCACCAAGCAGCGGCTCGGTGGTGCCTTCGAGCTGAAGGCCGAGGCGGTCCATGTGGTGCCGTTCGGGCTGGAGATCCCGTGGGAGACGCCGGTCACCACGATCCAGGGCCAGACGCTGCCGGGTATGAACATCGGTGTGACCACCGAGCTGGAGATCGCGCGTGCGGTCGACTCCGGCGACCTGGACCCGATCAATGTGCACCCGCTGCCGGCGCAGCAGGCCCTCCTGGACGCCTTCGTGCAGCTGGGCTTCCGTTTCAAGAACGCGGACCTTGAGCGCGGGCACATCCGGGGTACCCGGCAGAAGCTGCCGTTCTACCAGGAGATCGAGTTCTACCCGCCGCAGCAGTACCACGGCCTGAACCAGGTCGAGCTGAGCTTCGTCGCCGACGAGCGCGAGATGGACGTCGTACTGGAGATGGACAAGAAGCCGGGTCTGTTCAGCGAGGGCAGCGACTCGTTCCGCGCGTTCAAGGTGGGGCTGCACGACTACCAGGGGACCGACTGGGCGGCGTACCTGAACGAGTGGCTGTCGGCGGTCGGCAGCAAGCGCAGCTGGTTCTAGGCTCTGAACACACCGACCACCCCAGATCCACAGGAGGTACCGAGGTGACCGAGCCGAAGAGGCCGCCGCTCCCCCACGATTTTCACCCGGCCGTGCCGTCGTTCACGGTGGTGAGCGAGGACGTCGAGCCGGGGGCGACGCTCAAGGACGCTCAGGTCTACGCGGGCGGGAACACCTCGCCGCAGCTGCGCTGGGAGGGCTTCCCGGCGCAGACCAAGAGCTTCGCCGTGACCTGCTACGACCCGGACGCCCCCACGGGGAGCGGGTTCTGGCACTGGGTCGTGTTCGACATCCCGGTGTCGGTGACCGAGCTGCCGGCGGGTGCGGGCTCGGGGAAGTTCGAGGGACTGCCCGAGGGCGTGGTCCAGGTGCGCAACGACTACGGGACGAAGGACTTCGGCGGTGCCGCGCCGCCGCCCGGAGATCCGGCGCACCGTTATGTTTTCACGGTGTACGCCGTGGATCAGGAGAAGCTCGGTCCGGATTCGGACGCTTCGCCCGCCGTGGTCGGATTCAACCTGCGTTTCCACACCCTCGCGCGCGCCCAACTCCTCGGTGAGTACGCCGCTGTAGCGGAAAAGTAACGAAGCCGGACGTTCAATGAACGTTTGCCCGTCTCTGGTCTTGGAAGTGATCAGAGGCGGGCATTTTTTATTGCGTTGTCCATCTCGGCGTGCCCGGCCAAAGTTGATCCAAGCCCGCCGGGGAGCGGGCTGGTGCACAGGAGGTGGGCTGGAATGCGGGACACGCTGGTACTGAACGCGAGCTTCGAACCGCTGTCGACGGTGACGCTCAACCGAGCCGTCGTTCTGGTGCTGCAGGACAAGGCCGTCGTCGAGCAGACCCACCCCGAACTGCGCATGCGCGGAGCTGCGGTCGACATACCGGCGCCCCGGGTGATCAGGCTCTGCAGGTACGTACGGGTGCCCTTCCGAAGACAAGCACCGTGGTCGAGGCGGGGTGTTCTGGTGCGGGACAGGCACAGGTGCGCGTACTGCGGCAGGCGGGCGTCGACCGTGGACCATGTGGTGCCGCGGTCGCAGGGCGGCGCGGACAGCTGGCTGAACACGGTCGCCTCGTGCGCGGAGGACAACCACCGCAAGGCGAACCGGACTCCGGTCGAGGCGGGAATGCCGCTGCTGCGGCAGCCGTTCGAGCCGACGCCGGCGGACGCGATGCTGCTGGCGCTGGGCCAGGACGACTTCGACGCGCTCCCGAGCTGGCTGTCACAGCCTGCGGCGTAGTCGATACATCACTACCGATACATGACTTCTGATG
>NZ_JAEMUX010000194.1 GCF_016598475.1 Streptomyces adelaidensis
GTCACGATGCACACCACTCACAGAGGTCGGACACGGAAGTCAGGCACGGGAGTCAGGCGCGGGAGAGCGGTCTGCGGCGGATTTGCGGGACCAGCACGACAAGAGCGGTGGTGGGGCCATGAGTTGGGCGGAGCGGCGGCGTACGGATCCGGATGCGCGCTGGCTGGCCGCGGTCGTGCATGCCGCGTTCCTTCTGCTGTGGTGCTCCTCGTTCGTGCGCTTTCTGACGCGCGATCAGGGTGGGGCGCGTACCGGCTGGGTGGTCGTGCTGTTCGCGGTGTTCGGGCTGCTCTACGCCCTCGGGCAGCTGTTGGCTCCGGCACCGGGTCCCGGCAGTCCGCCGTCCGCCCGGCACCTGGCCTGGCTGGGGTCCGTGACGGTGGTGTGGATCGTGCTGCTCGTGCTCACGCCGAGTGCCACGTGGTGTGCCATGCCGCTGTTGTTCGCGGGGCTGCACACGCTGCCCCCACGGCTCGCGGTGCCGCTGGCGGTCGTACTGACCGCGCTGGTCGTGGGGTCCCAGGTGCGGGTGGCGGAGGGCACGATCAATCCCAACATGGTCGCCGCGCCGCCGGCCGTCGCCGCGGTCGCCACCGCCGTCTTCGTCCATCTGCGGCGCCAGGCGGCCCGGCAGCGCGCCCTGATCGACGACCTGGTCCGCACCCGCCGGGACCTCGCGGCCACCGAGCGGCGGGCGGGCGTCCTGGCGGAGCGGCAGCGGCTGGCCGCGGAACGCGTCTGGCGTACGGACCCCGACGCGGCCCACGGGCACATCGGGAAGGCTGCCGAGATCACCTCGCGCAGCCTCGCCGAGGCGCGCCGGTTCGTCCACGACCTGGCACCGGCGGATCTCGCCGAGCGTTCCCTCGCCGGTGCGCTCGGCGCCCTCGCCGAGCGGGAGAGCGGCCCGGGCCTGGTGGTGGAGTTCCGGCTCGACGGCACCCCGGGCCGGCTTCCGGAACGCGTCGAGGCGGCGCTGCTGCGCATCGCTCAGGGTGCGCTCGCCAACGTGCGCGAACACGCCGCCGCGACGCGCGCCGCGGTGACCCTGACCTGTCTGGACGACCAGGTCTCGCTGGATATCGCCGACAACGGGCGGGGGTTCGACGTGGCGGGGCGGCGGCCGGTCTCCGCGACGGGGCGGGGCGATGCCGGGGCGGGTCCCTTGGCCGCCGGGCCGGGTCCCGCAGCCGACGGACCGGGTCCCGCAGCCGCCGAACCGGGTCCTACGGCTTTCGCATCGGCTCGCGCGGCTTTCGCATCGGCTCGCGCGGCTTTCGCATCGGCTCGCGCGGCTTCCGAAGCGGCTCCCGGGGCTTCCGAAGCGAGCCGGGAGCGCGGCCATGGCCTGCCGGCCATGCGTATCCGGGCCCGGCAGTCGGGCGGCACGCTCACCGTGGAGTCCGTGCCGGGCGAGGGCACCGTCGTGTCCGTGGCGATTCCTCTCTCCCTCGTGCCCCTCTCCCCCGGCCCCATCACTCACACAACCCCCAAGGAGCCCGTCCCATGAGCGAGTCGGCCCCCGCAGCTCCGATCCGGCTCCTGCTGTGCGACGACCACGCCGTGGTGCGGGCCGGGCTCCGCGCGCTGCTGTCCAGCGCCGACGGCATCGAGGTGGTGGGGGAGGCGGGCACCGGCGAGGAGGCGCTCGCCATGGCCGCCCGCCTCCACCCCGACGTGGTGCTGATGGATCTGCAACTCGGCGACGGCCTGGACGGCGTGACGGCCACCCGGCGCCTGACATCCCTTGCATCACGGCCGTCCGACGCCCTGGGCACTCCGACCGATCCGATCGCCCCGGCCCCCCATGTGCTGGTGCTCACCATGTTCGACACCGACGCCGACATCAGCCGCGCCATCGAAGCGGGTGCCACCGGATATCTGCTCAAGGCCGAACGAGCCGACGAGTTGTTCGCGGCGATCCGTAACGCCGCCTCCGGCCGTACGGCACTGTCCGCCCCGGTGGCCGAGCGGCTGCTGGCCCAACTACGCAGTCCACGCCCGGCGTTGTCCGAGCGCGAGCACGAGATCCTCGGCCAGCTGGCCCGTGGTCTGGGCAACCGGGAGATAGCCCGTGCGCTCTTCATCAGCGAGGCGACCGTCAAGACCCACCTCGGGCGGATCTACGGCAAGCTGGGGGTGGAGACGCGGTCGGGGGCGGTGGCCGTCGCCAAGGAGCGGCGCCTGCTGTCGTGAGAGAACGACCGACCGCCCCCACCCCCACCACACACGCGAGACGGCCGTTCAGAAGAGAGCCGTCCCCCGTTCGAAGTCCAGCAGGCGCTGCTTGCGCTCCAGGCCGCCGCCGTATCCCGTGAGGCTCCCGTCGGAGCCGACGACGCGATGGCAGGGGACGATGATGCCGACGGGGTTCTTGCCGTTGGCGAGGCCCACCGCGCGGGACGCCTTGGGGTTGCCGAGGGCGTCCGCGAGATCGCCGTACGAACGGGTCTCGCCGTAGGGGATCCGGGCGAGCTGTTCCCAGACGCCGCGCTGGAACGGGGTGCCGTGCAGCCGCAGTTCAAGGGTGAACGCCTTCAGTTCGCCCGCGAAATACGCCTTCAGCTGTTCCTCCGTCTCAGCGAAGAGCGTGTCGTCGCCGACGCCGAAGCTCTCCTCCGGCGGGCGGTGGCGCTGCTCGGTCATGTAGAGGCCGCACAGGACGCCGTCGTCGGCCACGAGGGTGAGGGGGCCGTAGGGGCTGTCGAGCACGGTGTGCCGCTTCGCGGCGGTCGCAGCGGAGGTCATGGTGAACGTCCTTAGC
>NZ_JAEMUX010000195.1 GCF_016598475.1 Streptomyces adelaidensis
GCTCGGAGGGGGTCAGCTTGCTTCACACTCGCATGACACGTGCACGGCTTTATGTACTCGTAGATTCATTCGAATCCGACGTGCGTCAGATGATTTTGCGATATGTTCTTGATCATATGAGTGAGTCCGAGGCGCTAGGTGATAGTTATCCTCGCGCCGAGGATCGCCGACACTCGGAAGCCAGCGAAGACGAGCTCTCCATTGTTGAATATCTAGATATGCGTGAGGCGTATGATGTCCTGAACCGCCATCGGGAAGCACTTCCCGTCGAGCTAGCCAGGGAACTACGCCAAGGTACCCCTCGAATGGACACGCTCGTACCTATCCGCAACCGCGTCATGCACGGGCGTCCTCTCCAAACCGGCGACGCGGAAAAAGCGGTAAGCGCCTGCCGGGAATTCAAGAGTCGCTTTTGGCCCACAATGCGCGACACCTTGGACAAGTTGGGTGCTGAACCAGGATGGGAGCCGGCGTTTAACGGCTCCGACCGAAGGTACTCGGATAGAATCCTTCACAATCTTCCGCCGTTTGATTACGACGACACCGGGCTTGTCGGTAGGTCTCAAGCCTGCAGCGCCATAGTGAAGCACCTTTTGAGACGTCGTGAGCCAATGATCACTATCACTGGCGAGGGAGGAATCGGAAAGACCGCCCTCGCATCTGAAGTGGCCTATTCCCTTTTGGATAATCCCGATTCTCCCTATGAATGCATCCTGTGGACCTCTCTCAAGACGGAGAGGCTGACAGCTAACGGCGTTATCCAGATTGCCGGCGCGGTGCGCGATATCACCGGTGCTACTCAAATTCTGGGTAAGGTGCTAGCTGACGATTTTAAGGGCGGCGCCCAAGAGCTTGCCGGAGCGTTGGAAGGAATCGAAACGCTTCTCATCATCGATAACCTCGAAACGGTTAGCGGCAGTGAGATCGTTACCCTCTATGAGACTCTTCCTGACAATGTCACCTATCTCATGACAAGCAGGATCGGCGTCGGACAGATTGAACGCCGGATTCCTCTTCCTCCGTTGGAAAAGAAAGACGCACAAACGCTATTCAGGTCGTTCGCGCGAGTGCGCGGAGGAAGGGCGGAATTTCTAGCAAGACTAAAAAACGAAACCGTCGAGCAAATTGTCACTCGGCTGCGCTTTAGCCCCTTGGCTATTCGATGGTACGTGCTGTCTGTCGAATCAGGGCGAGAACCCCATCCCACGTTGACAGATCAGGACGCACTGATCGACTTCTGTGTCAGGTCCGTGTTCGACGCTCTCAGCGAGACACCTAAAGCGATCTTGTCCGTTCTCTACGCTCTTGATCGCTCTTCAACCTTCGATGAACTCGCGGTCCTGACGGACTCTCCGATCGACGACTTGAACCTGGCCGTAAAGGAGCTAAGTGCGGGATCTCTGGTAACTCAGAAGCCAGACGTCGATGATGAGTTGATCTCACGCGTGCAAATTACGGAGGCTGCTCAACATTTCTTGCGTAGAGTTTCACCACCACCAAAGGCGGATATCAGCAGAACTTTGATGCGGGAGCAGGAATTTAAGCGCTCGGAAGAACAGCGTCGCACAGACGAGAGTAAGCGACAACTTGCTCCGAGTGTCGTGAGAGTTCGCTCTGCACACGATGAGCCAACCGCCCATCTGCTGCGGCTCGCTCTAGCGCAGAAGCGTTCATTGGAGCGTGCGCAAAGTTACCTATCCAGAGCGCGTGCACTGAACCCAGAGTTCTGGGAAGTTGACCGAGTAGAGGCGTTCATTCTCTCTCAGAACGATCAGATCGACCAGGCTACATCGCTTTATCGATCGGCGTTGCGTAAGGCGGATGAGGCGGGAAAGCCCGTTGTCTCCTACTACTTTGCAGGGCATCTAGCCGGTCGTGCCCATGACGTGGACGCCGCACTACCCTTGGCCAACTCGGCCCACGAGTATTTTCGAACGGCTGATACTGCGCAACTTCTGGGACGAATCAACCTTTGGGCTCGTCGATACGAAGAGTCACAGGTTCATTTGGAATGGGCGCTCGAAAACGTGACTGGTCGGGGAAGGCTTCGCCTCATCATCCTCACCAGTCTTGTCGACTCATGGCGGCGGTGGTCTGAGTCGCTACTCGAGGACGACCGTCGGCCCGTAGAGGCCGCGCATAAGGCATCAGCCGGATTCTCTCAGGGGATCAGAGAGCTAGATGCCGGAGCTTGGGACCAGCGACTCGCTGAAATGCTACTGGAAAGCGCGAATTCTTTTCTGCGAGCGGTTGGTGAACTTGGTGTATTTCCGCCCCTCTTCCAAAACGATGCCATTCGTATCCTAAAAGGGGTGAAGCATCACGCTGTACTGTTCGAGCGCTGTGTTGCGTGGCGTCATTTCCCGGGACGGGTCGGTCGACTTTATCGCCTGACTGGAATCGGCCAAGAAATATCGCAACTTTGCGAGGGTTTGGTGCAACTGGCCAGGCCAAAAATGGACGATACCTCAGAAGTGCCGCCAAGGGGAATTGTAAAGGCGTGGCGCGGAACCTTCGGGTTCATTTCGCATCCGGACTACCCTAGCGATGTTTTCTTTCCTGGGGCGGCGTTGCAAGAAGGGGTCAAATGGGATTCCATTAACCCTGTCGGATTGCATGTCATCTTTGAGGTTGATGAGCATGGCAAGGGAGACAGGCCGCGAGCTAATTACGTTGCACCTGTTCTCCAGGAGAGTGGTGAGTGATCCGTACCGGGAATGCTAGGTCGGCGTAGCGGCTTTGGGGTGGCGCTGCTTTGGC
>NZ_JAEMUX010000196.1 GCF_016598475.1 Streptomyces adelaidensis
ACGGCTGAGCGGACTCACTCCCGCTCAGTCCAAAGGAACGGTACGGGTCCTACGGGTTGATCCCCTTGCTGCGCAGCCACGCGCCCGGGTCGATGCCGCTGGCGGAGCCGCCGGGGTGGACCTCCAGGTGGAGGTGGGCGCCGGTGACGTTGCCGGTCGCGCCGACGCGGCCGATGACGTCGCCGGTGGAGACCTTCTGGCCGACGCTGACGCCGATGGAGGACTGGTGGGCGTACCAGAGCTCGGTGCCGTCATCGAGGGTGAGGACGGTCTTGTAGCCGTACGAGCCCTCGTAGCCGGCCTGGGTGATGGTGCCGCTGTGGACGGCCTTGATGAGCGTGCCGGTGGGGGCCGCGAAGTCGAGGCCGGTGTGGTAGCCGGAGGACCAGTAGGCGCCGGCCTGACCGAAGGTGGAGGTGATGGTGTAGGAGGAGGTGGGAAGCGTGTACTGCTTGGCGAGAGAGGCGAGGCGCTCGGCCTCCTTCTTCGCCGCGGCCTCCTCTTCCGCCTTCTTCTTGGCGGCGGCTTCCTTCGCCTCGGCCGCCTTCTTCTCCTTGGCGGCCTGCTCGGCGGCCTTCTTCGCGGCGGCGCTCTGCGCGGCCTCGGCGGCCTTCAGGTCGACCGCGTCCTGCTGGGACTCGGCCTGCGCCATGATGCGGGCGCGCAGCGCCTCGCCCGCGTTGGTGGTGCCCTGCTCGGTGTCGGCGGCGATGAGGCCGGCGCTGCTGAGCGGGGTGGCAGAGCCCTGCGGCTCCTCCGGCTCGGCGTCGTCCTCGTCGAAGACCGAGCCGACATTCGGCATGTCGGGCATCGATATGGAGACCGGGGGCTTGCCGGTCTGCGCGCTGGCCATGCCCGCACCGCCGACGGCGGCGATGACGCCTACGCCGAGAACCGTGGAGCTGCGGGCGAGTCCGCCGCGCTGGCGCTGCTTGGCCACGCGGTGCCGGCCGCGGACAGGGCGGGTGGACTCCGCGGTGGGGTTCCACTCCTGCCAGGGGCCCTCGTTGTCGCTGTTGTAGCTGCCGTAGGCGAACGTCTGGCTCTCGCCGTCGCGTTGGCTCGGCACGAACGGGGCTTCGGTCGCGGACCGGTTGGACGCCACGTGGGCGTACTCCTTTCCTTCCTTCTCGCCTACCGGGTTAGCTGACGGGTTCGGAGCAGGAAGGTCTCCTACGCGCGTAAACCTGTCGTGCTGCCACGACGGCTTCCGTGCGATTCACCCCAGGGTGGTGGTTCCCCGGTTCCCTTGCGGGATTCGGCGCGTGAGCACGGAGCCATCTCTTGTGACGGCTGGGACGACCGCGCTGCGTTATCGAACGTTAATAGACGGGGGTACTCCATTCCAAGCTGTTCTGAGTGATCGTTCCGGCTTTCGCCCTGGACCAACCGGGTCACGAGGGGCGGAAAACGGGCGAGTTGACCTTGCCCCAGGAGTAACAGTTGCCCTGACAGTGCGTCAGTCGTTATGCGGAAAGGATTCGAACAGACACGTTCCGTAATGACGATCATGAAATTTGCGGGAGATGTGAGAGAGAGGTGTGCGGGCGGCGGACCGCGAGGAGGGCCATGTCGTCCGTCGTACGGTCGCCGGTGTGCCGGCGTACCTCTTCCGCGAGAGTCGTCAAGAGGGCGCGCGGGCCGGGGAATGCCCGACCGGACAGACGTTCGACAGGGGCGTAGAAAGTGCCGTGCTCGTCCCGGGCCTCGGACAGGCCGTCGGTGTAGAAGAGCAGCGTGGCGCCGGGCGGGAACCCGGTCTCCTCGGCACGGTCGGGCCAGGTGCCCAGATCGTCCATGCCGAGCGGGAGCGCGGGCCTCGTGGTGTCCAGCTCGCTCAGGGTTCCGTCGGCGTACAGCAGCAGAGGTGACGGGTGGCCTCGGTTGACGATCCTGGCTCGCCCCGCACCGTGCGGGAACTCCGCCAGTACGGCCGTGGCGAACCCCTCGTGCTCCACAGCGGCGTCCCGTCGCGCGGCCTCCCTGGCCAGCGCCCGTTCCAGCCGCTGGGCGACCGCTTCGAGGGTCGACTCCTGCTCGGCCGCCTCCCGGAACGCGCCGATCAGCACCGCGACGGCCGACACCGCCCCCAGCCCCTTGCCTCGTACGTCCCCCACGATCAGCCGTACGCCGTGCGGCGAGTCCTGCACCGCGTACAGATCGCCCCCGATCGACGCCCCGGCCTGCGCCGCCTCGTACCGCGCGGCGATCTCCAGCCCGCCGATCCGCTCCTGCGGCACCGGCAGTACGGCCCGCTGCGCGGCCTCGGCGATCTCGCGGGCGGTGGCGAGGCGGGCGTCGCTGCGGCGGACTAGGCGGTTGATGAGCACGGCCAGTGCGGCGACGATGGCCACCGTCACGATCTCGGTGATCGCGTCCACGTGGCCTGCGTCGCCGTAGCGGACGTGTACGACGGTGATGCCGGCGACCGATGCGAGGCCCGTGACCACCGTGCCGAGCAGCGAGAAGAGGGGGGCCGCCACGAGGGGCGCGACGGTGAAGAAGGGGACCGCCGTGAACTCACGCGGAGTGAAGTGGTCGTAGAAGAGGCCCATGACGATAAGCAGGACGGGGAGGACGCCGGCGAGAGTGCGCGTGCGGGCGTAGGAGAACCGCCGCCCGGTCGGCTCCGCCACGCCCTCACTCCCCTCCGGCCGCCCCACGGATACGAATACGTATACGGAATTCCGATACGGATTC
>NZ_JAEMUX010000197.1 GCF_016598475.1 Streptomyces adelaidensis
TCTCGGTGGACACGCCCTCGTCGACAGCCGCCTTCAGCGCAGCGGAGGTGGCGGCCACCGGCACGACCTGGGACCGTGCGTCCCCGGAGTCCGTGGGCAGACCCGTCACTACGGTCGCTACGAGCCCGGCCGTCGCAAGCGCAAGAACCGTCGGCGTCCCACCTCGACGCCACACCTTCTGCTTTCGGCTCCTCTCCCCGTTCATCTTCATCGGATCACCGCTCCGAATGCCGTCACGTCGCCTGCGGGGATGCCGCCCTCGCCCGGCCGCCAGCTCTGCACCGTGCCCGCAGTGCCGCCGGGCGCGACGTTGCCCCAAGGCAGCGCGTACACGGCCCGGTCGGCAGCAGGGCCATAGGGAACGCCGAGATACAGCGAAGCGCTCGTCGCGCCGAGAGCCGTGCCGAAGTACTCCTGCGGGCCGACGTCCCCGCCCGTCCCGGCGGTTCCCTGCTCGATGAACAGGTCACCGTCGCCGGGCGCGCCGACCAACGGGAACGTCTGCACCGCACCGGCGTCACGGTCATCGCCGAGGTCCTCGCCGGGGGCACCGACCGCGAGGAGCATGGTGGAGGCGGTGGAGGTAGCAGTCGGAGCGGTGTTGACGGCGACGAGCCGCTCACCGAACAGGTCACCCGGCTCCGTGCTGCCCTCGATGTCGGCGACGTCCTGGTGGATGCGCTGGCGCTCGCTGACAGCGCCCGCCGCGGTCACTTTGAAGATGTGCACCATGCCGCCGTCGGCATCGGCGGGGTGGTCCTCGCCGGGCACCCCCACGGCCAACAGCGACTCGGTGGGCGTGCCCGTGCCCGAGGTCCGGAAGGGCACCATCGCCATGGACTTGCCGAAACTGTCGCTGGACTCGGCCTCGCCGAAGACGTTGGTGTCATCGCTCAGTGCGCCGTCCTGGTCCAGGCCGAGGACCGCGGCGGGCACACCATCGGTGAAGGTGTGGTTGAACAGCGAGACACCGCCGGCAAAGGTGTCCGTTCCGATGGCCTCGCCCGGCGCCGAGACCGCGAAGTGGGTTGCGGTGGCGGCGACCTGGGCTCCGAACCGGTCATCCTTCTCGACCACGCCGGGGACCCCGGCTGAGTCCTGGCTGAAGTCGGTGATCGCGCTGCCCTTCACATGGACGGCGACGCCCGCGTCCACCAGGGAGGGCGAGCCGATGTCCTCACCCGGAACACCGATGAGCAGGAAAGGCGTACCGCCACTGGTGCCGGCGGCAACGGAGTACCCGAACCAGTCACCTGTCTCGGCGACGCCCGGAACGGCTTCCAGACCCTGGTCGTAGCCCACGGACGCCGTGCCCTGCCCGAGACCGTCCGGCGAACCGTAGAGCACCGCGACGCCTCCGGAGTCGGCGGCGGTGCCGATCGCCTCATGCGGAATGCCGACCGCCAAGTCGTCACAGCCGTCCTCGTTCACGTCGAACGTCGCCAGGCTGAATCCGAACTGGTCACCCGACTCCGCCACTCCAGGCACTTCGGCAAGATCCTGATCCAGCCGCTTGGTGCCCTTGCCGCCGCCGTACACGACATCGATGCGGCCGGCGCGGGCCTTGCCCGCCACCGTGGCATCGGGATCGGCTATCGCGATGTCGCGGATGCCGTCACCGTTGTAGTCCGGGTTGACCCCGCCGGTGCACACCGCCGCAACCGCGGTCGGCGCCCCGGCGGATCCCGCTCCAGCCGGTCCCGCCACCGCGAGCCCCAGGGACACCACGCTCACGAGCACCGCCCTTACGGCAGCACCCTTCCCCCATCGCACTTTCACTGCCCCCACCCCGACCACGCACAGAGATCACAAGAGTGGCGTGAGTTAACGGTGAGTGGACTTGAAGCGTCAAGAATTTATAAGGACCACTCAGGGGCAGGTTGGCGTGATCACGCCTGCCCGGGAGGACGGTCGCCCTACAGTGCAGCGATCTCCTTGCACGGCCACACGGCGAGCATGTCCACGCCAGCGACTCACAGGCATCGCAAACCTGCACCCGGGAAGGAATCCCTTACCTGCGCGCAAAGTTGGCCGTTTCCCACTCACGAACAACATCAGCGCTGACCGGTCGGGTCACCGCCCGATCGACTCGCCGGGGTCATGTCCCCCGTGATGGCGTAGCCGATCACGTTCCGTCGCCTCCGCTTCGGAGTCGTCCGATACGTGCCGCTGCGGGCCGTCGCGCGATGACCGCTGGTCCCGGCTCGACGAGTCCCAGCAGGGCCTCCGGCGAGGCGATTCGGGCCGCGACCTGCAGATTCCGCAGCCTGATCGGCTGCACCAAGACAAGGGACGCCACCCGTGATTGTCGGGTGGGCACAACAACTGTCCCCTTCCCAACCTCCAGTTACGCGGCCAAGCGGGAGCCGATCTGCACGATGCCTGCACGCTTGGCCACCAAATGGCCACCACGCCATTCCGAACAGGCCGAGGCGGACCGATAGCGAGCGACAAAAGACCAGTTCACAGCCTTGCAGAGCAGAATCACCACCGACCGTCAACCTCGGACCTACGCATTACGATGCATAGCCCTCGAGTGTCCGATCCGCCCGAATTCCAAGGTCAATAAAACGAAGAAACCCCAGGTCAAAGGCATGACCTGGGGTTCACCATGGAGCCGCCTTCGGGATTCGAACCCGAGACCTACGCATTACGAGT
>NZ_JAEMUX010000198.1 GCF_016598475.1 Streptomyces adelaidensis
AATGCCTTCCCACGACCTCAGATAACGAGGAAATCCGTGATCGAGTCCTCCCGGTCCAGCGCCCCGGTCGGATCCGCAATCTGGTCCGCGAGCCCATCGCTCCGCCCCACGTAGCCGGGCTATGGCGGGTTAGTAGGCCCTGCAGATCCTGGAATCGACGAGGCTTCACGGGAGGAAGCCAGGGCGACCGTCGGCGGCGGTGAAGTTGTAGGTGGTGGCCTCGGACAGGACGCCGAGGGGTGGATCGCCGTTCTCGATGATCACAGCCTGGCCGGGAAAAGCGAGCATGTCCTCGTAGAAGCGGTCTACGACGGTGGATGTGATGCGCACGTCGGGTAGGTCGGGGTCCTGTGGAGTGTTCTTCACCGGCTGGCGGTAGGTGACCACGGGGGAGTCCAGGACAACGAAGCCGAGATGGGGGAGGTCTCGTTCGATACAGAAGCGGGCCAGGGAGGTAGTGAAGGCCGAATGCAGTACGGATCGCACACCCTTGCCACGACCGGCGCGCGGGCGGCCCCCGGCCCGGATCTCGGCGTTGTACTGGTCGTACCCGGAGTTGTCGACTGCCGGTATTTCCCAGCTGCTCAGGGTGCGTTGGAGGACCGAGTCGAAGTCGTTGACGACTCGGGCGGCGATGTACTGCGCAGGCCGGGTAGCGGGCACCGCTCCCTCCCCGTCGAGGCGAGAGCGCTTGTCCTCAAGTTCCGCAATCCGCGCATGCAGTTCTAGCCCCCGCTCGACTGAAGATCGTGCGTCAAGCAGGTTTTGAAGCCCGTCCCTGAGCGGTGCGAGCTGGCCCTCGGCTTCGGCGATGAGTTCGTCCAGCGCTTCCAGGTCGTCCTTGACGGCCTGCCAGGTCCGGGCGAGCTCTTCCTGTTCGAGGGCGAGGTCGGCGATGGTCGGCAGGAGGTCCGTGAGCAGGGCGGTCGTCTTCGTGGCCTCCGCTTGCACCGCAATGTGGAGCTGAGTGGCCTCCTGCTGACTGTGGCCGGGGTGCTGGTGCTCGGGGTCCGCTCCGCAGAAGACGCAGGTTCCGACGCGGAAATAACCGAGGATGCTGCCAGCCTCGTTGACCATTACCAAACGCTCCAGATCAGAGCGGTACTGGTCCTCCAGCAGGCTGAACCGTCCCAACAGATCGCTGACCTCGGCCAGCCGCTCGTCTAGCCCAGCAAGACGGCGGGCGTGTGTCATGCGCTCGCGTACCGCTTCGCGGTGACCTTCGTCGGCCGCGCGCAGGGCAATGTTTTGCGCGTCGATCGCGATCTTGACCCGCGCCAGGCGGTCTTTCAAGTCGCGCTCAGACTCGTCCGACTCAAGCTTCGCGTACAAGTCGATCACGAGCTGGTCCAAGAGGTTGATCTGCCCCCTGTTCACACGCCGCTGTCCCGCGTTGGGCCCGGTGTCGACGGGAGGGTCTCCCTCCCCGGTCAGGAGGAACCGCATGACCGACGTCTCCGCGGTGCGGGTGGTGGTGGTGCCGGTGCGTAGGACCGGGGAGGGCATGGCGATCATGCGGTCCTCCGTAACCACGGACAGGTGCGCCAGGTCGGTCAGCGCCAGGGAGCGGGTGCCACCGGCTTCGTTCTTGCGGATGAGGACATCGTCTAGACCCATAGCGCGCATCAGGTGAATCGAGAGGCTGTTCTTGCTACGGGCGTTGTGCACCGAGTTCACGATGGCATCCGCTGGGCGGTGAACCAGGTCGCGGAGGTCCTCGCGATGCAGATGCGTGGAGTTGGTGCCGGGGCGCCGGACGAGAGTCAGCGGGCTGCCATCGGGCAGCAGCAGCCCAAGGAGGATCTGGGTGTATCCCTCGGCTTCGTCGACCATATCCAGCTGGGCGCCGCCGAGCATGTACTCGACAGACCTGACGATGAAGGTCTTCCCGGTGTCGGAGGCACCATAGATGGTGGTCAGCTCGGGGCCGAAGACGATTTGCGCTGATGGCCTGCCCGAGCCGGCGTAAGTGAGGTGGACCAGCTGGAGACTACCCACGATGGCCCTCGAACGGGCGAGAGGTCACGGGGGCGGGGGGAGGCGTTTGCAGGGACTGGGTGGTGGCGCGTACATCGATGTCCGGGGCCCATTGGTGGACGGCCCATTCAGCGCGCTCGCGGAGCCGTAGGACGTACGGGGCTTCGAGAACGTCCACGAAGGCCGGGCCGCGTTCAGTGGCCCGGTAGACCAGGCCGGTCCCGTCAGCTTCGAGTTCGGCCAGGCCAGCGCGGATGAGCACCAGAAGTGCCTGTTCGAGAACCGTGCGCTTCAGACCGAGCTCTCCCGAGCGAGCTGGCAGATCCGGGTGCAGGCTGGGTGGTCCGTCGAACTCGGCGCTGTGCAGCACGGCATGGTCTAAGAGCGCGAGCTGGGCCAGGTCCAGAGCGTCGGGATGGCTCTCCGAGAGCAGCACCAGTGCCCGCACGCCGATCTCCAGCGGGCTGTTCAGCGGTTTCATGTCCCTTCTCCCTCGCACCACGTGAGCTCGTTCTCGTTCGCCAGGTGATGGCATACCCCGGTACGGTCCAGAGTTCTCACGTGCTGAGCGAAAACCGTCTGTGTCAGCCCGGCACTGATCGCCTGCGAGGTGACGGCCTGCAGTC
>NZ_JAEMUX010000199.1 GCF_016598475.1 Streptomyces adelaidensis
GCTGGCTGGCTATCCTGAACTTGTCGTCCGGTTACATCGTTCACACCCCTTCTGAGCTGCAACGACGCCCGGACTGCTGGACGTACGCTCAGACATATCGACGCGGTGGTCCAGGTCACGACCTTCGGAGGACGTGCTCCCCCCGCAGCTTTCCGCCCGAGTTTCGCCGCAAGGTTCTGGGTCTCGTCGCATCCGGAAGCAAGGTCGCCGAGGCCGCCCAGTTCCTCGGCATCACTGACCAGACCATCTATGTCCGGCGTCGCCAACACCTCATCGACACAGGGCAGTTGCCCGGCACGACCAGCAGCGACACACCCGAGCTCGCTGCGGCCGCAAGCGCATCGCCGAGCCGGAGGCCGAGTTGGCCGTCCACCGGCGGGTCGCCGAACTGCTGCGTGAGGTGACGTCCCCAAAAGGCGGTTCGTGGTCAAGAAGACGACGACGACCGCAGAGGGGTCCGGCAGTTCGCCGATGGAGGCGGCAAACCAGGCCCCCCGAGCCGAAAATCAGCTGTCACTCTCCGTGGTAGAGACGGGGCAAGTCGATCAGTTGGATCGTGCGGTCGTCCTTCGCAAGGTGATGCAGCTCATCGGTGAAGCCGATGCCGCTGTAACAGTGCAGACGGGTAGCCCCGGAGGCCGAGCCGCGTGCGGTCAGGAGGGTGCGGACGTGCCGGAGGCGTTCCAGATGGCCGACCCCCATCACGTCGCTCCACTTCACTTCTCCGATGGCAAGCAGCGCCTCGCCACCGTTGTCAGTCCCGCCGTGGACGGCGACGTCGATTTCGTGGCTGGTCTTGGCAGCGGGGTCGTTGACCGTGCCGGAGGCCACTCGCGTGACCTGTCCGCCGTGGGTGTCGGGCGACGCGTGCCAACGGGCCCATTCCCGGCAGACCTGCTCGAAGTGCGGGCCGACGACCTTGCTCCGGAACGTGGACTGGGCGCGCTGCCATACGGCAGGCGCCCGGCCCGGGCGTTCCAGATCCCCCCAGGCCGGGCGCATGACCGCGTGGTAGAAGGTGACGAGCGGCTCCGCGATGCGGTAGGCGGAGCGGTTACGGCGGAAGGCGTCCGCTTCGTGAGTGATCATGCCGACGTCCTGGAGGACGCTGAGCGGATGGGCGAGGTCGGTGGACTTGCGGCCGAGGTAGTCGGCGATTCCCCCGCGGGCGGCGTTGCCCGCGGCGATAGCGGCCAGTACGGAGTGGTACAGCGCCGTGTCGTGGAGTTCGGGCTCTTCGGCGAGCAGGTAGCGGGCCTCCCGGAAGAGCGGGCGGGCCGGGTTGAGTACGGCGCGGGTGACCCAGTCGTCGAAGTCGTCCGGCCCGGCGGGAGCATCGCCCTGGGTGAACTCACGACGGTAGGCGGGTGTGCCGCCGACGACAGCGTTGGTGAGCAGGGCGGTGCGCGGGTCGGCGATCTCCCAGAACTCAGCTGCGAGGCGGAAGTCCAGGGTGGGAACGACGAGTTCGAGGCCGGCCCGGCCGCGGAGCGGAGCGTTACCGGACAGCAGCCTGCCCATGAACGACAGTGCAGAGCCGCACAGCAGCAGGCGTACGGGGGTGTTGGTGTGCTGGGCAGCGGGATCCAGGGCACGCTGGATGATCGACGGAAGGGAAGGGGAGGCCTTGGCGAGAAAGGGAAACTCGTCGATGACCGCCACCGTGGGACCCCCTGCATCGGCGATGCGCATGAGTGCCGTGACGGCCTCGTCCCAGTGCGCGAAGCGGAACGGGGTGGGCTGGCCCCGATAACGGGTCAGGGCCTCACCGAACTGGCGCAGGGCGTCGGCCTCGGTGGTCTCGGTGGCGGTGTACATGAAGCCGCCACTGGCTCGGGTGACCGCGTCGAGCAGGAAGGTCTTGCCCTGCCGTCGGCGGCCGGAGACCACACCGAGCGTGGCCCGCGAGCCGGGCAGGGCGGCGAACCGTGTCAGCTCGGCCCACTCGAATTCGCGGTCGAACATCTCGGCAGGCTTGTCCACAGAGCACCCTAGCCTTGTATAGGTGAGGTTATTATATCTGGGCTTATTGCACGCTGCCGACTGTCGACCGCGGACCTCAATGCAAGCAGGGCGGCAGACACGACTCCATCGCGCGCCGCACCGGGCGTCCACGCGGCCCCCCTCACGGCATCGGGCCATGCCGACCGCCACAGTCCATCCAAGTTCCACCACCCCGGTGACATGACCTCGGATCTCGCGCTCCGGATCCAGTTCGCACACCTGACGCACAGAGCAGCGACCCAGGCCGCAGCGGTACAGCCCGACAACATCGCCCCGCAGCTCCGCAGAGTATGTGCGGGACCTCAACAGAAACGGATCCAGCATCCAGAACGCCCATTGCCAGGACGGAGAGCCCCCACTCCCTGCTGCTCACACTCGGGATCCGGTACGCGCCCCCTCGGCCAGTCCTTCCTGACCACACATCACAACCATCGACACGCCGACTGCCCCGAGACTTCAGCAGCGGAATCGCCGCGCACCATAAAAGACCAGGTCAGAGGCCTGCAGCGCCGAATCCCGATGCGCACCCCTTGCGCACCCCTCCTCCGACGACCAGCCCGTGAGAAGCCGTTGC